>JAJFUD010000016.1 GCA_021372585.1 bacterium
GGGTATATTCCCCAAATCAGTCATTTTACCCTTTCAGAGGATAAGTTGAATAACACGGTTGCCATCACCCTGGACAAAAAACCAACCCCGCCTTCCGTCCCGAAACCTACCCCGGTCAAACCCACTCCCACTCCGGTTAAACCCCCTGTAGTGACTCCGAAGCCCCCCATCCTGCCTACGCCTCCCCCTGTAGTGAAAGAGTGGTCAATCGCTGTCACTTCTCAACCCACCGGAGCAAAAATTTACATCAACAACCAGTTCCTCGGGATGTTCACCCCCGCCACCCTGAAATTCAAACCGGGTACCTATCTGGTTACGGTGAGTAAAGCCGGATACAAAGACATGAGCAGAACAGTGGTGTTTACCACGAACGCACCGACCTCCAAAACGATTCATTTTGCCCTGGAGAAAAATACGGCTTATCTTCCCGGGCACCTGCTCTGTTTTTACCTTACATCAGGAGAGGCGATATGAAGAGATCATTAGTATTGTCATTCCTTATTTTGCTCTCCATGCAATTTAGTTATTTAGTACCCTCTTTTTCTGCTGAAGAAATCAATATACAGCCAGTCACGAATCTATCGGCATTAAAGATTAACGATATCCAGACCATACAAAACACCAAGTCCGAATTAGTCATCGCTACCGAAGATGGGGTATATGCCACTTCCGACAGGGGAGAATCCTGGGTTCAGCTTAATAGAGGACTGCCCAATGGTGAAGTGCTTCAGCTCCATTATCAAGAAGAGCCCTTTTTATTTTTAGCTTCCGTGAAAAATGCCGGGATTTGGAAATGGCAGCCAGCCGGGAAAAACTGGGTTTCCTTTAACACCAATCTTCCAGCCAAACAGGTGAATTGTTTCTTCAAAACGGAAAAATACATTTATGCCGGTTCTAATAAGGAAGGACTTTTTCGGGTCAAAGTGGGTGCAGAAAAATGGCAGGATCTAAACTTTGATGATAAAAATCCTTTTTTGTCTTCCTTACACATTCGGGATATTTATTTTACTGATGAAAAAAGAGGCTGGCTGGCTACCGATACCGGGCTGGTTTCTACTGATAACGAGGGAGAACTTTGGACCAGACTGCAATCCAATACCCTCAATAATGTCTCCTTGTTCACTTTTTTTGCTTCTGCAGAAAAAACCCTTTTCTTTACAGGCACAGAAGATAAAGGAATTTACGTGAGCCAGGATACCGGCAAAACCTGGAAAGAGTGGCAGATGGAAGGATTGCCTCCCCTCCCTTATTCGGCACGTTCGATCGTTCTGGAATCCTCAGCGAACCGGTACTGGATCAGCACCGAAAAGGGTCTCTGGATTTCCAATCCCGAAACAAACTCATTTACATCCCATTCAGTACTGTCCGGAAAAAGTCTATTAATAGCGGTGCAAGCTGAATTAGACGGGTGGAATTCCCTCTGGATCGGCTCTGAAAAAGATGGCCTATATTATTCCTACACCGTAAAACCCCCTTCAAAGCCTACTGACTTAACGTACACTATCGGAAAAAAGACTGTTGAGCTCTCCTGGAAAGAATCCAAAACAGGATCACACCCGGTAGCGGGATACACTATTTATCGCAAACTGTCCAATGAAAGCTTATTTCAACCGGTTGGAACCAGCAAAACTTCTTCCTGGACAGATCAGGACGTAGAATGGTTAGATACCTTTGACTATGCAGTCCAGGCATTTGATACCAATGTGCCCCCGGTTAGATCGGTTCAATCGGATCCTATCTCTGTTTTGGTAGACGATACACCTTTTCTCGACATACGCCAGCCACCACCGGATTTTGAGACAACAAATGAGGAGGTCGTCGTTGAAGGAGTAGCCACTGATGATGGATCCGGTATACAACAGGTCAGCCTCTCACATATTCTCCCCTCCCAATCCGAAAAATCTTACCAACTCTCCTTGAGATCAGACGGTTCCTTTCAACAACTCCTCCCGTTGGGAATCGGCGACAATACGGTTACTATTCAAGCGGTTGACAATCGATCCCATCAGACCAGTGAAACAAGACACATCTATCGCAGGGAAGCTGCCAAGGATACGGCACCTCCCCTCATCACCATCACAAAACCAGCTGATCGTTTTACCCACGAAGCCGGGTCCATTCTGGTAAGTGGTAAAATCGTAGACGCAGAAGGTCATCTGCTGGAGAGCCGTATTTGGGTAGAACAAAATGCGAATCGGTTGTATTATCGCGTTCTCAATCTGGATCCGACCGGAACCTTTTCAGAGACAATCTCGATTCCTTTTGGGGAGATCTCTATTCATGTTCAGGCGATTGATACGTTTGGCAATCAATCGGAGATGAAAGTGGTGGGAACCAATACCGAACCGGATCTTACCCCTCCGCAGTTCTATATCTTGTCGCCACTTCACGATGCGGAAACCGAAGAGGAACAGATTCGGTTTTATGGCAGGGCCTGGGATGAAGAATCAGGCATTCAATCGATACGGGTATCCCTCGATTATTTGTCCAAACGAATGTATGACAGAGATATCACCTTGAACGACCAAGGATTTTTTGATCTATTATTACCCATTATGGAAGGGGAGAATCATCTTATTCTCCAGGTGTTAGATAAGAAAAATAATGAATCCAAAGAAACCCGAATTGTGTTCCGGAAAGCAAAACCAAAAAACATCCTGATCGAACTGATGATCGGTAAAAACACAGCCCTGGTCAATGGTGAGACACTCCCTCTCCTCTATCCTCCTGAAATTAAAAAAGGGAGAACCTACGTGCCGGTGAGATTTGTTTCAGAAGCTTTGGGAGCCAATGTCCTCTGGGTAGCCCAACGAAAAGAGATCCAGATCACCTGGAAAGAAAAATTCATCTCACTGTGGTTGAATAAAACCATTGTGACGGTGGAAAGTTTGGTGAATCCGGATCAGGTACCGAAAACTCTCTTTCTGGAAACTGCCCCTTACTTGGCAAAGGGAGTGACTATGGTACCCTTACGATTGATTGCAGAACAATTTGGTATCACCCCCCAATGGAACCCTGACACCCAGACCATCACGCTTGTGTTGATTCCCTGAATGGGAAGGTAGCCTTGCTCACTCAATCTAACAATTGCTGTATTGGAAGTCAATAACAGAAGATTAGATTGGTATGTTTTCGCAACATAGATCGTTCCACAATTTGATTAAATCGACCCAACACTAAAAACCCATTGTTATCTCTTCAAGAGATCCATCTACATTGACAAATAATGTTGGATAGTAATCTGTATAATGTGGACTTATGAAGAACTGCTTAGTATGCTCGGAAAAAACGCATTGTGAATTAAGATCTAAATCAATTTTTTTTTGTAAATCGATAAACTCATTATTGTAAGTATCAAATATTCCATTGTTTGACCATTCATCGTTTCCTGTTCCTACTCCTAAACAAAGAACATAGCTTCCATCGCTTGAGAAAAAATAATTTGCTTTATCCGGTAATAAAAAAACTCTTGTTGTTTTGGAGGTTAAATCAAGAAAATGCAATGTAGTTTGTTCAGAAAAAAAATCCCATTTATCCGTAATAAAAATAAGGCTATTTCTTTCTTTATCGAAATATAATGAAAGTGGTGGATGATACCTGTTTTGATCTTCCTTGCTGCTAAACTCAATTTTCTTCAAAAAGAGCACATTCTCAGAGTTTTCATTAATGTTTATTTCTAGAATTTTACATTCATTTCTATTGGATACATAAGAAAAAAATAAATAATTATCTTCCTTATCTATTAACCATTCCCCATTATTATTTGAATTGACATCTGAAATTTTACAAATGCTCTTTTGCAAAACAAATTCATAATTGAATATACAAACTTCGATATCACTATTGTCATTATTTTTTATCTCCGTTAGGAGCATATTATTGTAAATTTCAAGCAAATTATAGGATTGCTTTTTATCAGACATAATGTAAAGTTTATCAGTTTGATAGTGATATATAAGTAAACAATCTTTTTGTGTTCTTTCATTAAAACAACTGAAAAGATACCGGAAATCATCTAATTGTAGGCATTTATAAACATGGACTTTAAATCCATTTGTGATTGATTTAACTTTGTTTCCATCTCTATCCATTACGATTATCTCTTGATTTGAAGACTCTTTACTATCTTTTTGGAAAAAAACCAAATTATGTATTTTAGAATAGAAAATGAACTTTGTATCAGCTTCAGGATCAGCAAACAAAGTGCTATATCGTATTGATGGTTCATCAAATCTGCCTATTTCATAAAATTCTTTTCCAGAAGGTTTAAAATTTGCGACAATATCGTTGAAATCTAAAGTATCATAATTGGTTAAGGAAAAATCAATACAACCATTAAATTGACTTGCTATCGGTTGTATTGATTTATTCGTCATGTCCAGTAATAAATTTGACCTAGTGATATCAAATACTTTATTCCTATACTTAGTTACTAACACAGTTTGCGGATCAAAAGGATTTAATTCAATATTTTGCTCGTATATTGTAGTATCTTTCTTACAGGAATATCCGCCTATAATTAGCGTAAATAAAAAAGAAATAATTAAAATATAATAACATTTCTTCATTTTTTCCCCTCATCATTTTATTTTTAATTAATGGCTACGGATTGCTAGGAGAGCCTTTACAATTCTTGCATCTTTCTCTACATTGGAAGTCAATAACAGAAGATTAGATTGGTATGTTTTCGCAACATAGATCGTTCCACAATTTGATGGATTTAAAAAAATCCATGTTAACCTTCTAATCTTACAGATTGAGTCTTTCCTTTGCTGTTTACTATATACAGTTGGTTGCCTTTATTATCATTCTTCTCAGATACTAAAAATTCCTGTGTGGACTCGATATAATGAACAGTAATGAAATCTATACTTATTCTTTTATCAATTATTGTCATTTGTTTCGAGTTGTACTTTAATATACCATTCTTTGAAAACTCATCTGAGATATCAATACAAAAAATAAACTCACCATCTGTTGATAATTTAAATTTTGTATTGCTTGGTAGATTTATTTCTTCTACTTTATTTTCTTTAAGATAAATAACAAACCAAGTTTCTTTGTCATTATCCTTTAAAATAAACGAAATGAAGTCTTTTTTTTTATTAAAAGCTTGAAGACAAATCGAAGAATAATCCTCTCTAGAGTTATTTATTGTATGTGAAAAAATTTCACTGAACCTATTGCTTTGACAATCATACTCAACGATATGTCCTTTATTATCCTTAGATCGGTAAGTATAAAAAAAACGATTTCCATATGAATCATATAACGTATCAAAAATAGATATATCTATTGTATTATTGAGAGTGAACATCTTGTTTATCTTGTTACCATAAAAATCAAAGAAATAGAAATCATCGGTATTATCCTTTTTTAGGTTAGTTATTCGTATAATCATCCTATCAAAAAGTATAGTCATTATATTATACTCTGTGTTAGGCTCAGTTAGTGTTGTAGTTTGTTGATCAATAAGATTAACCAGACAAAGAAACGTTTCTCCATGATTGCTGATCTTTACGCATCCACGATTTTTATCCAAACGATAATACTTTAAAGGTAAACCATTTATTTCAATACTTCTTATATTTGAACCATCGCGATTCATATAAAATAGTTTATTTTTAATAATTCTACTATAAAAAAATATCAGATTATCTTCTTTTGAATCTAATAATATGCAAGCATCACCATTTTGGAGCAAGATTTTAACACTGTTTTGATTTTGAAAATGACAAATCTCTAATTGTTGAGAATTATTAAATGGTAAATTGTATGCGATAAAATCATTTATATCAAAACTTGTCATCTCAACTTCCTTCAATAATAATTTTGAATTTGTTGTATAGACTCTTTGGCATTTTTTTAAGTTTGGATCAAATAAAAATAGTTTTTGTGACTTTTTTCCAAATTCATTAGATATTTCCCTTACATCAACTAGAATTTCATCAAAGTTGCATTTTTTAAAGGATGTTTGATAACTGGAATCAAATTTTAAAGCTTGGACTGTTCCTATAGGGTTGTTTTGGCAACCAATATGTAATGACAGAATTAATAAAACCAATAATAACCTGTTGATTTTTCTCATTAATTCTAACTCCTACTAGTAAGTAATTCTTCGACTGATTTTCCACTATTCTCACTACACCATTCTCTACAATCTTTTCTTCTGTCCCACAAACTACGAAAACCTTTTGCTCCTGCATTTTTCCAATCGCTCTTAAACAACCACACAAAAGAACTATCCCCTTGGGGATATTATGGGTTTGGCTGGAATTCCACTTTTCCGGTAGACGCATTGAAAGTACTGATACCATATTCCACTATATTCGGTTTTGTGCCGGTTTTACGGATTGCTTTAATGCTGATATTGGCTTTGTTGTCAAATATGGAAGCGGTTTCGTTGGCCATCGGGTCGGTAATCTTGCGAACCACATCTTTTGATTCTGGTTCCATTAACAGGTCAATGGTGATGACAATATTCTTGCCATCCGAAGTGATACTACTGAGGCGGTATAGGGTCGTCGAGACACGTGCGATGCTCTTGATTCGCTCTTCTCGCTCTTTGGTTAGCATTTGATCATAAACCGTCACCATTGTTTCGTTGTATTCCGATTGAGTCGTCTCACCGACAGGTTCGATTTTCGTTTCTTTCTTCGCTTCTGTCTTTGCGGGTAGTTCCAGATAAAACGATATCTCTTCGGTAGCCGGATCGTATTGTATGTCTTTAGCATTCAGATACTCTGCAATGAAACGGAGAGGCACCATTGTATTCCCGTCTATCTCCAAAACAGGAGCTTGTATTGCAACTGTATTCCCATCAATGACCACCTGTTTGGAATTTACCTTTAATTTGAATTGTTGCTTTTTTTGAGTAACAGAATTGGATGAAGTATTAGTTTTCGTTGAAGTCCCGTTTGGGTTAAAATATACAAAATACATCAAAAGCCCCACTAATAAAACTAATAAAATCCAAGTTAATGGACGTTTCATATTGCCCCCTGCATTATTTTTGATCTATTAAGAAAATTCATTTCATTTTTTACCCAGATAATGATGTATCCAAATAGTTAGAAAAAGCAATATGTTATACTGTTTATTTATGAAAGGAAATATGAAATGAAACATATATATCGAAATGAAAATGGCGCTGAAGTCCCGACCGTAACGACCGTTCTTTCTCAAATTCACAAACCTCATTTGATTACCTGGGCAGCTAAGTTGGCATCGAGAGGGATGGATTGGGAGCTTATTCGCAACGAAGCGGCAGAGACAGGTTCTCTCGTACATTCGATGATTGAGAGTTTTATCAAGCAGGAATCGACTGACTATACCAATCACCCTTTTTATTCAAAAGCTCAAAAAGCTTATCAGGCTTTTATCAATTGGACGCATAATCGTAAGGTTGAATTTATAGGATCCGAGATCTCCCTGGTTGAAACCAGCAAACAGTTTGGCGGCACGATCGATATCATTGCAAACGTGGATGGGATTCTCTCTGTGATTGATATTAAAACTTCAAGTTCCTTGTGTGAAGAATATGACTACCAGATTGCCGCGTACCGGTATTTGCTTGAATATGCACAACTGGATGACAAAGGATTTACACGGGCATTCTCACCTTATCAATCCAATCAAGCGCTTTTGCTTCGTGTTGATAAATACAAAGGAACATTTGAGGAAAAAATCATCAGTGATTTTCAGAAACCACAAGAAATATTTTTTTTGTTATTGGATTTATGGCATCGAAGGTTTGGAGTGAAAATACTATAAAAGGTGGTGAGAAGATGGATCCTGACCTTTTTTTAAATGAAGTGGATGGAAAAGCATGTGGACAGATTATTCTTTACGCTCTCAGTACCTGTGGTTGGTGCCAAAAAGTCAGGGATTTGCTCGAGCAAAAAGGAGTGAGATACCGGTATTTATATATTGACCAGCTACCGGATTTAGCAAATCTCACCATTTCACAGGAGATCGAAAAATGGAATCCGGATTTATCTTTTCCAACACTTGTTTTAAACGACTCATCCTGTATTATTGGTTATAATGAAAAAGCTATTTTGGATTGGCTTGATTTAAATATGGATAAGAACAAACAATTTTAGCGATGAAAGGGATGAATATGATCAATAAAAAAATGTCTTTCAATTTACGAAACATTTCAGCAGTATTACTCATCATTTTTTTTCTTGAATTGGCTGGTTGTCAAACATTAACGAAACAACCTGCAGAGACCACCCCAACTCTTGTTCACACCGTTTTCAAACTTAAAGTTGGCTCCAATGTAATCTTGGTTGACGACAAACCAGTTACCCTGGATGCAATGATCAGAGAAATAGGCGGTAGTACGTATGTTCCTTTACGTTTTCTCGCAGAATACCTGGGTGCTGAGAATTTACAATACGACAGTGCCACTGAAGAGATTACTTTCTTACTCACCACTTATACAAAATCTGAAGCAGCCGCCACTCCCAAAAAATAACAACCGAACAGCTGTTTTTATGAATTGCTAGTCCAATGGAATACAAAAAGTAAAGACGGCTCCACCGTTTTCCCTTGGTTCTGCATAGATAGTTCCCTGATATGCGCTAATGATCTTTTTTGCAATATATAATCCTAAACCTAGGCTTTGATCTTTACGGTTGCTTTGCTTTTTCGATTGGACAAATCGATCAAAAATTCTTGCAGCTTCTTCTTGTGTGATGCCTTCGCCTCTGTCCGAGACAGAGACATGTAAAAATCTATGCTGGATGGAGGCGGAGACATCTATTTCAGTATTATCGGGTGAGTGCTGCCTTGCATTGTCCAGCAATATCACCAGCAATTCATGAACCTTATCAGGATCTAATGAAATCTTGTGATCCAACTCAGAATCTATGTGAAGAGTGTATTGGTGCTGGGTATCTTTTATCCGCATCTCCCGGAGTACCGAATGCAAAAAATCTGGGAGGAAAAGATCTTTTTTCTCTATCAAAAATTTATTCTGCTCAATTCTGGAAACTGTCAACAATTCTACAATCTGCTTCATCATACGGTTTGCATTTTGAGTCATAGTATCTAATATTTCCTTAATTTCTTTTTCACTGAGTTTCTGGAAAGATCTTTGAAGAGTCTCAGAGAATCCCTTAATCACGGTAATAGGATGGCGTAATTCGTGGGAAGCCATGGCTATGAAATTTTTCAAATTTTGTTCACACCATTTCCTGACCAATTCGTTCGAGATCGCTTTAGTAATCATTAGGAGAAATTCTTTATTTTTGTTGATAATGGATTGATGATCTGCAGCATTGATACATAGAATACCAAACACCTGTTCCTGTGATCGGATGGGATAGACCCAAATCATAGTCGAATCCTGGTAATTCATCCATTCACCCTCAATCGAAACGGATGCAGGAGAGATTCGTTTTGCCCATTTTGCCCATTCAAAGGTAGAATCGGAATACACCTCTGGAACAATGGATGATAATGTCGAAGCGCCTTCTTCCTCAATCAATAACATTATCTCGCTCTTCTGGCAAAAATCATACATAAGATTCACCAATAACTGAATATTTTTTGAAAAGTTTGTCTGTAGCTGCAGAATGGCTTGGTTTGTTTTCTCCAGTTTTGAACGCCATCTTCTAAATTCAGTTACATTACGAACTATAAGCAGATAATAAACCTGATTTTTCTGTTCGGTCAGCAACACTGTGATTTCGGAATTGTAAATATGCCCTTTTTTCGAGATCATCCGAGATTCAAAAAAAGAACTCTGTTGGGTATCGGGTCGGAAATGGAAAGGCGAGACGAAAATATCGCCATACCGTAATGTGTACACTTCATCCATTGAATACCCGAGCCAATTTAATGCAGAATGGTTAATGCTGATAAGTTGACCTGCAGATCCATCAGTTTGCCGTTGAAAAAGGAATAAACCATCTGAAGCATTAAAAAATACATCTCGAAATCGTTTTTGTTCCTGCTCCAAATCAAGCTGTACCGTTTTCTGCTGTAAATACATCGCCAATATCTGAGAAAATTCAATAAGATACGGTTTATCTAAAGAAGAAATGTTTTTCTTGCTTTTAATCAATATCTCTCCATAGGTCTTTATTCCCCATTTAATCGGAATGTCTGTTTTGTTTACATATTGGTTGTTTATATCCCCCGCCGTAAAAGAATATTTTTCAATATTCAACTGTAATGAAAGATGAGTCGGGTCAGAAAGACCTTCGAACAACGTATCAACAGCTTTCTGAATGAGTTCAGGCTGGAGTTTCTCTTGGTTATAACATAAATTTGCAATAGTCTGTATACAATTCAATTGATTGGTTTTTACCTGGAGACTTTTTCTTTGAAAGGCTATTCTTCGTCTATAATTAATGATGAAAATCAATAAAACACTAAGCAGGATGAACAAGAACAAAAAACTGAACCCAATCCAAGTAGGTAGTTGAAAGGTATGTTTTATAGAAGTCCAGTAACCTAATCGCTGGTAAAAAAAGGACCGAGGATTTAATTTCCACACCTCCAGCTGCTCATCAATTGTGTTTAAAAGTTCTGCGTTCTTGTTCTTGTTCGCGATAAAATACATTTCCATAGGAGAAAAAATGATGTCGGTTTGTTTGATAGAGAGGTCTTTTTCCTGTGATAATCCATATAAGCGGTTCACTACAGCCAGATCAATCTTTTTTTTATCTAATTCTTTTAGCATCTTGTCACAATCAACAAAATACTTGAATTGGCAAGATATGGAAAACTTTTCCAGCATTTTTACAAATTCTTCTTGATACACATCATCCTGCAGAACACCCACTATTTTACCCTGAATATCCTGGACAGAGTTAATTTTTTGAATTTTTTGAGTGTACAATACACCCCAATTAGTGAAGACAGGATTGCCAGAGTATTGGTATTTCATGCGAAGATCTTTAGTTCCAGGGACCGCTATAATCAAATCTATCTCATTCTTATCCAGTTTTTTTAATAAATTTGAATAAGTATCTTTTTGATAAAATATATCCCATTGCTTTCTTCGAGCTATATTCTCCAGGAGATCGACAAAAAAACCTTGTACAGATCCTGTTTTTTCAAAGAAAACTAAAGGATAATTCTCATACACTCCAACTTTGATGGATTGCTTTGCATATAACAAAGGATAAAAAGAGAACTGAAAAACCAAAAATAATAATAAAAGCAAGCATAATCTTTTGTTATTCATGATTCCACAGTATAGTTTAACGTATCTATTGAAAAAAAGTCAATACTTGTTGGTATATTTTATAACAATGACAGTATTTTTTCACGTAATTGATTGGCAACAGATGAAGTCATAATAGTAGCAGTTCTGGGTTTTGAGAGCGAAACTGTCAGCTCTGCTAACACTTTTCCAGGCAATTTTGAAAGGATATAAATTCTGTCAGAAAGATATATCGCTTCTTCCACATCATGGGTAATCATTAAAATCGTTGTTTTCATCTTTTGAGCAATACCCATCATCCAATTTTGCATCGTGCGCTTTGTAATGGCATCCAACCTTCCAAATGGTTCATCCAACAACAAAACCGGTTTTTGGAATAAACAGGTACGGAGTAAAGCAGCTCTCTGCTTCATTCCGCCCGATAATTCCAATGGATACGCCGTTTCAAACCCTTCCAGACCAAACAGGGAGAAATAGCTAGCAGCTTTCTCCCTGGATTTTTTCCATGATTCTCCTTGTAAAACTAGCGGTAAACTGACATTATCCAGGATTGACCTCCAAGGAAGCAAAAGGTCTTTTTGTGTCATATAGCTGACATGTCCAAGGGTACCGGTAATGGATTGGTCGTGCATGATCACTTCTCCGCTGGTAGGTTTAATCAAACCGGCAATCACGCTGAACAACGTGCTTTTTCCGCAACCGCTGGGACCCAATATAGTAACTAACTCTTCAGGTTGTATGTAGATTGAAATCCTGTCCAATACAAAAAGCGACTCCATGTAGACAGTCACATTTTGTACTTCCAGTTCAGGGGAGATAGTCATTGGTGTAAGCTTTGTCAATATCCAGGCCGAGTGGCACAATTTTACTTTCCTGCAGAAAGGCAGTAAAGTTATGCCAGATTTCCGGTTGCATCAATCCCCATCTTTCTTGATTTTCACTATACCGGGAGCTGACGTATTCCTGACTCTCGATTAAGAATTCCAGATCAGTTTCAGGAGCGTATTCGTGAAGCATTTCTGCTGCTTCTTTTGGATGCTGAATCGCGTATTTATATCCTTCCGCAATGGCTTCCAGGATCTTTTTTGCCAACTCTTTCTGGTCATTG
>JAJFUD010000039.1 GCA_021372585.1 bacterium
GTATGGAAGAAAGTTTAAGACGTAAGAGTAATAGCTCTAAAAGGAAGGAGGAATGAAATTTAATCAAGCTTCAAAACGTTTCGTTAAAGGTGGTACACTTTTTGGTTAATTTAGTGGTACATGTTTCTATTGACAATAACAAGCGATTTAATCATAGTAATATAACGTACAATTTGTGATAAGTAAAGAAAAATGAGATAGCCCTTACCAATAGCCTCCAATTTTTAGTACTTTTTAGTACAAGGGACAATTCTCCTGTACCAAAAAGTGAATCAAAAGAACCGTCCCTCTGATTCTTTCGAGAAAGGATTAATACAACATGCCAAACAGATAGAGTGGAATGATTTGCTGATAGCCTATCTCAATATCATCAAACGCCAGCCAGGCATTGTCCAATCCTTTGATTTGCGTTTTGTCCTTGCTCCTGCCGCCTACCTCCATCACATATTGTCCATCAATTAAAAAATCCCCTTGAGATGGAATAGTTACATCATGTTTTGTGCTTAATTGGTTAACAAAAAAGCATTCACGTGTTGCACCCTTGTTCTGCTCCATGGAGGTTTCTGTTAAAGCTTGTATTAATCCCGTATTTTGTAGAAATATCTTAGCTGGCTTTCTCATGGCATTGAATCCTTGCCCCGCTCTCCTAAGGTTGATAATCAATCCTGCTTTTTCAAGAAATAGGATGTAATGGTAAACATATTCACGGGATATGCCTAAATCCTTACTGATTCGATCTATATTCGGGATAAAAGGATCACTGTTCGCAATAATCCATAATAATTTCTTCAACACAGGGAGATTGGGTTGTGTTAAATTAAAACTAAAGGCAATATCCTCAAAGATCACCTTTTCAATTACATTCTGCAGTCTTTCCATGTATGCTTGTTTACCTTCCATAAAAAAAGGGTAATAACCGTAAGAAAGGTACTCTGCAAAGTCTTTTAATATGCTGCGGTTCTTCTTGATTTCTGACGCTAATTTGACATGGTTTTCTAACAAGTTTTTCAATGTGAGGGTAGGAAATTGGACTCCCTTCTCCAAATGTAAAAATTCTCGAAAAGACAATCCCATCAGCTCATAATATACAAGACGCCGGGACAAGTCTCCATTGTTATTCTTCAGGTTTAGCGTAGAACTTCCGGAGATAATGATTTGTTTGTCGGAATATACGTCCAGAATATTTTTTAATTCTACGCTCCAATTAGGGTATTTATGAATTTCATCGATAAATAGCGCCTGCCCTCCTGTTTTAAAGTAAGCATCTGCTACTTCAACCAAACCATAGGATAGGACATGAACATGATCTGCAGTGATATAAAGGGCTTTTTCGACACTCCCATAATGATCCTGGTAATATTGAATCATCAAAGTGGTCTTCCCGGTTCCTCGCGCTCCAAATATGCACAGAGCTTGTAAGGACCAATTGATTTCATCATAAAGGTATCGTTTATGAGATCGGTTTTTAAGGTTTACCACTCTGTCATGAATTTCTATCAAACGTTGCAACATGTGAAACTACCTCCTTGACTAAATAGTGTAAAGTACACTTTGCATTTTGTCAATATTATTGTAAACTAGACTTTACACTAAATATCCAAAGACCATTTAGCAGATCATCAGCGTTTAAATAATATTCTTAAAAACATTAATTCTTCATCTTAAACTCAGGTCTTTATAGGTAGTTTATTCGGGTGCAGGAATCGAGTAGGAGGCAGATGATTAAATTCATCTACCATCCTCTCACACCACCCCGTATGTACCGTCCGGTATACGGCGGTTCAATAGAATGAGTGCATTAGAATACGCTTCTGTCAATGATGGAAAGCCTAATTTCTCAAGCAGATAATTTGGAAAGGTTCTAGTTAAAATAGGACTACCGGCAGATCGCCAATAGCCTTTTCTGGTATTAGCAAACTCCCAAGCTTTCTCTTTCCTATTCCCAATTTGATCAAATTATCCTGCTTCGTTCGAATTTTCTTCCATTGTTTCCAGTAGCACATCCGAATCCTTCGTCTGAGCCATTGATCTATTGTCGCTGACAGTGATTTCATATCTGTTAGAGCGAAGTAGTTGACCCATCCGATTATCACTTGTTTTAACTGAGTCCTTCTTGCTTCCATACTGATACCTTTACTCCTGCCCACTTGCCCTGTAGTTCGTTGCCTTTTATGTAGTTCGTGTTCTTCAGACCGGAGTTTTGCCTCGGACTTCTTTCAGATTCCGCCTCACGGTGGACACCCTTGTCTTTGGCTAACGGTAAATACTATCAACCCCCGTATCAGACTTTCACTGACTAGCGAGTGCCCATGCTGGGTACACATAAAAAACTCCGGGATGCGCTTCATTCATCCCGGAGTCTAAATACTCGGAGAGTACTCAAATGTATTCAAGTTTCAAAGTGATTATATTCCAAAATAAAAATTTTCAAAGAAAAAATGAATGAATTTTATTTTTAGAAACCCAACCACAGATCTTCTTGTCAGTCACCTTGATATCTACTCCAGAACCTTTGTAACTGACGACACCAAACATCTCTTGACCCTTTTTTTGAAGTCTAACCGGTGCTGGAGTTCTTTTGTAATAAGTTGATTGAAAGAAGAACGGAGCTACTGTGTGCGGGGAT
>JAJFUD010000041.1 GCA_021372585.1 bacterium
CCATGGTGGCTCCGGAAAGCTTAATATTTTTGAAGGAATGATGAATTTCCTAACAGCTGTAAAAGAAGACCAGGTTTCACTGAAAGACACGAACATTGTGCTGAATACACTTTCTCTTTATCAAAAGGCGATTGCTTATGCGAGGAACAATCCGCAGGAAGAAGTTAATCTTTTCCTGGATAATGGCAAAGGCGGAGATAAATTCACTGTGCTATTTCAGGACGCTATTCCGGATGCAAAAGACAAACGGTATCTTTATTCAGATTACAATGATTACAACGAAAGACTGATGGCTGAAGCCTCTGACAAAAGAGATATTGGTCTTAACAGATAGATCGGATTACTCGCCATATATCAATTATAATACAATTGACCAAGCAAGAACTGGTAAAAGAATCCGTTTATCAAAGAAGGGGCAGAAAAAAATTCTTTAAGAGATCAATTCTATTTTTGGAGCGATCTTTGGAGAAAAAGAATCTGAATGCTACTCATAAGAAATGGCAGGTATGTTTAGATTCCTAAAAATGATTAATTTTGTTTTAAAATGGTGTGCTATGAGAACCACGGATATCAGAAAAGAAATACACGAGTATATTGACCGGGCGGATGAACGATTTTTGCGGCTGGTTCACAGCATGATGAAAAGCGAAAAGAAGGAGACTGGCTCTGATTTGTTTTCAACCACGGACGAGGATATGATCAAAAGGGCTGAGGCATCTTTGTCATCGATTGCCGAAGGGAAGACAAGAGACATTAAGGCATTTAAAAAAGCAGTTGACTCGTGGAAGAAACAACAACTTACACGGTAGAAATCACGCCGGAAGCCGAACTTTTCTACTATGAGATACTTACTTATTTCTACCAGTATCACAGTGAACAAAGTGCGAATAGAAAGTCTGAAGAGTTGCTGAACCTGGCTATTTCTTTAGAGAGACTTCCGGAAAGAGGTACATTGGAAAGTAGACTACAAGGTCTGGGGAAGAAACATCGGTTTATTCTTTATTCTTATACCCCCAGTAAAGCAATAAAAATCATTTATTTTATTGATCATTCCCATAAAATCGTATACGTTACTGACTTTTTCCCATGTCAAATGGATGTCAGAAAAATAATTAGAAGAACCAAATAGAGCCCGTTTTTGGGTGTGTGATCCAAACGCGCTGAATAAAGAGCATCAAGTTACAATGATAGCTCGTTACTTTAAAAGTTATAATGATATATTGCGATATTGTTATAATTTCGGTTCTCGTATTTCATAGTTTCAATCGTCAATGTACTCCCCTCATAACGAAAGAATATTCGTTGTCTCAGCATGACCGTACAGACTTATCTTTCACTTTTTCTTTAGTTGCTCAGGCGTTAGCCGATTATAAAAAACGGGCCTCCGTTTTTTCTAATGCAAGATATGTTTTCGTATATACGAAAACTCCCTTGCCCCAAATCAATTTGGGGAATCAATGATTTCGCGACTCAATCATTAAAAACTTAATATGGATCGAAAAGGCGGCCGACCGAGACTGGCGGATGATAAAAAAAGATCATCGGCATTCCTTATTAAATGCAAAAAATCCGAACATAATATGATCAGAGATTCTGCAAAAACTCACGGACTAACGGTTACCGAATATGTACTCCGTAAGTCTTTTGGTCAAAAACTAACGTTTAATCATGTTGAACTATTAAAGGAACTACACCAGATGAATCTCGAACTGGCCCGGACAGGCAACAACATCAATCAGCTGGCAAAATACGCCAATACGATGAACAAGGTGGGTAAATTGAAGCCCGAAATAGCAGACAAGTTGCACACGTCCCTCTCTACATACTTACAAAAACAAGATGAAGTGCGCAGTGCATTTCGGAAGCTGATCCGTGAAATGAGTAAACCCTGAACGATGATCGTAAAAATGTTATCTAAAACAGCCACATTCAATGCGGTCCGGTATAATACGAATAAGATGGATCGCCAAGCAGGAGAATTGATGCGGATTAAAAATTTTGGCATCCTGGGCAATGTGTACACCCTTACTCCTGAAGAGGTGAAAAATTATCTAAAGGCGTTCTCCGCTTCCAACAAGCGGGTAAAGTCTCCGCAATTCCATGCTACTATCTCCTGCAAAGGGCGCGAATACGACAAAGAGCAGTTGTCTCATATCGCAGAGAA
>JAJFUD010000080.1 GCA_021372585.1 bacterium
ACCAGCCCGGCTTGGTCAAAAATATAGTAGTAGGGGGTGACAGAGGTTTTGGTTTGCTGGGTAAGTTGCCCCAGGCTGTCGTAAGTATAGGAGAAACTCTCAATCAGCTGTTGGTTCGCCGTATGGCGTTTTTCCCGGGAAGTCAGCTGATCGGCGATATTGTATACATAGGTATCGGTCGTATCCGAAGAAATCGTCACGATTCGCTGAGACAGTCGGTTGTTTCTTTCATCAAAAGAGTAGGTATAAGCTGCATCCGGGGTGGCGGCGGAGGAAAAATCCATTATTGAGACAACTAATAATCTGTCTGCATCTGTAACAAACTATCTTCTTCATTTGAGTAAAAAAAGCGAAATTGATTTATTGAGAAGCAATAATACATTTTTTCTTCATCCTTGTTTTTTGGATAATATGCCAAAATATTTCCGTTTTGAGGATTTAACTCAAGAAAACCATCTTCAATAATCTTCTCATTTTCGGTCCATCTTTTAAGTAAAAAGATTCTAGATTTCGAGTATGCTTCAGATCTTTCTTCTACTTCTGCTCCTTTTATAATTATTGCCCATTTTATGCAATGATTCTTATAATCTAGCTCATAGAGTTTACTTTCATTTTTGATTGGATCTATGGTTGGTACTAGAAACTGAAAAACAATTTTTCCGGAAGTCATATCGATCAGATATTCACCATCCAGGATTTGATCTTCCTCCTTTGGAGTTGGATCAATTGCATTCAGAGTATTCCTTTTACAGGACAAAATAACATTCTCAGGAATCGATGGATCAAATTTGATTTCTAGAAACGATTCTAAATCAATATAATTATCCCATTTTCCTAATGACAATCTCCATATTTCTTTCATATCGTCTAAATCCCATAAGGAAAGGAAGTATTGGTTATTAGATGAAAAAAGAAAAAAGTATCGAGTTTGATCTTGAGGATTCACTCCTAACATACTTCTAATTAACATCATTTGATCTGTATTATTCAACATTACTAGCTCTTTTTTAATAAATTTACCTGTATCTATATTGATAAGAGCAAAAAAGTTCCCGGTTACATTTTCAGTATCGTTATACAAAAAAAACTGATTTGCAGACACAGGGATATAAAGAATAGCTTGATTCCAGCGAATTTCTTTATTAATCCAATCAATTTTTCCTGATTCACGGTTTATAGCTAACAATCTTCCTTGAGTGTCTACAAAAATAACTTTATCAGAATTGAATGTGAAATTTGTTTCTGAAGATAAATTCTCTAGATACTCCCATTTTTTTATGCCTGTTTTAAAGTCAAATCCAAAAATAGATGCTTTCATAGCTGCTAGATTAACAAAAATCAAATTATTATCATTACCATCTAGTAATGTAAATTGGCCAATGGATTCTTGTGATATATTCGGTATTGGGAATAGTCTGTGCTCAACTCCAGTCGCAATATCAACTGAAACAAAAACTTTTTTTGCTGTATTGAGACAAATGAATACAGAACCTATTACTTTACTGCCATGATCGAGTGAATATTCTTTATTTCTCCAAATAAGAGAATTCGAGGTGATATTAATGCAAAAGAATTCATTTGTATAGCGATTTTTTAAAAGAAGAAAATCACCTGTTTTTATTAACCTGCATTCCCGAGAAAAATTATAACATGTTGGGTGGGGTTACGCCAAAACATTCGTAGATGTATTGCTGCTTTTTTGTGATCTCGCTGCAATGGATAGGTGTACCGGGATAATCAAACCGCTCAATGAGATCCAGATCATCCAATAGCTTAGCCATGGAATAGTGCTTGTACAACTGATGTTTCTTCATGACTTGATGGATACAGGATACCAGCATGAGCGCAACAAATTGGACAAACAACTTACCGTCCAAGCTTTCACTGGAACTCACCAAGGCTCTTCTCATATTGAGTCGATTTTTTAAATTGCCAAAGGATTTTTCGATGAGATCTTTATTCCGGTAAAGGGAAAGAGCCAGGGAGAGATCTTTGATTTCATTGGATAGCAGGACAAAGTAACCAAAGTGTGTCATATGTTCTTGAATGGCTTCTTCCTGGTACTCAATGGAGAGACCTCGTTTAGGAGTGGTCTTACAGAGAAAGAACTTTTCCGCCATGATTTGTTGCGATTCAGAGAGGCTGCTTCCCTGTAGCAGACAGGTTTTAACATTCGCCAGCGCTTTGAGGAAGGTCTGCTTCTCTTCTTCTGCCCGTTGCCCGTTGTAGTACACATGGACATAGATTCTACGGGGAGATGTGTTAACCAGCTGTCCCCGAGTATCCTTCTCTTTATACGGCCAACTGGTCATGGTAGTGATTTGATAGATATCCTGTTCTTCATCGTAGCAGGAGAAGTGTTTAATCGAATCTCGCACCGCATTGATATGGTCATGAATCCAGTCGACACTGCTTTTACCAGCGATCAGAAACTTGTAACGGTGTTGGTACATCCCGTTCAAGTTGTCTGCACTGTAAAAGCCTCGATCCATCACTAGTTTTACTTTTTTAAAACCCAGATACTCTATATCAATCAATAGTTTTTTGACGGTGGTCATGTCACTGATATGGCCAGGCAGTTTTCGAAAATAGACGGGCAGCATAGAATCCTGGCCAAACACCAGAGCCAGATTAATCTGTGGCAGGGGATCCCCGTCTTTGTTGTTGCCATACTTCACCTGGTTCATGAGTTGGGAGTAGGAAGAGATACTGGTCGTATCATACGCCAGATGCTCCTTTTCCATCCGCCTCTCTTTCTGGCTACGGAAGAAGCTCATTCTGGCCTGTTCCTGGCTGGAAGCAAAGAGTTCGCTGATACGCTGGCTGCTCAGATCCTGACCCAGGGGATGGTAATGGTTGTTAGCCCAGCGAGAAAACCGAACCATCGGACTATCACTTTCCATTACCAGGTAGTAGGCCAGGGAAAGAATCTTGAGGGAGTCTTCGGAGAAGGCGTCCTCTAAATCCTTTCGGATTCCCAAGGTTTCTGCCAAGCAATCAAGCAGATAGGTGGCTCCGTAGTAACTTCTTTTAAGAGGGGGAGAAAGAGGGTGCTTTTCGATAGGACTGTCTGTTTGTTGGATAGCCTGTAACTTCAGGGTAGCTGCGTATGCTTTGTTGGGAACAAAGATCCCTTCTTCGTTCAGCTTACCGATGTAGGTTCGTTTGTGACGAGTCTGCTGTTTAGCGGTATCCCAATAGGGATAATCTTCATATACATAAGAAGTTCCTTCAATGACTTGAATCCGTTGCGTAGCCGTTTCTTGTTTCATGCTATAAAATATAGCATGTTATACACCAAAGTCAATAGTAACCAATCTAAATTTTTCTTGATGAGAAGCAAACAAAACGAAACAAATCAATCGCTACATGTTATAATCTAACGGGAAGGAAGGTTATTAAGGTACCACCTCTTAAAGGAAAATGGACAGAATTGTAGCTATGTAAAACTTTTAAAGCTTTTTTAGATTGCTTGGATAGGTCCAGGATCGAATATTTATACGATCCGATTTGTATTAGTTGATGTTCTTGATTTGTCAAATTAGTTTTTTTAAAACAAGAAACATTGTAAAAAGTTAAAAAAAGTAATAAAAATATTTCAAACAATATAGTTAAAAATTTAATCCTTATTTTTATCATAATCTTCCTTTCAAGAAATATTCTAGGTTAAGGATAAAATATTGCTATCCCCCCATTTTTTGCTTAATGATTTATCATAAAATAAAATATTCTTTATATAATCCCTATATGGTGTACTTGGATCTGCTGGATCTTCAGGATCATTCCCATAATAATAACTTGCTGCATCAAGCCAATCATGAATAGATGGAGTTCTATAACCATCTGAATATAGATAATCTGAATGTGAAATTAATTTTGTATATAATATACCAACACCTATCCCTATTTGATTAAAGGCATTAAGAAAATCTTTGTTTTCAACTATATACCCTCCTTTACCATCACTTTTTTTCTTTGTTGATATAAAATTCAAACCACTACCCCATGAAGTATTTGAAAACTCCCAACCTGAGATATTCACTTGCATCATACCACCTATATTATATTGATTTACGCTATCATTTTTATCATTAATTCCAGATTCAGTATAAGCAATTGCTTTCACGATATTAGCAATATCAACTAAACTTGCAATCGTTGCTTGATCTACCTCAGAGGACTTTGTATTAAAATCAGATAACGGTATAGACTTTCTGTCGATATAAATTGGATTTTTCATACCTGTTCGTTCAGCCCAAAAACTTACCCAAAAACCGATAATTACATCAAATCGATCAAAATCTCTATAACCTTCGGCTGAGTCATTCCTTTTATTAGCTTCATTATACTTCTGCATTTTCGAGGCGATATACCCCCCAATAATAGCATGCTTCATGAAAGTAGTTGCAACCGAAGCCTCTCCCCAATAACTCCCTTTCGGATCTCTACCTGTTATTTTGCAAAAATCGTCAAAATAGTCTGTGAGACTTGATGCGTTGTTAACAGCAGCAATAAGATCATTAATACTAATTAGAGAGTTACTTTCAAAAAGCGCATTAAACCCAGCATAAATTCCGTTAATGAAATTACTTGTTAACTCGTCAATTGGACCATCAAGCCCTTCGATAGTTATTTTAATTTTAACAGAACCGCCAAGAAAAATAGCTTCTGGACCAAAGAAAAATTCGATTTTTGCTTTGTAACCATTCGGCAAGGTTATAAAAACCCAGCTAGTTGTGCCATTGGTATACATCAAATAGCATTGATCATTCTGATGGTTTATCGGGGGTATTAATCCAAGACCA
>JAJFUD010000088.1 GCA_021372585.1 bacterium
GCCAACTGGCTTCGGAAGAGAGTGGGTAAACTTTTTTGTGTAAACCCTCTTTTTCTTAGATTGTGCGAAATTCTTTTATTCATTTATCGACCTTGTATTCCCTCAAACAGGTTTGAACTTCGTCCCGCTAAATGGAACACTTTTTCTGGATTGATCTTGATTTCTTTTGTTTAGAATAAAACTCAATTATAATAATGAAAGTAGATGAGAACGTCTATACAAGGGAGAGAAGATGAAAGAGTTAAATTACATTGTCTGGAGAGAAGATGATTGTTACATATCTCAATGCTTGAATGTTGAAGTGGCTTCTTTCGGGAAAACTATCGAAGAAGCTATTAAAAACTTAGTTGAAGCGGTGGAATTATATTTAGAAGATGAAAAGATTGAGTTTCAGAATATTGAAGATGTATTAGTGGGAAGCAAGCGATTACCAATCTCCTTACCTAATGCCTAATCGCTATTCTTCTTTTGAGATTGAAACAGTTCTGGTAAAGTTAAGATTCCATATAACCTCACAAAAGGGATCACATAAGAAATACAAAACGGATACCGGTCTGATCTGTATATTGCCAGCCAATCGAAAAGAGATACCTGTCGGTACTTTTCGGTCTATCCTGAAGCAAATGCAGATTTCAAATGAAGAATTTAAAGATCTTTTAAATTCAAAATAAGCTTTTACCATGTGTTCATGGTTTGATTTATAAATTTTTGAATTGTAAGATTCCTCAAACAGGTTCGAACTTCGTCCCACCAACCCCGTTTAATGCGGTTTTTACTCCTCTAGGAAAATCTTGCTATACCAGATTTTTGGTCTACCTGCATAAGCTCCTGATACAAATTCACCCCCCTATGCAACTGTATCAGAAATGAGGTCAGAACTGGCTGGATAAGACAAGATAAAAAAATAGTATTTACCTTGAAAATTTCCCTTATTTTTTCTTGACAAAATATTTTTCTACCTTACGGTTATTTTTATGTACAGGAAGACAATAATACCGATACCACCGATACTACCGATACTTATACCATGAATATCGGAGACCAACTGACCAAATCGATAAAGAAAGGACTAAAAAACAGGGCACGATCGAGGAAGAGGAGTTCTGTAATGCCGATAACGGTTTTAGGAGGGCAACATGAAAAGGAAGATTCTGACAAGTGAGCGTGTACACATTTTTTTGTGCTTCCTTATTTCATCAAGGGTATTTGATCCTGATGGTTTGGGTTTTGGTCTCATACTCAATGGTTGCGTCAAGGTTTTCTATCATAAAGCGTAGGGGTAAAAAGGTTCGACCATCCTGGATAAAAGCGGGAGTATCTAACTTAATCCAGTCATTATCGATACGTGCTATAGGCTTGTCTATATAAAACTCAATCCTTTTATAACCGGTATCCAGTAAAACGATTTTGGCTTTTTCATCGTAGATTACCTTTATCCGATTATTAAAAACAACTTCAGCGATCAATCGAATACCTACAAACGTCAGACCATTTTTGCGGATTGGGATGGATGCTTTTTCAATGGTAATCACTTCATCATTTAATTTTGCTTGATCAGATCCAATCTTAATTTCTAACGTATTTCCAATCGCATGGACATTCACTTGAATTTCCTGGTTTAAATCCGGATATTCGGGAAAGGTAAAGTGAAGATAAGCGGTATTCATTTGCCAAGCTTTCAAACGGTTTGCTTTTATTGTAAAAGAAATCTTTTTATCGGATAACTTCCCGGTTTTTGTATCACATCGTAAAAAATTCTCAGTTCTAAGTTCAAAAGATAAATCTTTTGGATAAGTAGTATGGAAGTTTACTTCAAAAACCTGGTCCTTAAATATGGAACACTGATCTATTTTGATGGTTTCAGACTCCCATATGATTTCTGGCAACGGATCAGGTTTGAATGAGTCTCGGATAGGAATGATATGGTAACGGCAATTGAATAAATCCGATACATAAATATGATTATTTTTGATTTTTGCCCGAATAGGAACATAAAATTGGTTTGGTTTCTCTGAATAATCTTCTTTAGTCCGACAAAATACCACTTCTCCTTTTTCGCCAATCTTTTCAATCACTTCTCCCGTTCTATTGATATGCCATAAACAGCACTGAATCGTATCAGTCAGGAGAAATGTTCCATCTGGATATAGGGAAAGGGAGGAATAAAAACTGCTTTCGCTCTTTGGTAGTATTATTTTCTCAAGAAAATCGTTTGTTTCCCTTGAATAAACTAATATTTCCTGATTCACAGCATCCAAAAAGAAGTATTCTTCGCTTGTTAA
The DNA here is from genome assembly GCA_021372585.1 of bacterium. Classification (GTDB taxonomy): domain Bacteria; phylum Caldisericota; class Caldisericia; order UBA6126; family UBA6126; genus UBA6126. The sequence continues at coordinate 2,283 of JAJFUD010000088.1, forward strand.
ACCAAATCCAATATAGAAGGGGGTATGATTTGAGTCAATTTCCGGAGAGTTCTTAAAAGAAATAGTATACAAATGTTGTCTGTCCTCTGGATGAATTTCAAAGCTCATAAGATTGGGAGAGTTGGCTATATTCTGGGCACTATCTAAAACATAGACTTTTTCTTTATCAACAAGTAGATTTGCGAAATTACGTTCATGTATCGTCGATTTATACTGGTCTATATCAATCAATTCATAGAAACCAGACTCCCCAATTTTTTGGATATGAATATAACCGCTGTCAAATTCGGTGCATATTAAATTTTGATTTTCATCGATCTCCATGTCACGCATAGAAAGCCCAATGTTAGAGTAACTATTATAATGCTTTCCAAACTGATTAAACTGATTAATTATCTCATGACCTTCTAACGTTGTCTGAATCAATGCTCCGTCATTGTTTATCCCGAAAGCAATGGAATTGAAAACTTGCCCTCTTTCTAGGCTGGATCTACCAATATTTACGATTTGATTACCTTGATAACAGAGAATTTGATATCCCAAACCAACACCAATATCTTTGTGAAGACCGATCATGAGATCCTGGTTAAAGACAAAATCCAGCCAAGGTTCATTATAATTCCCTACACTCTTTTTAGATTCATTTACAATATAGATTTCATCTCCAATTTTTCCATACCGCAGGATGACAATAGAATAATCCCACATTTCCGTATCCAGATTGTATTCAAAACAATCTGTCAACAAGTAATTTGGTGCCTTGAAGGAGAGAATTCTTCCACTTAAACTACTTCTCAGACGTGATAAATCGATTCGATTGATCATGGATATCCTGTTGCCGGCTTGGTCAAAAAAATAGAGCTCAATTAAGTCATCCCATTCCTCCTGTTTATTGGTTAAGACAATCATATCAAGGTCGGGAAGAACAGCAAACTCGTCTGTTTGGAGTGATACTGCTCCTGATTGTAGCATGACTTCAGATAGAATTTTGCCTGTAAGATCCATCTTGATCAACGTATACTTGGAGCCTAAGTCAGAGTCAGCATCAGCAATTTCAGTTTTAACCAGGAATAGTATATCTTGTGCAATTTGAAACGAATAAGAATCACCACCCGATACAAGTATGGTTCGGACTACTTTTTCAGAGATAGGGTCTACTACATAAATTTTGTTCTTAGATTGGGTATAGTGAAGTTGGATATAAAGAAGTCCTTTGGAATCTGATTCCATGCTTGTATGAAGCCCACCCCATGACATAAAATCAGAATTTCTCGGTATTCCTTGTAGGCATTGTGCAGTAAAATCATCAACTGAGGTGCTTTTGAAAACATCTAACCAGGAAATTTCATCTAATAGTAAAATATCTATCGGAAATCTCCTGATAAAGTTTTTATTGCTAAGGTGGAAGACTGAAATTCCGAATTGATCCAGAACATACAATTGGTTATTATATATTTCCAATCCATAGGGAGCATACAAATAACCTGGCAATGGCCCATATCCTGCAATCACATGATTAGCTGGAGCTTCAGTTGAAGTAGTATTTGCTGGTAACGCAAAACATATCATTATCAAAAACAATAGTAGTGTTTTTTTCATTTTTCACCTCCCGGGTCCGGGATATTCCTTAAGATAATCGTAACCTTTTGGCTTTTACTTTCCCAATACACTTGTGCTCCAAATGTTTCGGACAGGAATCGAATCGGAACTAAAGTACGGTTATTCAACAGCAAAGGGGGTGCATCCAAAATCAATGTTTCTGCCTGAACCCTCTCTCCGGTTTTGATTCTTTTTTCAACCTTATCGGAAGTCAACCACATGTAGATCGTAATACGATCATAGACGATGGATATCTTTTGTTCTTGCTGGTTCCAGTCTACGTTTGCACCAAATGCTTCGGATATAAACCGAACAGGAACCAAAGTACGTTTTTTTATTATCATTGGAGGGGCTTCTAATACTTTTTTTTGGCCATCCACTATCGCCTCCGGTTTATTAATCCAAAGCTCCAGGATGATAGGATTATTTCTACTGATAACCAATTGTTTTTTGGTTTGTAAACCAATTCTATTGGTAGCGGTAATTTCTATAGTATTCGTAAGATGCTTTAAACTCAGCTGATAAACGTATCTTCTTTTATTCTCTCTGTCTTCTGATACCGAATTACCATCTATGGTCACCGATTGGATTCCTGTTTCTTTATCATACGCTTCTACGATAATGATAACGCTGCTCACTTCCACTTCTGTATTATCCGCAGGAGAAACGATGGTAAGCTCCGGAGGGGTTTTATCAATCGGAAAATCACTTTTTGTGGTATCGAATTTGGTAATAAATAAATCGTTTGCACCAACTCGCTTCTGGCTGTTATTTCTCTCCATCACTGGAAAATCATCACTCCAAGTATAACCCGTTACATAAACATATCCCTCCGGATCAATACAAGAAGAAGAGGCAGCATCTTCAGAATTTCCTCCCAGATACGTAGAATAGATAAGGGTAGTGCCCAAATTATTGAGTTTGGTGATAAAAGCATCGTATGAATCTTGGTTGAATATCCGGTATGCACTACTCGTAACCGGGAAATCTGTACTGGTAGTGTATCCGGTGATGTAAGTGTTGCCATCTTTATCCACGGAGAATCCATTCGCTTTATCTTCTGAACTGCCACCCAGATAAGTTGAAAAGATTAAAGAAGAACTGGTTATATCCAGTTTAGCAATAAAACAATCCCCTCTTGTATTATTCGAACTGACGGCTATCTGAAAAGCACCTGGAGTAACAGGTAAATCATAACTATCGGTAATGCCACAGATATATACAATTCCCTTTGAATCCACTTCTATCCTATAACCTTTTTCATCTGAACTTCCCCCAAAATAAGAAGAATAGAGCAATTTGCTTCCGGTAGAATTCACCTTCGATATAAAAGAATCGTCGCCATATCCTTGTAAGCTTTTTTGATAAGCATCTGATGAGACTGGGAAGTCAGGACTGTTGGTTTCACCGGTCACATAGGCATTGCCATCTTTATCCACTTCAATGTCATAAGATCTGTCTTCTTTTGATCCTCCTAAAAATGTAGAGTATCGTAGATGTTGACCGGTTGAGTCCACTTTGGATACAAAAATGGTTGTTTTTCCCTTGTTGGTTTTTTGATAAGCATCAGTGGAAACCGGGAAATCTTTGCTTGTGCAAATTCCAGTGATATAAACATTACCATCATGATCAATAGCAATGGCTTGGGCATATTCATATTCACTGCCTCCCATAAAAGTGGAATAAACCAGGATAGATCCGTTTGCATCAAATTTGCTGACAAAGCCATCCGATCCCCCTCCTTTGTGAGAAGTCTGATAAGCCTCTTTCGTAATGGGGAAATCGTAGCTTTGGGTTTCTCCCGTAATATATATACAGTTCTCCCGGTCCACTTGAATTCCGTTAATCATGTCATATTCAGATCCACCAAAATAAGTTGAGTAAACCAGAGCTTTACCTTCTGGATTCAGTTTTACAATAAATCCATCTTCTTGATAATTAGCGCCTTTTTCTCCCTGATAGGGGTCAGGAGTGACCGGGAAATCATAACTTCTTGTAAAACCACACACGTAAATGTTCTTATCGAAATCTATCGAAATATCTGTTGGTTGGTCCTCATCAGAACCACCGATTAAAGTCGAGTATACCAGAGGATCAATTACGATTGTATGATCACGCCTTTCCGGGATACCATTAAAAGAAAGAATACTGTTATGGACAGTAAAATGAGATGGGATATTTTGCTTGGTCACAATATCATAAACTGTTAAATTCGTATCCATAACATCTCCATGGCTTGTTGCCATCTGGAGAGAGGTTTTATGCGATATCAATTCAGCACCATTTACTTTAATTTGTAAATCACTGATATTCGCTTCCGGGGCAATATAATATTCGTATTTCAAACCTTCTGGAGAGAAGAAATAAGCCAGGTCGATTCCGCTCCATAAATTGGAATAGTAAATCTTGGAAAAGTGACTGCAATTGGAAGCCCATTTCTTTGAATTGTTACCGATGAAGTAATTACTGTAATGAGGTAAAATACCCTTACCGGAAACATTTGGTACAAGCGGATGAACAAATGATAGGGTTATTGAATTATAGGAAATGGAATCCTTGGTAAAAACGATTTTTCCGAAACTGGTTTCCCCGGCAAAAAGGATGGGTGGATCCCATTGACCCTTATTTTCTGTAAAGAAATGAGACTGGTTCAAAATGATCTTGGCGTTTTCCCGGGACAACGTTAACATGCTTTGATTAGTCGTAAATGACAAAGATTGGCTTTGATGAGAGAGTAGAATTAGATGTAACACCATCATAACAATCAACAATTTTCTGACAAACATGCTCTACCTCCAATAAAGGCAGTCTTTTTATTGACTAACTCAATAAAAGATAATAATTAATATTAAACCTGTATTCTGGTTAAAAACAATTTTTAATGCTATTATCTTATTTTTGATGATATTTACCAAATAACTTAATCCAATTCATAGTTTATAAACTTGTTACAATATGGTTTTTTAAAACGGTTTTGTAAATAAAAGCTCATTATTAAAAGAGGTTTCACCCTTATCCTATATTTTTACGCAATTTTTACGGATATACCCTTTTTTTTAACCAGTAATTTACATGACATAAGCATATAATGCTTCGTTATGATATTGACAGACAGCGTAAATAGTATGAAAAGTAAGGTTATAAAACGGTTTAGAAGGGGTCAGAGATGAAGCATTTCTTTCAAGTTACAGTATCCATTATGACCGAAATGGGTTTCTGGGTCATCTATCTGGCAATACTACTATGCCTGTTGTTTATTTTGAGGTTGTTATTGGTATGATTCCAGAAATTCGATCTGAGGACTGGTCGACAATATTTCATTTTTCCGGATCAGTCTTTAGTTTTTTAGGCGCAACGCTTCTTATTCCTTTAATGGTAGCTCTATTTGCTTCAGAATGGCGCAGTGCTGTGAATTTTTTCTTTACCTTTGCTCTGTTGCTTTCATTGGGGACTTTTTTATACACTCGCTTCCGTCCAATAAGAGAGGCAAATTGGCTACATGGCATGTGTATTAGCGCTTTTTCCTGGATTGTCTCGATGTTTATTCTTGCATTACCTTATTATTTTAGTCAGCACTTTCTTTCGTATACCGATGCCTGCTTTGATGTGATGAGCGGTATGACGACGACAGGTTTGGTTTTGATTCAGGACATAGACCACTTGCCTATCTCTTTGAATATCTGGAGACATATGCTCACCTTTATCGGGGGGCAGGGAATCATCATCATCGCAGTCGCTTTCATTCCGTCTATCGGTTTGAATTTCAAAGCGATGGTGGGGGAAGGGAAAGAGGAGAGATTGTTGCCGAATGTAAAACAGACCGGACGCTATATTTGGATAATCAGCCTGCTGTATTTAGTGGTTGGAACGGTGATTCTATTTATCATCGGATTAATAATCGGATTTACCCCCGGTTGGTCTTTATTTCATGCTGTTTCCATGTTTATGTCTACCTGGAGTACGGGTGGGTTTGCTCCACAATCATTGAATGCACTGTATTATCATAACCTTCCTTATGAAATTGCAATGACGATCTTTTCAATCGTGGGATCCATGAATTTTGGTTTGCATTATTATGTCTGGTACAAGAAACGCAAGGCGTTGATTGAAGACATTGAAACCAAGTCCTTTCTGATAACTCTTACTGTGCTGTTTTTAGTGATGGCAACCTACTTAATGCGGCAGGGAATCTATCCTAACCTGATAGCCTTGTTCCGAAAACTTGTGTTTAATCTCATTTCAGGCCATACAACCACCGGTACGCAGACTATATATTCAGTTCAGTTTATCAATTTGTGGTCCCCGATGGTTTTAATCGGCATCATTATCGCGATGGCAATCGGTGGGTCCAGCGCTTCCACTGCGGGTGGTTTTAAAGGCATCAGAATGGGTATACTTTTCCATTCGATCGTTCAGGATATCAAACAGTATTTTATGCCTTCGACAAGTGTCAACGTCCCTTTCTTTCAACATATCGGTAAGCAGATTTTATCTGATAAGATCATTAAATCCGCCATGACGGTTGTGTTGTTTTATATCTTTTTCTACACTTTTGGTGCCGTACTTGGTGTTGCTTATGGTTATCCAGTCAACCAAGCGATTTTTGATTCGGTGTCTGCCGGATCGAACACAGGTTTAAGTGCAGGTTTGGTAAGTGTGTCGATGCCTTTTGTCATGAAAGTGTATTATATTCTCTCTATGTTCTTAGGCAGAGTTGAATTCTTTTCTGGTTTAGTGTTGATGACATTTATTTATCGGTATGTATTACAGTTGGTGAAAAGATGAAAGCCTCTATTCTCTTTTTCTGTCTTATCTTTGTTTTTGTATTGACACTGAAACCTGTATTTTCAACCACTGAATCCCAGATTAATCCAAACAAGAAGCCTCTTGTCATCAGCGAATTGTTACAAAACCATTCTTATTGGGATCAACGAGTGATTAGTCTTACCGGAGAAGTGATCGGTCAACCGCTCTTTGCGCAGGATCTGGCTTGTATCCATCTTCTGGATCAAGAGGGCAACGCTATCGGTGTTTGGATGGAAAAAGTGTATTTATCCCAAATTAGCTATTATGGTAGGTATCGGATAAAAGGTGATATGGTGAATGTAGAGGGTACTTTTAACCTGATTTGTTCTTCTCATTCGGGGGATACGGATATACATGCGAGCAAAATCACTATTATTCAGCAAGGGAAGGTAGTTTCATCGGATAAACCGGTCTGGAGCCTTTTCATAATTGGATGGATTTTGTTACTCTATCCGGGAGCATTAGTTTTGTCTAATCAGATTAAGAAAAATAAACTGCGTAAGCAATCAAGCAAATAAAATAACAATACCATAAGAATATTTACGAAATATTTACTGTATTGAAACTTTTTTTAACCAGCAATTTACAGGATAAATCCCTATAATGCACTTTAGTAAAGGGGTGTTCAGAAAAGAGAAGGAAAATGAGACAAGAGGCGGCTGGTAAGATTTTAACAAAAAGGTGTCAGTATTGTGATGAGTGGTTGGAGGAGGATGCTCCTTATTGTCTTAATTGCGGACGGTCCTTTTTGATTGATTCAAGCAATCCTTATCTGGATTTTTTGCATTTTCTATTTTATCTCTCGCTATTTCTGCTTCTGTTGATTCTTCTCTTTGTTTGGCTGAAACAATGCCCTGATTCACATTTTATGAGATAAAAATCCATCTATTCCAATTGTTGTTGAGTCATTATTTGATTTATAATAGCCATAACATTTGTATATTGTCTAATAAAGGGGATAGGTTGAACGATATCACGGAAAAACCGGAAGACTTTTTAAATGAGCCAAAAGGCATACTAACCATTTTTATTGGTGCTACCGCTGGTGTTGGTAAAACTTTTGCTATGTTGGAAACAGCCCAGGAAAAATTATCCGAAAACAAAGAAGTCGTGATTGGCTGGTTGGATAGCCATGGCAGAAAAGAGATCGAATCGGTTGCAGAAGGCATTCCAGTGATTGAGCCAATGAGCATAAAATATCTTGAGAATGAATACAAAACGCTTGATTTGGATAGAATTCTGAAGGAAAAACCGGACATTGTTGTGATTGATGAGTTGGCTTATTCCAATATTCCAGGTTTGAGAAATAAAAAAAGGTATCAAGATGTAGAGGAATGTTTAAAGCATGGGATAGATGTGTATACTACCTTGAATATTCATCAATTGGAAAGCTTGAATGATATAGTCACTGAAATTACTGAAACCCAGGTTCAAGAAACAGTACCTGATCATTTCTTGAATGATGCGCAGATCCAACTGGTGGATATCGATCCGGACACATTGATTCAGAGACTCCATGATGGGAAAGTTTTTACGCCTGATTTATCACAAGAAACCATACGCCATATTTTCCGACCGGGAAATATTAATGCACTTCGGGAAATAACCCTTCGATATGCAGCTAAACAAGTCGACAAAGAGATGAGTTCATATAGAAATACCCATTCGATCGAGGAAACCTGGAGAACTGGCGAAAAGGTACTCGTTTATATTGATTCTTATGCTTACTCGATTCATTTATTACGAACTGCAAAAAACTTGGCAGACAGCTTAAAAGGAGACTTAATCGTCGCTTTACGTCAACCTCCTTCCTATATTCTCAGTGAAAAAATGAAAACAGTCATCTCGAAAGCGAATCAGGTCGCTGAAGAATTGGGAGCTGAGATTATCACAGTTTCTTCCGATAAAATTCTGGATTCATTGGTTCAAATCATCAAAAGAAAGAACATTACCCAATTGGTGATCGGAAAATATCGTAACCGATTCAGATGGTTATCTTTTTTTAAAGAGCCTTTTGAAAACTCATTAATTAATAATTTAAACAGCACAAGAGTCCATTTAATTCCGTTTAAAAAAGAAGAGAGCGAACAATCGTTCTTTCATTTTAGATTCATCAATTCGATTCATCTGATCCCATTGTTGTCTCATATTCTATTAGTGGTTATCCTGACCATCATCTGCAAAATCTTTGTTGAAGACCTTGGATTAATAAATATATCTACCTTATTTGTCATCCCGTTGCTCCTGTCTTCTTTATGGGGGTATCAGAATTCGATTATTGTCACAGTTGTTAGTATTCTGTTATACGATTTTTTCTTTATTGCTCCGCATAACACCTTTATTATTAGTGATTCCCGGTATTTAATTAGTTTGTTTATATTTCTGTTTATCGCCTTTATATCAGGCTACATTTCTATTCTTTTCCAAAAAAAGGCTGATTTAGTGGAAGAGAACCACTTCCAGATCAATTCCCTGTTTTCTTTAAGCAAAGACATTGCGTTGGATAACAATATTGATTCGGTCTTAAAAAAGATTATTTTTGAGATAGCTGAATTCACGGAAGCAAAGGTGGCGATATTGTTACCAGATGCAACTAACCATCTCATCATTCAGGGATCAAATGATGAAAAGCTTCGTCTTGAAATAGAAAAAAAAGAAATAGCTGTAGCCACGTGGACTTATCAAAACAAGCAAATGGCAGGAAAGGGAACCAATACTCTTGGCAACTCATCCAATTTATTTTTCCCCATTATATCTACTGATAATATTTTTGGCGTATTTGCTATCAGCGTTTCATGGGATACTTTTAAAAAAGACCCTATAATGAAACGATACCTGGAAGCGATTTCGCATCTGACAGCTATTGCTATTCACCGACATCAACTCACAGAAAAAGAAAGCGAGAGCATAGCAATGGTCGAATCACAAAAATTGCAGAAAGCTTTGTTTGATTCGATATCCCATGATCTGAACACACCTCTCACCTCGATAATTGGCGCCTCCGGCAGCTTGTTGGATGAGGGCGATCTTTACTCGAAAAAGGACAGAAAAGAGCTTTTGTTATCCATACAACAAGATGCGAACGACATGCACCGATTGGTTCAAAATTTATTGGATATGGCACATCTGGATAACCGCGTCATTCAGATAAAAAAAGAGTATGCCGATATGGCCGACATTGTGGATTTCTGTATTAGAAAGATGAAGCATCTCGGTAGGCGACAGATTGTTCGGTTGATAGATGATACTTTGCCCTCTATTCAGGTAGATACAGCTTTGATAGAACAAGTGATCACCAACCTGTTGGATAATGCTATCAAATATTCTCCTGAAGATTCCAGGATTGTGATTAAAGCCTATCTAGAGCATGATAGATTATTCTTTTCCATGGAAGATGAGGGAATTGGGATTCCTCCTGAAGATGTCGATTTAGTTTTTACAAAATTCTATCGATCGAATCAGGCAAAAACCAAAAGAGGCTCCGGTTTAGGACTTTCCATATGCAAAGGGATCGTGGAAGCCCATGGTGGCAAGATTTGGGTGATTAGGGGACGCTCAAAAGGAACTTGTATAGTCTTCTACATCCCTTATAACAGAAGGTGAGGAGGGTAGATGGAAAATAAAAAGACGAGAATTCTGGTGATTGATGATGAGCCTCAAATTCGAAAACTACTCTCTATTGCATTAAATGCTCATGATTTTCACATAGAAACAGCAGAGAACGGGATGCTGGGAATACAAGCTGTTGCCTGTTTTAAACCTGACCTGGTGTTGTTGGATTTGAGCTTACCGGATATAGATGGAGTCGATGTAATAAAAAGAATTAGGGAGTGGTCTCAGGTTCCGATACTGATTTTATCCGTTCGCAGCAGCGATGAAGATAAAGTTGAAGCTTTAGATGCCGGTGCTGATGATTATTTGATAAAACCATTTAGCATGAATGAACTTTTTGCCAGGATTCGTGCTGCCCTTCGACATATCGCTAAGACCTATGACGATTCAGTTCTGGAATGCAATGGTATCAAAATGGATTTCTTAAAAAGACAGGTTTTTGTTGAAAACCTTGAAGTAAAGCTGACTCCTACAGAATATGAAATTTTGAAAACCCTTTTGATGAATTTTGAAAAGGTAGTCACACAGAAACAACTATTACAGACCGTATGGGGTTCTTCCTATCATCTGGAAACTCATTATCTGAGGATTTATCTACGAAAACTTCGTAAGAAGATTGAAGAGGATCCATCCAATCCAAAACATCTGATCACAGAATCCGGTATCGGTTATCGGTTGATTTAATTTTTTACATAAGCTTAAAGCGCTTGAAAGGACATGGGTTATGATACATAAAAAAAATAAATTGGGACTGTCCCAATTTATTTTTTTTAAAAGGGTAGGAATACCTTCTTTTCCTTGGGAATCACTGTAATAGACCTAAAAAGCGAAACGTGATTTTTTATCCTGAATACGTATAATACAATCATATGCATGTAGCACATGAACTTAAAGTAATTTGGATGGCGATGATTCCTGTTATCGAGCTTCGTGGTGCTATCCCTTACGGCATCCTTCGTGAAATCAACCCTTGGATGTCCTTTTTTTTGGCTTGGTTTGGAAGCACCGTCATCATCGCACCAGTGTACTATTTCTTTATACCTTGTATGAATTGGTTGGAGAGAATTCCAAAGATCGGTTCGGTATTTCAACGTTTCCGAGAACGAGTGATTCGAAAAAGCCATAAACTCGGTAAGGTTGAATTTTTTGGATTGATAGTATTTGTCGGGGTGCCTTTACCTGGAACCGGTGCTTGGACAGGAACGATGATCGCGAGTGTATTAAAAATACCTTTTCTTCGCTCTTTTATCGCTATTACTTTGGGTAACGTCATGGCAGGTATGATCATAACGATCATATATTATATCAGCCACGGTACGGTAAAACTTTTTTCTTCTCTGTGATCCATTTTTTTTAGGATCTTTCTGTACAATTACTTTATGGAAAATCTGGAAATTTTGTATCATCGAATTGAGGATTCCAATGATTCTTTTCTTATCACCGGTCAGGCTGGTGCGGGAAAAAGTTCATTAGTTCGTATCATCAAAGCGTATTCAAAACGTAATACGGTGCTATTGGCATCAACAGGTGTGGCTGCACAGTTGATAAATGGAACGACTTTACATTCTTTCTTTGGGTTTCAGCCTGGAATCACAGAGGATATGATTAGAAAAATGAAGATCTCGAAGAAAAAAGAGTTGATCTTGTCTGGCATCGATACATTCGTGATCGATGAAGTTTCGATGATTCGTGCCGATTGGTTGGATTGTGTGGAAGCTTACCTTCATCAATTCGGGAAAAATCCCCGTAAACCTTTTGGCGGGTACCAGCTGGTTCTGAGCGGAGACCTGTTTCAGTTACCTCCCGTAGTTCAACCCTCAGAGGAGACTATTTTTCATTCTTTTTACGAAACACCGTTCTTTTTTAGTGCCCATAGCTATCCATCTCTTTGTTACCAGGTCCTGTATCTCCATGATAACCTCAGGCAAACAGATAAAGAGACGATAACCTTATTACATCAAATCAGAGAGGGAGAGATCACGAAAGAATTAATACGGTTGGTAAATGAACATGTATCTCCCATGGAATACCGGGAGGAAGATTTTTGTATCGTTTTGACTGCAACTCATGAAAAAGAGAACCGGGTGAATGAGGAAAGGCTCTCTTTATTGAGCTCTCCCACCAGGACTTTTTCTGCTTTTGTAGAAGGGAATTATCCTGTTAAACAATATCCGACCCAAAAACAGCTTTCTCTTGCAATCGGAGCACAAGTTATGTTTGTAACTAATGATACATCAGGAAGATATGTGAACGGGACATTGGGTATCGTTGAGGACATTCTGGATAACGCGGAGAATCCAATTATTTCCATTCGGTTAGAGGGTAATGTTATGGTTCGTCTGGAAAGGGAAGTTTTTCAATATAGGAGAATTCAATGGGATAATGTTTCTCAAAGGATAAGTTCGGAAGTGATAGGAAGGTTTATCCAGTTTCCGGTTCGACTTGCTTGGGCGATTACCATTCATAAAAGTCAGGGAAAAACATTTCAGAACATCCATATCGACCTTGGAAGAGGCGCTTTTGCTGAAGGACAAGTGTATGTCGCGTTAAGTCGGTGCCGATCTTTTGAGGATGTTACTTTACAAGTACCGCTTCAGGAATCCGACCTTTTGGTGAACCCTAAAGTACAGGAATTTTACCGGCAGCTTATCGTTTAAGGTTATTTTTGCATATAATAGAAGAAATGTCACTGAAAGGAAGCAACATGAAAATAAGGATTTTGTTGTGGGTATTGATTGTTATTCTTTTAGGAGTCGCTGTCTGGTTATTCTTAAAGCCTTCCGGTGAAAAGGGAAATAAGAATAGTGTCGCCTTTACGGTTGCTACTGTTCCGAATCCAAATGCGGAGTTCCCGATTAAAAAAGTTATCACTAACGATGCAGAGTATCAAGAATTCTTTGGAGTCGCTTCTTCCGGAATCGATTTTACGATGGACAACTTGGCGGTGATTTGTTTAGGAAAAGCAAATACCGGCGGGTACAGCGTCGAGATCACCTCTATCACAAAATACGAAAACCAGATTTTTATACATGTTAAAGACATCTCCCCCGGAAAAAATTGTATTCTGATACAAGTGATTAATTATCCCTTCTCAGCAGTCACTTTTGAAAAATCAGAACTACCTATCGATTGGAAAATTGATTCCATCATGGAAGATTGCCCTTAAACCTTTCTTGAAGAGAAGCTATTTTTTAGTACAATAGTACAAGATAAAACCACGCACACTTTTCTTAAGTGGTGGAAGCTGAGTGCTTCTATACAGAAAAGTGGAGGGTTAACCACTTATTTGGAGGTATGTTTTGGGTATTATTAACATGAAGAGCCTATTAGAGGCAGGTGTGCATTTCGGTCATCAGACCAAGCGATGGAATCCTAAGATGAAAGATTTCATCTTCACTGCACGTAACGGGATTCATATTATTGATTTACGGCAATCTGCAGAAAGAGCAGAGATGGCTTACAATTTCGTCAGAGAAACAGCGGCAAAAGGGGGGAAATTTCTTTTAGTTGGCACCAAGAAACAATCCCAGGATATTGTCAAAGAAGAAGCTATCAGAAGCGGACAATATTACATTAACCAGAGATGGTTCGGCGGTACATTGACGAACTTTGCCACCATTCGAAGCCGTATCGATTTTTTACAGAAACTGAAAGAGCAAGAAGAGTCCGGTTTTTTGCAGAAGCTTCCTATTAAGGAACAGGCAAAACTGTTGAAAGAAAAAAACAGACTAGAAAAGTTCCTGACCGGTATTCTGGATATGACAGAGTTACCAGCAGCTGTTTTTATAACGGACACCCATAAAGAGCATTTGGCGATTATGGAAGCAAAAAGGTTGAGAATTCCAACCATTGCGATTGTAGATACGAATTGTGACCCGACTGAGTTGGATTATCCACTACCGGGAAATGACGACGCGATCAGATCGATTCGGTTTTTTACCTCATTGATTTCCGATGCCATTTTAGAAGGAAAAGAAGGATTTCAGTCATCCGAAGAGGAACCAGCTCAAGATGCATCAGTGGATCCTGTTCAACCAATCGCTTCAGAACCAATCTCTGAAATTGTTGAAGAAACTGCCGTAGAGGACATTAAACCAGAAGTCTAAGTTTTGTTTATTGTTGGAGGAGTTAGCAAATGAATATTTCTATGGATCTTATAAAAGAACTAAGGGAGAAAACTTCAGCTGGTATCAGTGATTGCAAAAAGGCTTTGGAAGCCTGTGGTTGTGATATGGAAAAAGCAGTCGATGAGCTCAGGAAAAAGGGATTAGCCACTGCACAGAAAAAAGCAGGCAGGTCTACCAATCAGGGTGTTATCGAGGTTTATTTGCATCATGATCACCAGTTGGGAGTAATGCTCGAGTTAAACTGCGAAACGGATTTTGTGGCAAGTACTAAAGAATTTCGTGATTTAGCGAAGAAAATTGCAATGCAAATCGCGCTAGATGCTCCTTTGTATGTGGATAAAGATTCTGTTCCCGTCGATCTTGTTGAGGCCGAAAAAAAGCTTTACAAAGAACAGCTTCAACAAGAAAAAAAGCCAGAACATGTGATCGAAAAAATATTAGAGGGTAAGCTGGAAGCTTTTTTCAAATCGGTTTGTTTATTAGATTTACCAACTATGGCTGACCCAAAGCTAACGGTCCGTGATTTGATTCACGAAGCAGTGGGTAAATTGCAAGAAAACATTTCTGTGAAGCGCTTTAAAAGGTTTAAACTAGGAGAAGAATAAACTATGCCGGAAGATTCCGTTGCCAGTAAACCCAGATTTAAGCGTATCTTATTAAAGTTATCCGGAGAAGCTTTTCAGGGGAAGAAAGAATTTGGAATCGACATTGATTATTTAAAAGAATTATCCGGTTATCTCAAGCAGATCCATGAGTTAAATGTTGAGATGGGGATAGTCGTTGGTGGCGGAAATTTCTGGAGAGGAAGGGACGCCACCTCCCTTGGGATGGACCAAGCTACAGCTGACTATATCGGCATGACAGGTACGATTATGAATGCTTTAGCTCTTCAAGCTTCTCTGGAAAGTATCCAAACACAAGTGCGTGTTTTAAGCGCTATCCAAGTTCAGCAATTAGCGGAACCTTATATCAGAAGAAGAGCTATTCGTCATATTGAAAAAGGTAGGATAGTTGTATTTGCCGGAGGAACAGGAAGCCCTTTCTTTTCTACTGATACTTGTGCAGCGCTCAGGGCTGCTGAAATCAATGCTGATGTTGTATTGAAGGCAACGAATGTTGATCATATTTATAGTGAAGATCCAAAAATTAATAAACATGCTATCCGATATAAGGTACTCGATTACACAGAATTATTAACAAAAGACCTTAAAGTAATCGATTCTACAGCCGTCTCATTATGCAGAGAAAAAAAACTGCCACTGATAGTTTTTTCCATTAAAGAACCGGAAAACTTAGTGAAGGTATTGTTTGATGAGAACCTGGGAACTTCAGTCAAAGAAAACCGATGAGGAGGTAGCAATGACGGAAAAAGAGAAGATTATCCATGAGACGAATGAACGAATGAACAAATCTTTTCTGTCTTTAACGGAATCATTTTTAACGGTGAGAGCAGGCAAGGTTAGTCCTTCTATTTTAACCAAGATGTCTGTGGAGAGTTTCGGGGGACATGTTTTTCTGAACCAGCTTGGTAATGTTTTTGCGCAGGATGCGAAAACTCTGGTGATTGAACCTTGGGATAAAGATTCTTTAAAGGATATCGAAAAAGCGATTATGAAATCCAATATCGGTGTCATGCCTGTGAATGATGGACGGGTGATTCGCCTCAATTTTCCTCCTCTGACTGAAGAGCGGAGAAATGATTTGGTCAAGGTAATTCATCATTATGGTGAAGATGCAAAAGTTGCAGTACGAAACATTAGAAGAGATGCAAATGAACACATTAAGAAACTTGAAAAAGACAAGGCAATATCGGAGGATGAAAAGAAACGAGCTGAAGAAGAAATTCAGAAATTAACTGATCAATATATTCAAAAGATTGATGATGAAACTAAACACAAAGAAAAAGATATTCGGGATATCTGATCGACCTTCAATTGAGCATGTTGCTATTATAATGGATGGAAATGGACGTTGGGCAAATAAACGTGGATTAAACAGAATTGAAGGGCACCGTGCTTCCAAGAAGGCTATCAGAGAGTCGATCAAAGCATGTATAAACCATAAAATCCCATTTTTATCCCTGTTTGCCTTTTCTACCGACAATTGGAAAAGACCAAAAAAAGAAATTACCCAGCTATTCGATATTTTTTCTGATTTTTTAATTCAGGAAATCCCTGATTTGATAAAGCAGGATGTCAAGATTGTTGTCTCCGGTTCTTTGGAAAAGTTTCCTGAAAAAATGCAAAATGCTATCACCACTACCATTCAAAAAACGTCTCAAAATAAGACCTTAACTGTTAACATCTGTTTGGATTACTCAGGAAAATCGGAGATCGTTAAGGCAGTTCAATCAATTATCAAAGAACGGATTCTTCCGGAAAACATTGATGAAGTAGAATTGGAAAGACATTTCATGCTTCCCGGATTTCCTCCGGTCGATTTAATGATTAGAACATCGGGAGAGCAACGAATCAGTAATTTTATGCTATGGCAAATTGCCTATGCAGAATTGTATTTTACCCCGGTATTATGGCCTGATTTTACCGTAGAGGTGTTCGATCAAGCCATTTGGGATTTTAGTTTAAGAAATCGAAGATACGGAGGGTTGTAATTGGACAAAAACCTTCAAACCCGTTTATTAGTCGGTTTCTTTGGAATTGTTATTATTCTCTTTGCAAATTTTATACATCTACATTCCTTTATTGTGGTGTTTTTGTTTTTTTGGAGTTTATCAGTATTGGAACTAATACAAGTTATTGATTCAGATGGAATGTACCGATTGTTCATGTTGATGTTCTGCTTGCTATTAGGAATAGTATGTTCTGGTTATGGAAAAATCGTATCCTATGAAATGGTCATTTTAATGTGGTTATGTTCTGTCTTTGCTATCATGGGGATCTTGCACTTCAATATGGTTCATTGTAAATGTTTTCAAAAAACAGGGAGTTTTATAAAAGCGATTTTCTTCCCGGTTTATGTGACAATTCCTTATATTTTGCTTGTGATGATTCGATCAGGTAATAGAGGATCGTTTTGGATTCTCTTTATGCTGCTAACTGCATGGGTATTAGATATTTTTTCCTATTTTACAGGGATGTTAATTGGGAAGCATAAGATTGCCCCAAAAATATCCCCTAAAAAAACTGTGGAAGGGTTTGTGGGGGGGTTGATATTTTCAGGATTCTTCATCTATATCTACTTGAAAGCTTTCACGACAATATCATTGTTTCCTGTCTTAGTCATCTCTTTCACTCTGCCAATAGCCGGGTTTTTAGGCGATTTATTTGAATCTTTCATCAAGAGGAGCGCAGGAATTAAAGACTCAGGTGACTTGTTAAGCGGGCATGGTGGTTTTTTAGATCGCTTTGACAGTCTATTGTTTATTGTCATATTGTTTGCTTTTTACCAACACGTTTTGCTTTGGTTATGAAAAAGTCTGTTGCGATCATTGGATGTACCGGATCGATTGGTACACAAACCATTGATGTTATCTCTCACCATAGGGATGTTTTTGATCTAAAGCTAATCACCTGCCATCATAACTTAGAAAAAGCTAAAGAATCTACCACTGCTTTCCCGGATGTGCTGATTGGACTGCATGATCAATTGCAAGCATCCCTGTTCAATCAGGATATATTGATTGGGGACCAAGCTATCATCGACTGGATCATCTCAAAAAAAATCCAGGTGGTGGTCATCGCATCCTCATCAATAGGAACTATATCATTAGTTTTAAGCATATTGCCTTATGTTGAGCGTGTCGCTCTGTCATCCAAAGAAGTTATTATCCTAGCTGGCAGTTTACAATTCATCACCCCTGAATGGAAAGAAAAGGTCTTACCTGTCGATAGTGAACATGTAGCGATACATCAATTGTTACGGTATGCAGACAGAGAGAACATTCATCAAGTCATATTAACAGCTTCTGGTGGTCCTTTTTATTCACAAACACCGACTCCGGATCTGTTAAAAATAACACCTTCTCAAGCCTTAAAACATCCTACCTGGCAGATGGGGAAAAAAGTGACCATTGATTCTGCCACCATGGCAAATAAAGGGATTGAACTTTTAGAAGCACATTATTTGTTTGGTTTTTCAACTGAAACATTAAATGTTGTCATTCATCCGCAATCTATGATCCACGCTATGTTACAGCTTAAGGGTGGATCTGTTATCACGCAAATGGCTTATCCAGACATGCGTTTCCCGATTGCCTACGCTCTTTTTTATCCTGAGTTACCTTCCTTGCCCTACATCAAACCGATTGAAATGGATGCTTTTCCTGATTGTTCTTTTATTCAAACTCAGGCAACCAGCATCCCGATTATATCATTAGCCTTGGAATGCTTGCAAGGATCAAGTCTGAAACCATTATTTTATATGATGGCCGATGAATTAGCTGTAGAAGCTTTTCTTAACCATAAAATCCGATTTATTGAAATCGCTGACTTTTTACGCTTTTGTGTCATAGAGTTAGAAAAAATATACTCTATGCAGAACTTTCAGGTACATCAGGCAGAAGTGCCGAATTTTATTAGTGATGTAATGCAAAATACTCGACGAATGTTGATTCAATTTAAGAAACAGGTGGAATAGATGACTTACTTATTTTCTTTCTTGGCGATTAATCTTATTATTTTTTTACATGAACTGGGGCACTATTTAGTAGCAAAACGTACTGGCATGAAGGTAGAGCGTTTTGGAATCGGAATGGGTCCCGTTATCAAAATTGGAAAATTGAAATTTGCTTTTCAACGCGGGGAGACAGAATATTGCTTATGCTGGCTTCCAATAGGGGGCTTTTGCCAGATTAAAGGAGAAGAGGAGGATACTACAGAACCTGATTCCTATAATGCTAAACCTCCTTTATCCAAATTTATGGTTGCTTTTGCAGGTCCATTCACCAATATTCTGACTACTGTATTGGTGCTGATTATACTTTTTATGGGTGCAGGAGATCCATCCTATTTTGCTCAAGTTCAAGAACTTAAGGAAGGGATGCCTGCAATTGAAGCAGGTTTTCAGCCTAATGATATCATCGTCGGCGTAAACGGTAAAAACGAGGTCGAGTGGTCTCAAATTCAAGCGACTATCTCAAACAATATCGACCAGCCAATTCAATTGATTGTAAAGAGAGGCAGCGAGGAACTGACTATTCCGGTTACCCCTGTTTTATCAGAAGGGAGAGGTATTATCGGTGTGCTCGTGAGTGGATACCCGAAACAATTAGCTGTCGGTGAATCTATTGTGCACACTTTTCGAAAAATGGGGCAGTTCTTTCAACAATTTCTCCTTTTTATCGGAAGAGCTTTTACGGGCAATATTAATCAAAGCGAAGTCGGCGGAATTATCTCGATATACAAAGTTGCAGAGCAGAGCGCAAAAGAATCCATTAGTTCTTTTTTCTTTTTTATCGCTTTTTTAAGTTTAAATCTGGGTGTATTGAACTTATTTCCCTTCCCACCCTTGGATGGTGGAAAAATTATATTTGCTTTATTCGAAGCGATATTCAGGAAAAAAATCAATAAAAAAGCGGAAATATGGATTAACCTGGTTGGATTTGTGATTTTAATGGGTTTAATGATTTACGTAAACTTTCTGGATATTAAGAACCTGATCATCAATCGGTTGTAATTCTCTTAAAAAGAAAAAAATCCCGGGGTTTTAGTCTCCCCGGGATTTTTTTATGGATACGGTTTAGATATTATCTAAGCTGTAAAGCACAACTGTTTCAGTTTTTTTCTTAGCTTCTTTCTCAAGCTCTTTTGAGAAACCTGATTTGGAAAAGATCAGATAATTATCTCTCCGAATTCTTCTGGGAACAGCAACAAAATGGGATTCTTGGATAAGAGAGTGTAAATCAGCCGGGGTTGCAGGGGTATCTTTCCAGAAAACACTGCCAAACAGGACATCTCTTTCACCGAGGGCTAACAGCTCTATAAATCTGTCTTTCTCCCACCAATTACTAACGGTATAAGTATCAAATATCTCGTTTTTGCCCTTTAGTTCTTCCTGAATAATATTGATCATAGTTTTCTTCATGAGATTAGGATAATCAATTTTCATCTGTTCAATAATGGAGTCGGTTTTATTTAACATAAGGGCTTCTTGATTTGAATAAACATACCTAAACCAAAACCGATAGAACGGTTCGATAATGCGGTATTTACCTTTTCTGGATTTATCAGGATTCTCATCAGTGCCAGGTAGAATCCTGTCAATCAGATCTAATTCACGTAATCTGTCTAAGAAGGAGGTCAAGTTATGAGTTCTCAAGCCTAACCTTTTTGCTAATAAACCAATTTTGGCTTCTTCTTGAGACAAGACCTGCATGATGGAAAAATAGGTAGTTGGATCGTGAAAATCATAGTTTAGCATAATACGAGGATCCAGATAAGCGACAATGGTGGGGCTGGAAAGAAAATACCGGACATTTTCAAATATGTCTTTATTCTTGTCGAGCAATTTGTAGAATTTTGGTACACCACCTGTAATAGCATAAAATGAAACAATCGTCTCAATCGGAAGACCGGAAAACTGCTTTTTAAATTCTGAGAACGACATAGAGTCAATGGTATGTGTTTTTATTTCAGTGGGTTTCATGAGGGCGGTCATTCTCTCTTTGATCATTTCCATTTCAGGTCTGGAGGACCCAGAAGCAAGCAAAAGAATATTGTTTTTAGCACCTGTTTTTAACCAAGCTTCTTGAATAATGGTCAATACGGAAGTACAAGATTTTACAAGGTTTTGAAAATCATCAAAAGCAACAATCATTTTTTTATCAGGATTCGGATTTTGGAAGGCAAGTTCAAAAAACTTTTCCCAGGAAATGTCTTGTGAAATTTTCGATTTATTTGTGTTGTTCATTGAGCGAACAAATCTGGGAAGCTGTATTTTATCGTGTTGTAAGTCACAACGAAAATACAAAGATGTATCATTTAAAAGCCCTTTTAGCAAAGTAGTCTTGCCAGATCCTATTTTACCAGTTATTAACACAACAGATGATTTTTTTCCTTCTAAGAATCTACTTAAACTTAAATCATTCATACGATTCCTCCCTTTTTTCAAAATAACTGTGTTTTACTAAGTTTAAAAATTCCTGTTTCATTTATGGTTATTAAGTATATGGAAAAAAATAAAAAATTAAATACAAAGATGATTTTTTTTCATTTTTTTCTTGGATACCGTTAATTAAAAATTTTACATTTTAGCAGTAAAAAATAATAACGTAAAAATATTATATAAAAAAAGAAAAGCAGAATATCAAATAAAAAAATAACTATAATTATTTAAGCAAAAATGTACAAAAACGTTTCACGCTCTGTTTGAGGAACCAAAGAGATTGATTCTATTTTTCACTTCTTTTTTTACAGTTAGGATGATTTCGTTGGTAAGCTCTTTGTGGTGATGAAAGTGTGTTTTATCTTGATAATGATCCAGTAAGCATCGGTTGACTTGATTAATGATTCGAGTAGCAACATTTATTTTACAGATACCATTTTCAATGGCAGATTGAATGGATGAATCGATCACTCCACTGGAACCATGCAAAACAAGGGGAATCTTGAGTGAATGATGCAGATCTTGTAGAAGAGGTATATTTAATTGAATATTGGGAGTGTTAACACCATGGATATTGCCTACAGATACTGCTAAGGCATCTATTTTTGTTTTTTCCGTAAATCGAGCGGCTTCTTCTACATCAGTAGCTTTGCTTTGCGGGTACGTTTTCTTGGATAAGTCTTCTTCATCTTTGCCTACTATTCCAATCTCAGCCTCTACCGATATTCCATGTAAATGAGCTAAATTTACCAGAGAAGAGGTAATATTAACGTTCTCTTCAAAAGAAAGCAAAGAGCCATCATACATAACCGAGGAAAATCCTAAACAAAAGACCTTTGCAACCGTATTAAAATCCTTCCCATGGTCTAAATGCAGACAAACCGGTACTGATGAAGCGATAGCTAACTTTTTACAAGCAGATATGATTGGAGCAAAGCGATATATCTGTAAGATCGAAGGAGAGATTTGTAGTATAACGGGTGATTTTAATTCTTCAGCTGCTTCTACGATACCGATAGCATATTCAAGATTGATTACATTAAAGGAACCAACAGCATATTTCTCTTTTCGTGCCGGTATTAATACATCAGATAAGGAAACTAACATGTAGTATTAACTATTTCCCGCATGCAAAGTTGGTGAGAAACTGAATTAACCATCGGGAAGTCAGAGGAAGATTTACCAGATCGATATACTCTGCATGGGTATGAGCTTTCATCATTCCACAGGAGAGAACAACACATTGCATGCCGGGAATCTTCTCATTATAAATATTCGCATCGGATCCCCCACCGCTTCCTACAATAGACGGATGAAGACCAATACTCTGAGCACTGCTATATAGCGATTGGATAAGATTGCAGTTCGGATCCAGATGATAAGCTGTATAAGGTTTATGAGAATGAAAATCTATTTTATATCCTTCTGTGTTATTCTTTTCAAAAATAGAAGTAATATAAGAAGAGATAACTTGGAGTTTTGGTTCATTTCTGGACCTTACCTCCCCATTCAGGAAACATTTCTCAGCAACGATATTGGTAGCTTTCCCACCTTTTATTTCCCCGATATTGGAGGTTGTTTCGGAGTCAATTCTTCCAAAAGGCAATTCTGTAATTATTTTAGAAGCTAACAGAATAGCACTTTTACCTTTTTCAGGTTCCATTCCTGCATGAGCTGGTGTTCCATGGATCGTTGCCTCAAAGGAAAAATGAGAAGGAGCGCTATGAGTAATAATACCGGCATCACCGTCGCTATCCAGTACAATCCCTCTTCTGGCTGTGATTAACTCAACAGGGAAATCTTTTGATCCTAAAAGATGAATTTCTTCTTCAATGCTGAAGATTATCTCGATTGCAGGATGAGGTAATTTATCTTCCAATAGGGTTGTAATTACTTCCTGAATGATCGCGATACCGGACTTATCATCAGCACCAAGAATGGTGCTTCCATCGGTAGACACCCTTCCGTTGGCATGCTGGATTTGGATCCCTTCTGTTGGCTCAATGGTGTCTAAATGGGCTGATAATAATATTGTTTCCGAGGATTGAGACTGATAAGCCGGAACCTTGACCATTAAATTGCATTTACTGTGGCTGATGGAAGCGTTTTCGATTACTTCCAAGCCCAGATTTCGAAAATAGGAAGATAAATAATCTGCCAAAGGCTTCTCTTTTGAGGAAGGAACGTTGATCTGCAATAAACGTAAAAACTCGTTCTCTACCCTTTTTTCGTTCATGTGCAGTCTAAGCTTTCTCGAAACCGGCTTTTAATGCAGAAAGATTTATCTGGACAACTTTTTCCCCTTTTGAGGCGAATTTCTTTTGAATCGATTTTTCAGCTACTGCATAAGCAGAGAATTGACTGATTTTCAATAAACCCCCCAGCATAACTATATTGGCAGCGACATTCGCTCCGGCTTTTTCGGCAAGATCGTTCGCTTCTATATAATGAACTTGTATATCGGTCCTGGTTGATTTCTCAGAGACCAGTGAAGAATTCACATATAAATGACCGCCCTTTTTCACTAGGGGTTCAAATTTTGTAAATGAAGGATTATTCATGACGATAATGTGCTCATGTTCATTTAAAATGGGTGATCCGATAGGATTGTCTCCGATGATCACAGTACAATTGGCAGTACCCCCTCTCATGGCAGGCCCGTAAGAAGGGAAAAACAAAGCGTACTTGTTCTCATCGACAGCAGATAATGCAACCAATTGCCCGATCATTAAAACGCCCTGACCACCAAATCCGGCAGCAAGTAATTCCATTTCCATTATAATCCCTCCACTACTTTAAATTCTCCTAAAGGATAGTATGGTATGGTTTCATCATCAATCCTTTTCAAGGATTGTACAGGTGAAAAACCCCAGTTGGTTGGACATGTTGAAAGTATCTCGACCAGGGAAAAGCCTAATCCTTTCATCTGGGCTGTAAAAGCTTTTTTAATCGCTCTTTTCGTTCCCAAGACAGCCTTTGGTGAGTTGACTGCCGTTCTGGCGATATAGGCAGGACCATTTAATTGTGAGAGCATTTCACTGATTCTAATTGGATTGCCCTCTCTAGATGCTTCTCTGCCATAAGGAGAGGTTTCGGTTTTCCATCCAATGAGTGTCGTGGGAGCCATCTGACCGCCTGTCATACCATAAATGCCGTTATTCACGAAAATCGTAGTTATTTTCTCGCCTCTGTTAGCCGCATGGACAATTTCAGCTGTACCTATCGAAGCCAAGTCCCCATCTCCCTGATAAGTGACGACAAATAAATCAGGATTGGATCGTTTTACTCCGGTTGCCACAGCCGGTGCTCTGCCATGAGAAGCTTGTATAGTATCCAGTTCAAAATAATCCACCGATAAAGTAGCACACCCAACCGGTATCACGAGAACAGTTTTTTCAGCTAACTGTAGTTCTTCAAGACATTCTGCCACTAAACGATGAATAATACCGTGTGTGCAACCGGGGCAAAAATTTCTTTGTATTGGTGTTAAAATGGGAGAAGGTTTAAAGATTTGTTTTAATTCAGGTGACATTATTTTCCCTCCCAATGAATTGTGTTGATTATATCAATAATTTCTTTAGGACTCGGTACGTTTCCACCCATCCTACCGTAAAAATGAACAGGTTTTACGCCGTTGACGGAGATTTTTACATCCTCCACCATCTGACCGGCACTTAACTCCACTACCAAAAAACCTTTTGTAGTTGATTTTTGAGCTAATTGCTGGAGAATTTTCTCTGGAAAAGGCCATAACGAAATTGGTCTGAGAAGTCCGACAGAGTATTTCTCACTTCGAAGGATATCGACAACTGCCTTACAGATTCTTCCTGTCGTTCCATAGGCAACTAATATCACTTCCGCATCATCTGCAAAATATGATTCATATCTGACTTCTTTTTCTTTAACGATCCTATATTTGTCCTGGATTTGATGATTGATCGCTTCTAGTCTGTCATAATCAAGATCAAAAGAAGAAACCAAATTTTTCTTTCTGTGGTTAATCCCGGTGGCTGCCCAAGGTTTCGCAGGTAAAGACGCGAGGTCCTTCTCTCTGTGAAATTCAACTGCTTCCATTATCTGACCTAACAAACCGTCTGTTAGAACCATGGCGGGATTTCTGTACTCATCCGCTAACTCAAAAGCATCATAAATCAGATCGATTTGTTCCTGAAGGTTCATGGGAGCTAGCGTAATTAAATGATAGTCACCATTTCCGCCTGGTTTAACTGATTGGAAATAATCGCCCTGTGCAGGGCCGATATTTCCTAATCCAGGCCCTCCTCGCATGACATTAACAAGTACGACAGGTAATTGTGCACCCGCAATATAAGAGATGCCTTCCTGCATTAAACTGATTCCGGGGCTAGAAGAACTAGTCATAACCCGGTGGCCTGATGCAGCCGCTCCATAGAGCATATTAATAGCTGCAACTTCGCTTTCTGCCTGTACAAAAACGCCTCCTACTTCGGGTAAGCGTTTAGCCATATAAGATGGAGCTTCATTCTGGGGTGTGATGGGATATCCGAAAAAAAGCCTGCAACCAGCTTTTATTGCAGATTCACCCAGAACCTCCGCTCCTTTCATCAGTATTTTTTCACCCATTTTTTACCTCTTTCAAAGTTAGGTTCTTTTCTTTATTATAGAACAAAACTGTTAATTTCACAAAAATCTTCTTTTCTACTCATTTTAACCGTTTTTTTATACGATAAGTATTTCCTGCGATATCTTGAGCAGTAAACGCGATAAAACCAAATTCTGATTCAGGCTGAATCTCAAAGGAAAATGTACCATCCGGATTAACATCAATCAAATCTGCTTCATCATAATCTAACTCATACATTAAGAATAAACCAAACTCTCCGTGGTTGTCTTGAATTTTACCAGATCCTTTAATCTCATTGGTGGAAGGTTTATATTCCATTAAAAGGGTAATCGAGGGAGGAACGCGGTCAACCAGTAGTTTTGCTGATTTACCTTGTATCCAATTTTCTTTGTGATCAGGTTGAGTTCCCTTTTTTAACAAATACGGCACTAATGTATAAAAATTGTCCTCAAGTGAGTTTCCCTGCACTTCTCCTGTGACGAGCACCTGAAAATAACCAGCGCTGTTCTCATATTGACCGTAGTCTATCACACCTACCCGGTCGGTTTGTTGATCGTTCCAGAGATCAACCTGATACCCATTTGTGCTGAAGCTGGAAAGAAAATAGAAGTAGTTCGAATCACTATTACCGTCGAAATTGGGCGAAATCGCTAAGGTTGGAAAACAGAAGCTGATAGGATTTGGATCTAATACTTCTTGTGAACCAGCCGATATCAAACCAGGAATATGCAGGTAAGCTTTTCCATCTGCATAACCGATTAAGTTGAACTCCAACCATTGGGCGTCCTTTTCTTTGTACGTAAAATCTGAAATGATGAGTTCTTTTTCGATTGTTTTTGATTCTAAGGCATTTAAAGCTGTAACTTCTTCATCGAGTCGAAAAGAGATTGGTATGCCTTGATAGGTAACATTTATTTTCCATGATAAGGTGATGTTCTCTTCTTTCTTGTTGTGGCATTGAAAGGTTAATCTGACCTTTGACTTGGTTGTTTTGTCCAATTCAGATATTACTAAGGTTGATGGTTGAATGGTGACAGACCCTTCGTATGCATTCAGTACATTTAGCTTTCCTGCCCCTTGCCTTAACCAGGAATAAGGCTTATGAGTGTATGGATTGACCACTACATCAGAGTAATTAATGAGCAGGGATCGTATATCATTGTTACTGTATTCTGGGAAAGCTTGCTTTAATAAAGCAGCCGCACCGCTGACATGCGGGGCTGACATCGAAGTTCCGCTGGCATAAGCATATCCTCCGTATAGTGAGGAGGATAAAATACTGGTTCCGGGAGCACAGAGATCAGGTTTAAAAACACCGTCGGGAGTGGGTCCTTCTGATGAAAAATCAGAGATAACTGTACATTTCATCTTTGTTTCAAATCGAATTTTGATTTCCGGATCGTCTTTGAGAATGTTTTTTAACGACTGCCCTGCTTCCTGGCTGATGGACATCGAAGGAATATTCTCTGTATCAGGGTTGAGAAAACCTGTGAACCATCCTTTAGTAAAATTATAAATAATGATTCCAGCGGCTCCAAACTGCTTTGCTACCGCATTTTTTTCTGCAAATGTGTTTCCACCACGTTTCAAACAGACTATTTTTCCGGTCACATCCTTGTCTTTATAATCCAATTCTTTGCCTTCATTATCAAAAAAACAAACCGCTATCGGTTCATGTGAAAAGGAGGGAGAATTTTGGAATAACTTTCCCGGAAATTGGTATAACTCCCCTTTGTAATTAAAAGAAAATCCAAATTTGTTGGTTTCATCGATAGATCCGACAGAAAGCACATCTTTTCCTGATGAAGGAGCATTAATGGGGTAAATATTATAATTCTGGTCCTTTTCTCCTTCATTGCCAGCTGATGCAACCACTATAATTCCCTGATCGAAAATTCTTTGGCACGCCAGAGAGAGAAAATCATCGCTCCATCCGAAAAAACGTCCTAAACTAAGGTTGATAACATCGCACCCATCGATGACTGCCTGATCTAAAGCAAGTAATATCGCATCACTGCCGGTGCTTTTATTGTTGTTTGTGAATACTTTGTATGAGATTAAATTTGCCTGAGGAGCGACTCCTTTACCGATCTGATCTCCGGAGGCAATACCTGCTTGACCATATCCTGCAATGATGCCTGCAACATGAGTACCATGAAATGAGATGGCAGAATCGTAAGAGATAGCATTCATTTCCGCAAAATCATATCCACTGATCACTTTATAAAAAGAGCCATCCGGTTTCTTTCCGATACCACCACCCATATCACCGTGCCAGTATTCGATTCCTGTGTCGATGACGCCGATTTTTATCTGATTACCCAAAATTGGAATTCCGTTTGGTGCTGTTTTCTTCCAAACTTCCGGAGCCATAATCGAAGGTACCGAGATATTTCTTTGAAGATAATACTCGTTCACACAATAAATACCATTGACTTCAGGATGTTGACGAATTTTCTCAAGTAATGGCAATGAGGGGGACTCAATAATCATAGCATTTGATACAGCGTACAATTGACCTATCCATTTCAGATTCAGTTCTTTGGATTTCCATAGATTCCAAAGCTTGGTGTGTTGTTTAGATAGAATTTGCTTCTGATGGAAAGTAGTTTTGAAAGCATTTTTATTTTCAGGAGTTTTTAATTCTATAATGTATCGATTCAGATAAGTGTTAGAGAATTGTTCAGGGGCTGTCAACTTAGATTGATCAAAAGCCAAAATGGTTGCGAGAGGGAAATAGACCAAGGTTGCCACTAATAAAAGAACGGGCAACATTTGTTTAAAAGATATCTTTCTAAGTTTCATCATAGTCTCCTATTGCAAGCGTAGTATTTTTTTTTACTATTGTAACATGAAAATTTATGCTATTTCGGATATTCATGCTGATAACCAAAAATATCGTACAGTGTTTGACTTGCCTAGGCTTATCCAAGCAAAAATAGACAAGGATACCGAAAAATCCATTCTGATTATTTGCGGGGATGTTGCACAAAATATACTTGTATTTCATCATTTTCTAAAAATGTTTAAGAAAATGCCTATTCCGAAATTGTTTGTTGCTGGAAATCATGATTTATGGGTAGAAAACGGTAGCGACTCTCTGATGAAATACCTGGTTTTAATAAAAGAGGCATGCTATGATGCCGGTTTCCATTATTTAGACCAAGAACCTTTTATTGATGAAAAAATTGGTTTTGTAGGAAATATCGGTTGGTATGATTATTCCTTTAAATCCCCTCATACTGTTATACCCGAAGGAATTCAATTGATTAAAGGCAACACCTCCCATTACATTCAATGGGAAGACCTGCATGATGAAGATTATGAATTAAAAACGCTTTTAGGCGAGATGGATAATAACTTATTCAACATAACAACTTGGAATGATAAGTATTATATTCACTGGAGCTTTTCAGATAAGGAATTTACTCAACGGTGTCTATACCAAATACAAAAACATCTTGCCCAAGTGAGAAAAAAGATCAATCATCTTGTCTTTTGCAGCCATCATATACATTTTCAGGAAGGTATTTTGCATAAAAATAAGGTCCAGTGGGACTTTAATAATGCTTTTATGGGATCTCGGGAAATCGGGAAAACAATACTGAATGAAGAAAAATTAAGGCTTTACTTATTTGGTCATTCTCATGAATCAGGAAAGTTCACTTTAAAAAATAATATTCCTGCTTTTAATGTCAGTTATCAACCGAAGAATAACTTCACCTGCATTCAGATAAACAATATTGACGGAAGTGTATCACTAATAAGTTAAGGAAGTTTTTGGATGAGGATCTCCAGTTCCTTTTTAATTAATTCTCCGTCTGCCTTTCCTTTTAAGGTGACCATGGCTTCTTTCATCATTTTTCCAAAATTCTTGGCTTCCTCCGGTGGAAAGGAGGATAGCACTTTGGTAAGCTCATCAACCACTGATTCCCTTGACATTTGTGCTGGCAAAAATCTATTTAAGATTTCTAACTCAGCACGTTCTTTATCCGCTAATTCTTTTCGATTTGCTTGGTCATACTGCTCAATAGATTCTTTGTGCTTTTTCACTTCCGCTTTGATAACATCTAGAATGATATCGTCATTCATCTCTTTTTGTTGGGCTTTTAAATCAATTTGCTTGTATTGAATGGCTGATTTCAATAAACCAAGTACTGAAGTAGTCAAAGCATCTTTACTTTTAAAAGCGGTAATATACTGTTTTTGGATCTCTTCAAGCAACATTTTTTCCTCCTTTGGAAATAGGCAATAAATTAAGTATGTCCTGGTTCATTGGTTTCCCCTTTTGGTTTTTTTTGAAGTTGTTTGGGGTGAACCGGATCACAAATATCACATCCCTGGCAGTTTATTTTTCCAAATTTTATCTGGAAAAATCCCATCACAATCGCAATAATAATAATATAAGGGAAACTTTTTAGGATGGCAATAAAATCTGATTTTTTGGGGGAAAGAAAAAAAGCAAAAAAGATTAACGCCAGGAATGCAGAAATCGAAGAAACGATCACCAAAACAAAACGGTTCATTCTATTTCTGAAAATGGTCAGCACAAGCACAAAGATCGCACTGACAGGAATAGAAGTGTAATTTAGGAAACACGGCACGACAAAAGCATAGAGAAGAGAGCTGATGACCGAAATATAGAATAATTGTCGCTGGTTGAGATGATACTGGCTCGTTATGAAGGATAGAAACAATACAGGTCTGATTAAGCATCCAAGAAATGGCAACAAAGTATCCACGATGGGACCGGTGAGAATATAAAAAACAAATCCAACAGCACCGAACAATGCAATTCTGGTTAATTCGTTCAAAGTGATCTGTGATTTCATGGTGTTGTGGAGCCTTTGCTATTAGTCTTCAGCAGAGTCATAACTCGGTATACTCTTTTATATCCATTTCGAACTAAGGTTTCAGAGGCGATTTTGGTTTCCAGATAACTGGAACCCAGTACAAAAATGGAGTCATCTTTAGGATATTGGTCTAAATGGTTTACCAGATCAAAAAGAGAAATGACGTGAAAAGGTACCGGTAAATTCGGGCTAACATCGATGGTTTCCTGAATGAGAATGAAATGTTTTTTTAGATCAGGTTGATTGTTTAACAATGAGTACATGCCCGACAGCGAGAGCTGTTTTGGATAAAAATAAGGTTCTGTTTGGTCTTCTTCACAGGGCTCTGTTTCGTAGCAGGAAGAACAATTCACTGAGAGCGGATATCTTGGGTTAAAATACAGCAATAAATTGTTTGAAAATGGATAGCTGGAAACATGATTCAGAAATGAGGTTATACTTGAATCAAACCAAGTGATTTCTGTGCCGGGATCTAAAAAAGTGTTTTTGGTTTCTTGTCGGATAATGGTTTGTAACTCATCAGGATTTGGACAAGAGTTGTATAGGTCATTGGACCTGGCGCTTCGAAGAAACATTAAAAAAACAATCAGGATAAAAACAAACAGAACAACTAAATCAGAAAACACTACTCGCTTTTTCGAATTATTGGTTACCATCAATGAAAAACCTCCGCACCTTTACAAGTAAACTGCATAAAAGCGCAGAGGTTCAAATTTCTAATGTATTCTAGTCTCTATTGGGGATAGATAACCGTAACCGCTCCGGCACCGTACCGTAAATCTTTGGGATTCCAGTCCACTTTAGCCCCTAAGGCTTCGGAAACAAAACGAATCGGGACGAAAGTTCTGCCTTTTTTAATCATAGGCGGAACGTCCAATTTTACTGTTTTTCCGTTTACTTTCGCTTCTAATTTGCCTATCCATAATTCAACTGTTTTGGAGCCGAGTCTGATGGTAATTTTTTGAGTTTTTGGTTCCCACTCTACTTTTGCGCCTAATCCCTCGGAGATCGCGCGAATAGGGACCAGAGTTCTTCCGGACTGAATAAACGGTGGGACGTCGATCGCTTTGACGACATCGTTGACTGTCATAATGTATTTGTTGATGAAGACACGAACGATTTGTCTGACAGTTTCCTGAGGGGTAATCAGGTTTTTAATGGTTAGTACATTTTTTCCGGATTGGTCAAATTTGAAAGCCTGGTTCAATTCAATATCCGTTACCCAGATGAAGTTATCTGCATCAATGGTCATGGCGGAAGGTTTTTTCATCCCGGTCAGGTTGATCGCTTTCAGGAATTTCCCGTCAGGAGAGAACATATGCACTTTCAAGTTCCCTCTGTCTAAAACATACAACTTATTACCTTGACTGGCAAGGAAATCTACACCGACATCACAAGGTTGGTTAAAATTATTCTTGATCTCTTTCAGGAAGTTCCCTTTCAAATCATAAGAAGTGATTCTGTTATTACCGGTATCTGCCACCCATAAAATGGATTTTTTATCATAAGTCATGCCTTCTGGAAGATTTAATGCACCAGCACCTGATCCGGCTCCGCCAAAATCTCTAACCCAGGTGCCATCACGTGGGTCCTTGATACCTCCCGGTGGTGGAGTCCAATGGGAGACTTTGCTTCCTTTTCTGTCTAGCAAGGCTTGAGACTTTATTTCATCCACTTCAGTCATCGCAACGTCCCACATCTCAACCAGCTGACCTTTTGCATTACCTGGATTACCGTTTTTGTGATGGGTATGACCATTCAGTTCGTAAATATAAGAATGACCGGTGATCGCATCTGCAACGCCGATTACGTCGGTTAAGCGACAGGTTACGATATCCACCACTTTTTTCAGAACCCATTTTTCACCGCTGGCGTGAGTAGAGGTGGTTGGAATAATAACGCTGAGAAATAATCCGTCATTGGTATATTTAATCACGCGGTTTTTGACGGGATCTGCCACGTAAATATAGTAACCGAAAGAATTCGTATAAATACCGATCTTTTCTGCTACAGCTGCTTTTAAGTCTGATTTCGGTTTAACTGTAGTAAAGCTTAGCAGCAAGCCAATTACCGTAATGGACATAATGATTTTTCTGTTATGAAGTAACTTCATAAGGGTAAACTCCTTTACTTAAATTAATCTATTCTGCAGCCGCATTCTTACCAACTAATCGTAGCGTAGCGCCAACTAACATGGTAAGATGGCTATCTCGGTCATTGTTCTGATGGAACGAAGCTCCGAACAAAATATCTTTCCATCCATTTTCTTCGACTTCAAATGAATATAAATCATCTTTGTTGGATGGGAATCTGGGTCTGGCAAGCTCGAGAATGTAAGTAGCGCCGTCAATGTTTCCTTTTGCTTTAATAATACCGGCATCTCCGGAAGCAGGCGTGTCAGTTATGATGTATAGAGGAGCTTTGTCTCCGGTAATTTGATCCTTTGGAGCGTATTCGGTTTCAGAAATGTTATGAATAAATCCATATTCACCGGGAAGCTGTTTCCAGGTGATTTTGTTGTTGAAATAGGCATCATCAGAAGTCACCCCGTCCGGTAAGGGTTCGATCACATAACTGGCCATGATCCCTTTTTGGTCGGTAACGCCCGGGTTCCACACCCATAATTCTGCATAATCTCCGGCGGTTTCAGGGGCCATGTATCTGCGGTCCACATCGTCTGCCTGGTCATGGCACAAGGTTGTGCAGCCGGTTGTGGCAAAATCTGTAATACGGTTAACATCCCAAATCATGGAAAAACCATCTGAAACAAATTCCCAAGTCCATTTGCCGTCTTTTTTGACCCAGGATCCGGTCGAGCTCATTGGCTCTCCATCGGCATCAAGCCATTTCACGAGAAAATAAATATTCTCGTCGTCATAGCTGGTCTTGACTTCAAATGTCTGTCCGTCTTCAATGGCGATAGTGGTGGGTTCCATGGTGGTCCACAATTCATCCGTGTCCAAACCGTCTAAAGCGGGTTTTAACTCTGAATACCGTGACTCAACAACCTCTGCAGTCTGATTTTCCGGTTTTTTTGATCCGGTATTACCACCCTTGCTACAATTTAGGTTTGAGAGAGACATCAAAACTAAGCCGGTGATTAAAAAGAAAATAAAACTACTTTTTTTAGACATTTACAATTCCCCTTTCATCAAATCAAATAAGAACGTTTTGTAATTAAGTTCATTTTCTTATATTAACGCTAACCGGTATAAACGAGTTCAATTCTACCTTCTACTTCACGGTC
>JAJFUD010000002.1 GCA_021372585.1 bacterium
TGTTATAGAATCTTGGAATTAACATAGCATTACTTTATGCTTTTCACCGTAATTGTCAAATTTCAGTGATGTGTATTCACCGTAATAAGCCTATTACAGTGAAAAAAAATAAATTGGGACAGTCCCAATTTATTTTTTTCCAGAATAAGATTATTTTCCGCAGAAGAGAGAATAAATAGGGATGAGGGTAATCCCTTCGATTTCCTGGTAGTCTTCACCCAGGTAGAAAAGAAATCCCTTTACTTTCCGGTTTGATTGATTGATAAATTCCTTAAGATTGGATAGATCTTTCCCTGAAGGTGATTTAATCGCTTTAATCTCAACAGCATTCAAGCATTGGTCTTCCTCAAACACCAGATCGATTTCCCGTCCGGCAGAGCTTTTATAATAATAAAACCGATCTGCTTTAATGAGTCCTAACTTTCTTCGTTTTTCCAACTCTGATATTACAAAATTCTCAATCAACTGCCCTTCGCTAATACGAACATGGAAGGACTCGATGATCCCGTTATCCGAGAAGTAGGTCTTGGCTGCCTTTATGTATCGCTTAGCCGGGCCATATTGGTACCCATATAACTTAAAAGTAAGTTCAGACTGCTCTAAGGTGTTCAAATACTTCTTAGTAGAAGGCACACTTAAAGAAGATTCCCTGGCAAAATTACTCACTTCAAGATGAGACCCGATAGATCGGCAGATATTGGAGAAAATGGCATTCAATCCACTCAAATTCTCAATATTACCCATTTGCATCAGATCTTTCGTGAAATAGGTATCACGGTAATTTCTCAGAATCTTTTTTTTCTCATCCGATGATTGGGAAGTAACCACTTCAGGAAACAAGCCATAGGTTGCTACCTCTCGAAACGTTCTCATTCCTTCTTTGATAGTTGGTACTGAAGCCTTTTCATGGAAAATGGAGTGTAACGGTTTTGAGATGGATTCTCCCCAGCAGGCAGTAGTCATCGAATATTGATTGATTCTTCCCGCTAATGTGTCTGCAGAAGCGTCCAATAAACCGATTGAGCTTGATCCGGTCATAAGGATGTGCGCGTTCTCATTATCAATAGCATATTTTACCGCAATGGTTAATTTTGGTACTCTTTGAATTTCATCAATTATGCAGTGTTTACCTAAGCTGGTAATAAATCCTTTGGGATCTCTTTCCGCCCAATCAAACGCATCAAAATCATCTAAAGTAGCATAGGCATATTCCGGAAAGGCATCTTTCAGATAGGTAGTTTTTCCGCTTCTCCTGGGTCCTATGATTAATGCACTTTTATTTGGATCTATCTCAATCCATCTTTTAAACATGAATACCACCTATTTGCTTATTTTACTTTCAGTTTAGCGTGGTTAAAGTGAAAGTCAACTTACAGTTTAGCGTGGTTAAAGTGAAATTGTATTTAGTACAAGGGACGGTCCCCTGTAACCCTGAACCAAAAAATCAATCTAACCAGGTAATAAACGTAAAGAGATGATCCGTATCCTCTGATCTTGGAATATTGAATTCCTGTCCGGTTCTAACGTTAAAAATCTTATCCTTTTCATCTAAATATATATACACATAATCACCATTGTTATTGGCATAAGCATCGGAGATATGGTCTTTTGTATTGCTTAATAAAGGATATCGTTTGTTTTCATTCGAATTGTAGAGAAAGTAATTGGTTTTGGCCGATTCAAGATCTTGAGTCCATTTGGAATCACTGTAATCTACATTAAATTCATGATAAAGCCAGATAGAGTTATCATTGGAGGCTTCATCAGGATTAAAATAAAAGATTTCCGGTGAGATTTGACAAGTTTTCTTTTCTACATTCACAAACAATAAACAAACATTTTCATCTTCTTGATACCCTTTGATGATGAGAACATTCCCATTTTCAGATACAGTGCAGGTATCACTCAACCCAACCGTTTTGGTTTCGAACACGATGTCATTGGCGTTTCGGTCAGGATACCATAAAATGATTTTATTCTCTCCTGATTCTTCGTTATAGGTTTTCAAATACACGACAGAAGGGTTGATCTCTGTAAAGGATCCGGTATAGCTTCCCTCATCCGGCATCAAAGTTTTCCATTGTTTATCCGGTGTCATGGTGTTGACTACGGTTTCCGGTGGATTGGTGTATCGACAGACTAAGAGGGTGGACTCATTGCCTACATACGCAAATTCGGAGTTTGTCATATCATCCAGAATAGTATCCGTTTGATCGGTCACAAGAGAATATCGAACCAAAGCATTATTCTCCAAAGCCACTAACCATTTTCCATCTCTGGCTATGGAGTAGTTGTTATTTTCCACTTGAGCAACCAGCTTGGGATCTTTATCAATGACATTCCACCTATAAATCCCATATCCACCTCTTTCATTGGTGATAAAAAGGAATTGATCCGGTTCTGGTAAAGGCTTGATTTCTAAAATAGTCTGATCCTTTATGGAAGGGATTTTAATAGGTTGTTGATCTTTGATGGAATAAAGTTTAAACCGTACCTTTGATTTGGCTGAATATACATTCTTGATTGTATAGTTGGTTTCTTTGTAAAGCAGATATTGTTCGTCATTCGTGACAATAAAGTAATCAATTAAAGTGAGTATACCTGCTTGTTGTGTTTCAGGCACTAAGCAAGCAAAAGTTTGCACACCTTTGTCGTATACCCATAAACTATGTTTTAAATTCATATTCTGCATGATGAAATATATCTTAGACCCATTATGATAAGTACAAGAAGCTCTGTTTATAACATACATAGGGGTGATATCGGTCAATGTCCCATTCATCTCCAGCACAACGGCTTTCCCGTTGATACAAACCAAGGCAGAAGGTGAAGTCGAAGCAACCGGTATTTGAGCTGATACTTTTTCGTTTTTCGGAAGCATGAAACTACTACAACCATGTAACACTAACAA
This sequence comes from bacterium, assembly GCA_021372585.1. Taxonomy (GTDB): domain Bacteria; phylum Caldisericota; class Caldisericia; order UBA6126; family UBA6126; genus UBA6126. The sequence goes on from JAJFUD010000002.1 coordinate 2,912, forward strand.
CAAAATGCCAAACCAAGCAATCTTCCTCACGACTTATTCCTCCTCACCTTAACCAAAGGTATAATCTCCCCCTGGCTTATGGTAATTCCTCAATTACTTCACAATCAGACATAAAAAGGTTTAGAAAATATCCGGTAATGGTACCTTTGAATACGATTTCATCACCATTTTTATGCTGAAGAATTTTTTCTTTATTACCGTCGTCAAAAGAACAATAAGCGTTTCCTTTTAACGAGTTATCCATGCTATCTCCTATTTCAACAACATGATCTATACTGCTACTTTTACCATCAGTTAGATAGTTAAAAGGATCCATATATTTGATTGTTCCAGTTAAATAGACTGTTCTATACCGATAGGTTAGATTTCCCAGAAACTTATTTTTTTCATACCGGGCAATGATAGTCGATAAACTAACCGGTTTTACAGAGCTTCCATAAGTACAAGCGATCATACTCATGCAGACAAACAACAAAAGCAAGGAAATACAAAACTTTTTCATGATTTCATCTTCTCTACATTCATGATAAACGGGGTAAGAAAAGCAATGATGGTCACCAGGATCGTCAAGAACCCTCCCAATGCAGCCAGAAAGCCGATCGCCCCTCCTTTACCCGCCCCAAATAGGGTGGATATTAATAACCCTTCCTGAAACAAGGGGGTTAAAACCTTATCTACCAGCGGTCCGCTCAAAGTCATCGTAACCGAATACGCCGGCCACTGAAGTGAATTAAACACACCAGAAAAGAAGGATCCGACATACAATATAGGAAGTGTCAACAGATTTCTCGAAAACAAAATCAGTAGTAAAATTGTGATCAATCCGGCAGACAGATCCGGCAGTATCAACCCCCTTTTCTTCGGCCAACGGTCAATGAGGGTGCCTGCAATGGGCGAAAACAGCAGGTTCGGCACCATAAAGCAAACAGCAATAATGCTGAAAGGAGTCGCGTTCCCTGTCTTATTCCAGATCCAAATCCCCAGTCCGAACTGCGTCATGCTTGATCCAATCATGGAAGTCAGCTGACCCACTGTCAGTATCGCAAATCCCTTAAATCCTGCCGGTTTAACCACTCAATCCTGCACTTTCCTACCCTATTTCAGCTCCAGATATTTAAGATATTCCTCATAAGTCAGATTCAGCTTCTTCAGGATCGCATTTCTGGCTCTGTATTTTGATAGATTGAATGACTGCCATCGGTCAGAGCCTATTATTTCGGAAATTTCTTTGGAGGTAAGGTAATTAAAATTATAATTCCGTTCCCGGAAAGATGTCTCTTTTTTTGTTAAGAACCTGGAAATCAATAATTTCTGATGCATCTGAAGAGAATTAAACCCTCTTGGAAGGTCTTTCATCAGAAAATAATGCAGTACAAGCGGAACGCTGTCATAAGACAATTCCGTCAAATAATCCACATCCAATTGGCCGGTCTGTGTAAAGCGGTCCAGGTTCTTTTTCGTGACGATCACATCGATATTCATATAGTTAATAATCAGATAGGCGACCAGGGAGACCACGATAAAGGACTGGAGAAATCCGATTCCGGCATTCCAAATCTTCATCAAGGCGATTACAAACAACACCAACAGGAAAATCATAAAAGCCTGAGTCAGTATCCGCAAATACGTGAATCCATACTCTGCTTCATACAGGGACATTCTCATAAAAGCCGATACCAGCATCACGATGGTGCAGATCACTAAGAGAGTCTGCAACACCTTGAGAAGAGACTTCACAGCCGGTCCGCCATGAGGCTTAAAAATAAAGCCCATACCCAATAAAGTGAAGTTGATCAGTGTCACGACAAGCATCTCAAAGAAACCGCTTCGGGCATATTCTGCATAAGAGTAATTCGGGGGTAATGTTTTCTGTAAGGAGCCGCCAAAGATGTATGAAAACTGAAAGACGACAAAAGCGATATAGACAAGATTTAATAAGCTAAGCACCGTGATGCTGATGACCGAATCCAGCTGTAAATTGCTGGAGAGCTTGGGTGCTACCGAATCAGAGGCTTTCTTGGATTGCAGATAGCTCCACAAGTAGCTGAACAAGAACATCGCGCTGATCACAATCACAAAGAGCTGCCGTATCAATCCCGCTATATTCAGCCTCTCAATCCATCGAAATACTTTATCCATGTATTGGCTAAATGCAGCGTCAGCAGAAACCAGTAAAAGCAATACAACCACCAGTATAGGAAGGGCGATGGCCAATCCAATCAGTACTTTTTTGCCCGTACTGAGTCCTTTTTTCGAAGAAGTCACATTGTTCGTTTTGAAAAGGGTCGTAAAAAATAATCCAATATAGCGGAAACTCTTGATAAAAAATGCCTTGAAGATGTCTCCCAGAAACCGAATATCAAACCAAAGGAAATCGTTCTCTGAGGTCAGCAAAATCGTCTGGGCAACCATCAAAACGGGTATCATAAAAAAATTCAAGCCCATCAGTAACCGGTTGGAGAAAAAGAAATAAGTGCACGACAATAACAGGATCGGTAACGTCAGAAACCACCCAAAGTCCCACTTATAACTGATTCTTTTCTGAAGCAACCGCAGGAATACCCCATAGAAAACCAACACAAAGATCGGATAAGAGATTCCAATCGGTTTCCTGTAAAAGAGATAATTAACTACTAAGCCCACAATCAGCGTAATCCAAACCAACCGGTTATGGTCTTTATCCGCTTTCTGTGTCTCCGGCTGTATGACTACCGACTCCGATGCTTCCTTTACATCTGATACTTCTTTTCGATTCATGATTCACCTCCAAAGGATGAAATTCTATTCTATCACTGATCCGGCATTACCCTTAATAAAATCAATGCTTCTGTTTTCAGTATGGGATTTACCTGTTAAACAGTTTGATATAGTCATCAAAAATAAATATGCGGTTTCGGGAATAGCCTGTTTTTTCTTTGAGGATATGCAGATCCACAAATGCTTGTATAAGGTCATTCGATGCTTTTGGAGTAAGATCTGTGATCAATTGTACATCTTTAGAAGACACTACGGGTTTCTGAAATAATCCATTTAATAAGGTATATCCGTTTTTGATTCGTTTTCCTAAGGAATCCATCATTTCTTTTTCTATGTTTCTCTTTAAATCAGCAATTTCTTTTAAAGTTTTAACCCCGTTTTCTGATGTTTGTATAACGCCCGTTAAAAAGAATTTTAACCAGTCACTTAATGCATTTTTGGTATGAACGAAAGTTAAATGGTCATAATAGAGAGATCTGTTTTTTTCAAAGAAATCAGATAAGTACAAAAGAGGTTTCTCTAAGATACCATTAGACACTAAATAAAGAGTAATTAACAATCGTCCGGTTCTACCGTTACCATCGAGAAATGGATGAATTGTCTCGAATTGATAATGAGCAATGGCTATTTTGATTAAATGAGGAATTTTCAACTCCTGATTATTTAAAAACATCTCAAAATCAGCCATTAAATCAGGTACTTCAGTTTCAATAGGGGGGACATACGAAGCTGTTGCCGGAGTCGCTCCTCCAATCCAATTCTGTGATCTTCTAAATTCACCAGGAGTCTTCTTCTCGCCACGAACACCTGATAAAAGAATTTTATGAGTTAATCGTATTAGCCGATTGGATAAAGGTAATCGAGTAAGCTCTTTCATCGCTTCATTCATTGCGTTGACATAATTATTCACTTCTTCCCAATCATCATGTTCTTCCGGATCAATATCTTTTTCTTCATGAAGCGCTTCTTCAATGTTGGTTCGCGTTCCTTCGATTTTATTGGATTCGACCGCTTCTTTGTATATATGCATTTTTATAAACATATCGGTATCTGGAACAAAGCGTGAGAAAGAATTTAATTCTCCTACCAACAGAGAGGCTTTTTCCAAAAGTTCATTAATGGTTCCATCTGTCCAAATAAAGCCATGATTAATTTTCTCAGGAAGAAAATAGGAATATTGATATCCCTTTT
>JAJFUD010000023.1 GCA_021372585.1 bacterium
AGAGATTTAGTTTTACTCGGATCCAATTTAGGTTGCTATTTGCAGTGGTTTTAAGTAAAAATGATTCATGAGAATGATTCCTGGTAAAGACCGTTGCGTCAAAATAGCGAATCGGGCACTTTTAGTCATAGATGTGCAGCATTACTTTTTTTCGATCTCTTCTCCGGCTTATCTAAAAGGTTCCGGTATGGTTTTACCGGTCATTGAGCAATTGGTGCAAAGCTTCAAAGAGCATTCCTCTCTTGTGATAGGCACCATTCACACCGGTGGCAACACAAAAATGAAAGAGTGGTGGGGGCATACGGTGCAGGAAAAATGGGCTATTCCGATGATCAAGGATATCCCCATCATCAGAAAAACCACTTATGATGCGTTTGTAGATACCGATTTGGAAGCCATCCTGCAGAAAAATGCCATTCAACAGCTGTTTATTACCGGCGCGATGACCCATTTATGTTGTGAAACAACGGCAAGAACTGGTTTTGTAAAAGGGTATGATATCGTCATGTTGAAAGATGCCTGTGTTTCGAAAAATAAACAGTATCATGAGTATTCCCTGCATAATCTGGCCCATGGAGTCGCTTCAGTCATAGAGAGTCGGGATATTCAGTGGTAGTAGGTATTATCGGGGCTGGACCTGCTGGCATTGCTTGTGCGTCTATTCTGGCCAGGTATCAGAAGGATGTGCTGTTGTTTGAGGGAAGAGCACCGGGCGGATTGTTAAATAATGCCAGATGGGTAGAAAATTTTCCCGGTTTACAGCCAATGTCCGGGGAAGAACTGGTTGACCAATTGAAAATCAGTTTACGGCACCCTCACATTACCCTAATTTTTGAGAAAGTGGTACAAATTCAGAAACATCGCATACAGACCACTACCGGTCAAATATATAAAGTAGATCGAATCGTATTGGCGACGGGAACGCAACCAAAAATCATGGAAGATTGGCCACCCAACCCAAGAGTTGTGTATGAATGGAGAGATGTCCCAAAAGATATCCATATTCTGGGGATTCTTGGTGCGGGTGATGCTGCCTTCGATAGCGGATTATCTGGTCTTGACAGGAAATATAAGGTGTATCTTTGGAACCGGAGTGATCGGATGAAAGCGATTCCAATCCTTTATCGATCTTTTATTCAAGCCGGGGGAGTCTATTTTGAAGAGGAACCGATTCAAAAGATTCATCCATTTGATAACGGACTGTCGATACAAACCGGGAACAGAAGTATGAACGTGGATGTTTTGTTGGTATCCATCGGGAGAGAAAAGAAACCCATCGTTGAGATGGACCTTGCCGACCCTGCCACACGGGAGATTGGAGATTATGCTCATCCCCATATCAGGCAGGCTTCTATCGCCATCGGGGATGGAATGCGAGTTGGGCTAGAGATAATATTGGGTCAGGAGTAAGATATGGAGATAATAGATCAATATGGCAAAGAATCAGTCGCCAGAGTTTATCTTGGGATGACCAATTCCGGCAAGCAGGTCGAATTCGTTGATTCCCTGCAAAAGGATATTCCACGGGAAAAGAAGTGGGTGTGTATTATATCCAGCATGATTGGATGTCCTGTTGGATGCAGATTTTGTGATGCCGGCGGTTTCTATAAAGGGAATTTGAGCAAGGAAGATATGCTCGAACAGATCGATTTTCTGGTGAATCAGTATTTTACGGATCAGACCATCCCTGTTGCGAAATGGAAGATCCAATTTGCCCGAATGGGAGAGCCGTCGTTTAACGAAGCGATTTTAGAGGTGTTACACGAGCTTCCGGTGCGGTATAAAGCTCCCGGTTTATTGCCTTCCTTGTCCAGCGTCGGTCCGGAAAAAGGGGAGAAGTTTTTTCAACATCTGCTGGAAATTAAGAATCAATTGTATATCGGCAGGTTTCAGCTTCAATTTTCCATACACTCTACCTCCACTGAGCAACGCAACTACTGGATCCCGGTCAAGAAATGGACTTTTCAGCAAATTGCAGAGTATGGTAAAGCCTTTAAAACTCCCCTGGACAAAAAAATTTCGTTGAATTTTGCGGTTTCCCGCGAAGCTGTCATCGAGCCGGAAGTATTACGAAAGGTTTTTCATCCGGATTTGTTTTTAATAAAAATGACCCCGATTAATCCCACTCATACTTCTGTCATGCATCAGGTCCGAAACGATATGCATATAGAAACCGGAGTATTGGATTTCCATCCCGGGCTGGTAGAGGAGTTGAGAGGCGTGGGATACGAAGTGATCCTTTCCATCGGTAATCCGGAAGAGAATGATATAGGGAGTAACTGCGGACAATATGCGAGAAAACATTTGATGGCAAGTGAGTAGCGAGTATCGAAAAAAGAAATAGAAAATAGTCCGGATAAAGAATCGATGAAATCCAGCGAAACAAATGAATTTGCGATACAATTTTAAAGAAAGAAAATCTTTCTTGGAGGACAATATTACTGAATATGAAGAAAATAGTTGGTTGGGTAAGCCTTATCATTGTTTTAATGCTTGCAGTCGCAGTATATTTTTATTTTTCCCCTCTGATGCCGGCCAAAATAGCCACTCATTGGAATATGTATGGACTGGCTGACGGATTCAGCTCGAAAGCGCTGGGACTTTTTCTCTTTCCGGGTATTTCTCTTATTCTTACGGCAATTTTGCTGTTTTTACCGGCATTGGACCCAAAAAAAGAGAATATTCAACTGTTTGAAGAGGCATATCATCGTTTTATAATCGTCTTTCTTCTTTTTCTTTTCTATCTCTTTTTCCTGACCATCCTTTGGAACCTAAGCTGGGTTTTTTCGTTTAACCAGGCTTTGGCAGCTGGAATGGCGTGGTTCTTTTACGAGATCGGAAAACTATTGGGTCAAGTGA
>JAJFUD010000063.1 GCA_021372585.1 bacterium
CCACAACTTCAGATAAGCTTCGCTCATTGAATCGCCTTGTTCTGTTCGATCTTCTTTTACTCCCTGCTGTATCCGGGCATTCTGACCAATAACTCCTCCTGAAAAAATCATTAAAAGCCAAATAAAAAGTTGCTTTCTCATTAAATCAATTATTAATAGTTGTTTTCTTTATCAACATCTTATCCGTTAATCTCCTTACTCCACGATCAATAACTCTTGTTGTTTCTTCAAATCTGCTTTTTTGCAGTACCTATCAATTCGATACCTTTCAATATTCGGTTCCTGTTTTCCTCAATCGTTGGTTTCCAAATCGTCTGCAAAAAACCCAGCAACCGGGTTGGGTTAAGATTCTTTTCACAGAACTGGATCGTATTAAAGATATTATTCTCATTATCAGAATGAAAACTACCTGTAGGTACCTGATCATAACCGTGAGCCTCCAAATCAAGGTAAGCTTTCACGGCCTTCTGTTTTTCATCCATGGTTTCACCATAATACCAGTTACTTTGAACCACCGATTTAGGCATTTTCGCAAAGAACTGATCAGGATGATGCCACAACATATAATCAGGCCAAATCCATGCCCTGCAGTTTTGCTTTTCTACTTCATTAACCAGAAAGTAAAAATCCTTCCACCATTGGTCATCTTGCCGAACAACAATATATTTGTAATAACTTTGATTATCTGCACTTTCTTCATCCATTCCAAGATGGAAAAAACGGGGTTTATCGAAAAGAATACACACTTCGGTGATCAGATCGGAACAAACCTGATAATACTTTTCTGTTGAAACCATCCGCGAATATTCTCCGAGCCAGGTATCATGCCCTGCAGAAAAATTAAGTTTGGGAATCGGCTCCATCCCCATCCTGCGTATCTTACGTAATTCTTCCCGTAAACGAGCGGTCGACCATGCATTTTTCACTGCTATCTCAGGATGACTGTCGTAGCGTACTGCATCGCCCAGATCAATGACCACCATATTCATACCCATGTCTGCCATCCTGAGGATTGCATCATTCCACAGGGGCTCGCTTAACTCTAAATCAGGTCGAAATCCCCGGAAAGGGCGGTGAGGAGAAATGTATTCTTCCCACATGTTAAAACTTAAATGAAGTAAGCAGGCCCATATTTTAGCATTCTCAGGTTTGCTTTGAGAAAACAGGACACCAGGAACACCGGTCAATGCGGCTGCGGCTGAAATCTGCCTGATAAAATCTCTACGATTAGTCATGTTCTTAGCACTTATTGAATGTCAATTTCATACCACACAGTTTTGTACTCAGGTCCGATAATAATCTCAGAACCACCTCCTTCACCTTTTGCTACGGCGACTTCCTTCATCCTTGTCCCATCGGGACCAAGCGCGAAACATTTCGTTTTGGCAGGATTTGCAGGTAAAATCACGGTAGCCGGAATCCCTTCCATATAAATAGAACCCTTGCCCCAGTCGCCAAGTGTAATCTGACTTCCCGACATTTGTTTAATCGTCATCTTCTCATTCTCGGCG
>JAJFUD010000101.1 GCA_021372585.1 bacterium
CCCCCCCCAAAAACTCCGTCCCCGTGGGTATTGTAATATTGACAGAATTCATCAAAGGTTTATGATGGTAAAAATGAATCAGAAAGATACTATTCTTCAACTGAATAAAACAAAAAAAAATGCTGCATGTTGATATTATCGCGATAGGGTCGATCCGTGAGGTGTTTTACCAACAAGCATGCCAAGAATACTTGAAAAGAAATAGCAAATATTACCGGATCCGAATCATTGAGGTCAAAGAAGAAAGTTTACCTCCTGATCCTTCTCCAAAACAGATCATGGATGGTATAGATAAAGAAACGCAACGACTTCAGGAACAGGTCAAAGCTAACACATTTCTGGTTGGACTGAGCCCGAAAGGATCTAAGCTAGATTCTCTTGGATTTGCTAAACTTTTGGATCAAATTTCCCTAAAAGGATTTTCTCATTGTACATTTGCCGTTGGAGGTTCCTTTGGTTTAAATGATGATTTCCTGCAACGCTGCCACCAACATCTCTCGTTTTCAGAACTGACTTTCCCACATCAGTTATTTCGTGTGATATTATTAGAGCAGCTTTTCCGTTCTGCTAAAATTAACCATCGGGAGACTTACCACAAATAACGCCTACAGGAGAAGCATCGCGTCACCAAAACTAAAAAACCGGTACTTTTCCTGGATGGCTTTCTGATAAGCTGAGAGCACTGCTTCTCGGGAATAAAAGGCAGAAACCAGCATAATCAAAGTAGATTCAGGTAAATGGAAATTGGTGATCAAACGGTCTACAACCCGAAAAGTATACCCCGGTGTGATAAACAGGGAGGTGGACTGATGAGAAGGAATCACTTTGCCGGTCACTCCCACGGTCTCAAGCGTCCTGGTAACAGTGGTGCCAACCGCAAAGCAATGATGATGGTTCTCCTTCGCCTGATTGATTAACTCTGCTGTCTCGGGCGTCACGGTAAACCATTCGGCATCCATGATGTGGTCTTCCACATTCTCTGTTTTCACGGGTCGAAAGGTACCAGGGCCTACATGAAGAGTGATGTAGAGAACTTGAACTCCTTTTTGTTGAATGGCTTCCAACAAATCCCGGGTAAAATGTAAACCAGCAGTAGGCGCTGCAATAGAACCATCTTCTCTGGCATACACAGTCTGGTAATAGTCTTTCCACTCCTTTGGATCCGAGTGAATATAGGGAGGCAAAGGGGTATTGCCGATCTGTTCCAGGAGACTCAAAAAAGGGACAGACGGAGAGTACTGAAGGCGAATCATCCTTTCTCCCTGATCATTAATACTGATGATCTCCCCGCTTAGGCTTTGGCTTTGGTGAATCAACCTGGCCCCTTCCCTGGCTCTTTTTCCGGGAGAAACCATACACAACCAATCAGTATCTTTGATTTGGCGAATCAATAATACTTCCACCTCTTTCCCCTCTGCATCCAAGAACCACAACCTCGCAGGGATCACTCTGGTATCGTTCAGCACCAGCACATCACCCGGTTCAAAATAACCGAGAATATCTTCAAAAATCTGATGTTTCAGAAGTCCTGTCTGCCTGTCAATCACCATTAACCTAGCTTTTTCCCGTTCCAGGGAGGGAGTCTGGGCAATTAATTCAGGAGGAAGAGAGAAAGAAAAATCAGTCCTTTTCATCATAATCCAATCTTTTCCGTATGGCTTCATACCTTGCTTTAAAAGAGGGTTCTTTACCTTCTTGCCCGGGTTGGTAGAATTGACAATTCTTTAGCCGTTCCGGTAAATAATGCGTTTTCACAATTTTATCTGCTACATCATGAGGATACACATATCCTTTTCCATACCCAAAATCCTTCATCAGGGAGGTAGGCGCATTCCGAATGAATAAAGGAACCGGTTCGTCAGGGTATTGTTCCACTGCTTTTTTTGCATTTTGAATGGCGGTATAGGCTGAATTACTTTTTGGAGCCAGCGCCAGGTAGATAACAAGCTCTGCCAAAGCACAATCACTTTCCGGATAGCCGATTACCTGGCAGGTTTGAAAAGTTGTCTGGGCCAACACAAAGGCAAAAGTATCCGCTAAACCGATATCCTCTGAAGAGAATCTCAATAAGCGTCTGGCAATATACAGGGGCTCCTCCCCGGATTCCAGCATCCTGGCGAGATAATACAAGGCCGCATCCACATCCGAACCCCTGAGGCTCTTATGTAAAGCCGAGATAAAATCAAAATGCATATCCCCCGTTTTGTCATAAGAAGAAATTTTCTTTTGCATAATATCGTATACAGCCGCTGAATCAGTGATTGTCGCTCCTTCCGGAAACGATAACACCAAGGACTCGGTGACGTTCAAGGCGATTCTGGCATCTCCGGAGGCATAGCTGACAATCATCCTGATCACTTCAGGGCTGATAGAAACACCCCTGGCGCCTAACCCTTTCTCCTGATCTGTCAACGCATTCTGTATGATCTTCTTGATCTGATCCTCGTTCAAAGGATACAGTGGAAGTACTTTTACTCTTGATAAAAGAGCTTTATTCAATTCAAAGGATGGGTTTTCCGTCGTCGTACCAATCAGAATGATGAACCCTTTTTCGATATAAGGCAAAAATGCGTCTTGCTGCAGTTTATTAAACCGATGGATCTCGTCAATGAACAGGATGACGGTCTGTCCTTTGGCCTCAATACTTCTGAGAAGGGGCTTAATGTCTTGTATACCTGAAACGACAGCGCTAAACGACTTGAATGGCACCTCTAAAGCCTGCGCAATCAGTAAAGCCAGGGTAGTCTTGCCTGAACCGGGGGGACCCCAAAATACCAGGGAGGGTACTTGCTTTTCGGAAATGGCAGTGTGGAGAAATTTCCCGGGAGTCAGCAAATGATCTTGCCCTTGTATTTCCGAGAGGGTGTTTGGCCTCATCCTTTCAGCTAAAGGAACTGTTTTTTTCGAACTATCCTGTGGTGATAAAAACAGAGAGTCCATCATTAGGGAAGTCTTTTCATCTCCTTCTCTTCCATACGCTTTTCATGCTGTTCCAGTGTCTTCAGCATTTCCTTTAAAGTGTTGTCTATTCTTATGATTGACTGCATCGCTTTAAAGAATATAAAAACCAAAATAATGATAATCAGGGAAAAAGCGCCATAAAACACAAACAGATAAACTGTATTACTCATTACGGACTCCTTAGGTGAGGATTCTTTATCATTGTAATGGCATTCTCTTTGAATACAAATATAGCTATTTGACAAGCCTGGAAAAAAAAATATACTCATTTGAGAACTTTTTGGTGGAGTTATTCCCCGATAGCTCAATGGCAGAGCGGCTGGCTGTTAACCAGTAGGTTGGGGGTTCGAGCCCCTCTCGGGGAGTTTTTTTATTTTCCCGAATGATTCCCCTGAAAGGTGCCTCTTCTGTTCCTAATTCTCTTGAATGCCCACGCTATCAAGACTAATGGGGAATAGCTGATGAATTCAATACTCCAAATTCTGAGCGATTCTTTTGTTATGGGAAGCATGGGAGCATTCAGAACGGAAAACCAGGGAATAGGCAAACAAAGAGATTGCTCAGAAAACGGCCAACAGATCATCACTCCCAGCCCATGGTTATAAAAGGAATCCAGCAATAAATGGCTAAACCAGGCGATCCAGCCAAACAAGATGATTCGCCAAACAGGGACAGTGGGATAGATTTTTTGAACGATTTTCCGAAACAATACACTGATGACCAGAAACAGAGCAAAGTTCACAAAGATGCTATGGCTAAACCAGTATAAATCATGCCCCCAATACGGAATGGGAATATCAGGGAAATTGGCAAGAACGATAAAACACAAAACATGAAATGTCTTTTTTTTCATAGAAAATGCAGATGGAACCGCACTGATACCAATTGCTAAGCCGGTGAGGGAGTGCCCTACAGGTGTCAAAGTACCCATCCTATCAAAAATATTTCTTTTTTTTCTTGATTAAAATCTGAAATCATTTGTATAAAGTATAGTAAGCTTTCTCAATTTTCTTATAATAATGAGTAATCTTGAACTTTGATGATAACAAGGAGCTGGTAATGAAACGATTATTCATAGTCTTTCTTAGCTGTATTGTAGTGGTATCGTCATCGTCATGTCGAAAAAGAACTATCATTAGTCCGGAAGGAAGCGGAAGCCCTAATCTCGCCAACTGGACTGTTTTGGTATATTTAGGTGGTACCAATAACTTAGAGCCTTTAATGGAAAATGATATCAATCTACTGGAAAAAATCGGTTCCAATCCAAAATTTAATATGGTGGTACAATTTTCTAAAGAATCTACAGGCGGAGAGGCGTTTCGATACTTTATCACGAAAGATGAGGATACAAAAGTCATCAATTCAACGCCCGTATCAGTCGGGAAAGTTGATTCGGCCGATTACAGGGTTTTGAAAGATTTTATTATCTGGGGAGAGCAAAACTATCCTGCCAATCAGATGGCTCTGATCATCTCTTCTCACGGAGGTGGTTGGACAGGTATTGTCGAAGATACCGTCCAGGGATCCTTCATGTCCGGCACAGATTTGCAGAAAGCGATTCGTGAAGCCAGGTTCGAAACAAATCGCAAATTGGATGTGTTGCATATTTATTCTTGCTTAATGGGGATGTGGGAAGTGCTCTATGAACTGAAAGAAGAAGCCTATTGTATTGTAGCTTCCGAGATCTCCCAATATAATTATATTAACCTCGACCAACCGATTAAGCCTTTAGCGGAACAATCAGGGGTAAGCCGGGTTGAATTTTCCAGAGCATTGGTGAAGAATTTTATCGAGGGATATAAAAATCCTCCCGAAGGCATGGAAAAAAAACCTCAGATTTATGCTGCTTTTGATATGCTGCAGGCCGATAAATTACAAACTGCCATTCAAAATATGACGTTTGCTCTGATCCGGACATTTCCCTGGTATGGGGATGTAATAAGGGAAATTGCGAGAGATTGCCCTCCTATCGAAGCGGAAGGAATTTACTCGACTTATGTAGATTTGCGGTATTTCGTACAGAGAATCTATTCCGATAACCGAATACAGGAAAAGACCATTAAAGATACCGCTGCCGAAGTCCTGAAAGTATTGGATTTATTTATTCTGGAAAAAGATTTTTCTGAAGGTAATGTGGACGATAACCCGTTTTTGTTAAACCTGGAAGAGGCTTCCGGTTTGTCCATTTGGCTGCCGATTGATGCATTTAACCTGGAAGTGTATAGTTTGTATTCAAAACTGGATCATTCCTATGATTCGCCATGGATCTCCTTCCTTTATGCCTTAAACCCTGCCAATGCCTATTTATTACCGCAATATCAGATTGGGCAATGGTCCTTATATGATTCCAAAAACTATACGATCAATTTGCCAAGAGTGAATACTTTTAAACCTGTCCCTGACGGGGACAATCTGGTATTCTTCCAGGGAACCTATGAAGCCAAGGAAAATAACCTCCGATTCTTTGGCGGATATGCAGAAATGGGGATCAATGTGACCCAAACCATCACCGAAGCCGATGCCATGACATGGAGTAAAAAAGTAGAAGCCACCAGAGTGCCTTTGTATACTTCGTATGAATCCGTCTCCAGCGCACCCATCACGATTAAGAATAAAACCGGTCATATGGTGGTAGGTGGTGGTATTAATAAGACCGGAGCCAGGTTACAAGAGGCTCACGTATTTATTCTGCGCGACGGTGTCGGATATGATATATATTATATTGCGGAGAAACCGCTATTTTCAGAATTTTTGGATGTTTATTTGCAAATATGTAACAGCTTTACACTCAAATAAGGAGGGCATTATGAAAAAGTGGATGACTTGGTTTTGTTTATTAGGTTTGATGATAGGTTTGGTCAGCTGTACCAGTGGGTATCCAGCAGAACCGTTATTGGTGAAGACTGCTGATATCAATGCCAATCCGGTGAATTATGACCAACGATTTTTATCAGTGAAAGGAACTGTCACGGCAACCGGAACACAACCATCTATGCAAATCGGTTGGTATGATTTTGCTGATGAAACAGGAACGATTGCTATCCTGACCACTGCCAATGATACACCTGCTGTTGGGGAAGAATTATGGGTGTCCGGTACCGTGATGAATATGACCAAAATTGTTGGTCAGCGTTCATTGGCTATTTTCTTACAAGAGAAAGAAAAACGCTCATTAAACCAAATGAACTTGCCATTGATCATTGGAGTTGTCGTTGGTTTAATTATATTAGCACTCTTGTTGATGCTTTTGTTGAAACCAAAACCAAAAACACAATATCAGCCAATTGCTCAGCCATATCCCGCTTCTGGCAGACCTATGGCACCACCTCCTCCTGCTGCTCCTTCGAATTATGCACCACCTTCCTACCAACCCCCGAAAAGCAGTTCTACCGTGATGGATGAACCAAAACCTCCTGTCAGAAGCTCTTCTGAAACAGTCGTTTCAGAAAGCGGAGCCGAACCGGTATTTGCTTATCTGATAGTGAAAAGCGGAGCCAAAGCCGGAGCCAATTTCCCCTTAAAAAAATCCACGATTAAATTAGGCAGAGACGCCGGGAATGATATTAATTTAGATGACAAAAAAGCCTCCCGGGAACATGCCAAGCTAAAACTGCAAGACGGAGCGTACACAATTTATGATTTAGCCTCTTCAAACGGCACTTTTGTGAATGGAGTCAAGATCCAAACTCAAAACTTATCCGATTCTGATGAAATTCAAATCGGCGATTCTGTGCTGGTGTTTAAGAAAGTCTAAACATTATGACGTATTCAGTAAAAATAACCGGTGATACCAACCCAGGCAGAATCAGGTTAAATAATGAAGACCGTTTTGGAATTTTGGAAACAAAAAACCGGGAGATGGTTTTCTTCGTAGCAGACGGTATGGGTGGGCATTTAGCCGGTGAAGTAGCGTCTAGCCACATGGCTGAGACGATACAGCATGCCTTTTCCGATAAAAAATCTTTAGAAGATACTTGGGGGAGCGAAAAAAAAAGCTCCCCTGATTTTTTTTCCAATGACTATTTGCAACATGTGGTGGAAAAAGGAAACACCAAGATATTTCATCATGCGATGGATGATATGGACAAACGAGGCATGGGGACCACCCTTACCCTCTCGATCATCCGGGATAACCAATTGAAAATAGCCCAGGTGGGAGACTCCAGAGCTTATTTAATCCGAAAAAAATCGATTCGCTTACTGACCAAGGATCATTCCCTGGTGCAGAATGAAGTAGATCTCGGTCTTATAACGCCGGAGGAAGCGCTATGGGATCCCCGTAAAAATATCATCACCAAAGCAGTAGGCATTATCGCAAAAGTAGAGCCGGACTTCTATGACTACACCCTGGAGCCAAAAGACAGAATTTTGCTCTGTTCAGACGGATTATACGATTTGGTCCCTGAAAATGAGCTGTTGCACCTCAGCCAGAAAAAATCTCTGGAAGAGTGTGTGCATTTTCTCATCGATAAAGCGAATGCTCATGGGGGAAAAGATAATGTGACCGTGGTGATGGCAGAAATCAATTATTCTAACGGCATCGAGAAACAAAACAAAAGTCAAAAGGGATTCTGGTTCTTCAAGAAGCTTAAAAAAGAGGAAAAAGCATGATTGGAAAGACGATCAAACAGCGGTATAAAATTTATGACAAAGTAGGCAGCGGAGGCGTTGCTACTGTTTATATCGCCAGGGACCTTCAAACTTATGAAGTCGTGGCTGTGAAACTGCTTAAAACTGAATTTACCGAAAACCCAAATTACACGAAACGGTTCATGCGAGAAGCTGAAGTCGTATCCAATCTGCACCACCCCAATATCACTGCCGTAAGAGACTATGGCAAAGAAGATGACCAATATTATATGGTCATGGAATACGTTGAGGGTAAGATGCTCTCTCAGATTGTCGAAGAGAGAGGCGCCATGGCGTATCCGGATGCTATTGATGTTATCAAACAAACGCTTTCCGCATTGCAATACGCATGGGAAAATGGAATTGTAGCCCATAGAGACATTAAACCCCAAAACATCATGCTCGATAAAAACGGTAAGGTGAAGGTCATGGATTTCGGAATCGCAAGAGTTTCCACTTCTCATACTATGACACAAGCCGGTACATTTTTAGGCACGCCTTATTATATGTCACCCGAACAAGCTCAGGGAAAAGAGACGGATATCCGCAGTGATATTTACTCTCTGGGTATCACTTTATATCAGTTAATCACTGGCAGGGTGCCGTTTGATGCAGACACCCCCTGGTCAGTCGTCAATATGCATATCACCCAGGCGCCTCCGTGTATTTCTATTCCTCAACCCTATGACAGGCTTTGTCACGTTATTGATAAAGCATTAGCCAAGCTTGTCCAGGAACGATACCAGACTCCACAAGAAATGTTGATGGAATTAGATTATATTTTGCAGGAATCCCAAGCTGGTTTTTCTCAGCCAGCAATGGACCAAGTTGGAGAGATTTCCATTCAAACAACTCCACCCGGCGCAAAAGTCTGGATTAACCATGAATTAAAAGGGATTACCCCGACCATCATCCGAAACCTACCCCCTAAAAAAGTAAAAGTCATCCTTGAAAAAGAGGGTTATAAAACCGAGGAAAAAACTTGTTCCGTCGTTTCCAATCAAAGAGCCATTCTGGACACCACCCTGAAACAAGTTACTGCCCCTATCAGTCCACCTTCTCAACCGATCATGGATAAAAATCAAACCATGATTGGTAACAATTTTCAAAACCAGGCGACACCTTATGCTCACCAACAAGCTTATCCGCCAGCTGTCCCAAAACAACCGAATACGAAGTTATTTATGATCATCGGAGCGAGTTTATTGGCTGTATTATTAGCCGGGTTCGGAATCCTGTTTTTAAATCAGAATAAATCCTCTGTCGGAAAAAATCAGTCTGACAGCTCTTCTGCCACGCCTATCACCCCGACAACACCTGTTGTCGCTTCCTCAGCTCAGATCATCGTAAACTCAGTACCTTCCGGAGGAGAAATCTATCTGAATGGTCGTGCTCTCGAACAAAAAACACCTTTCACCATTACTGACCTAAAAGCAGGTTCATATGAAGTCATCGTCTATCTGGAAGGCGAGAAACTGACACAGCAGATCCTATTAAATAACGGCGACAAAAAATCATTGCATTTTGAGAAAACAGTCGTTCTGGAAGCTGTTTTAGAGATCTCCTCAGAACCTTCCGGAGCGAATATCAAGATAGACAACCAAGACACCGGATTAAAAACACCGAATCAAATCAAAGATTTACAGGGCATTCATGATGTGATGCTGACGTTAGCCGGATACGAGACGTATACCACGACGGTCAATATTTCTGGGAAAACAGAGGTCAAAGCAACCTTGATCCCGGCAAAAACACCTGTCGGTAAACTCTCTGTGACCAGTAATCCTGCACAAGCAAACGTAAAAATCAATAACCAGCATTACGGGCTCACCCCTGTTGACATACCATTAGTACCGGGGAAATATAAACTGGAGATCACCAAGGAAGGGTACCAGACTTACTCAGCAGAAGTAGAGGTCAAACAAGACCAAACAACGGCCATCCAAGCCACATTAACCAAAACACCCGTCTCTCCTCCCAAACCACCGCCAACCACCCCGGCCAAGGAATGGTCCATTGCGATCTCCTCCACTCCTTCCGGAGCGAAGATTTATCTCAACAATCAGGCATCTGGCCAGGTTACTCCGGCAACCATCAAATTTAAACCGGGAAAATATACTGTAAAAGTCACCCTTAATGGTTATAAAGAGCAGAGCAAAACAGTTACTTTTACGAACGATCCACCTGCTTCCACCAAAATCCAATTTACATTGGAGAAAATCACAGTCACCCCGCCTCCACCGACAACACCAAAGGTGGGGGTATTATGGATTCTTTCGGTACCGGATGGCGCAGAAGTATTTGTGAATAATGTGTTTAAGGGGGTCACCCCATTGCGTCTGGACAATGTAAATGCCGGTAATTATACTGTGAAAGTAGTGATGAACGGATATGAAACACAGACAAAAACAGTCACCGTAACAGGCGGACAAACCAATAAACAGACGTTCACCCTGAAAAAAACAGCCTCGAAGCCGGGTACGCTCAAAATCACCACTGTTCCGGAGGGGGCAGAAGTCTATATTGATGGTATTTTGGTAGGCATCTCGAATCACTCCTTTACGATAACAGAAGGCACCCATAAGGTGTTAATTCGGCTGGAAGGATATCAGGATTATGTTGTCACGATCACGGTAAAGAGCGGTGAAGTAAAAGCACTGACAGTCACATTAAAAGAAAAATAACGATTTCTCCTTGAAAGGGGATCCTTATGAAAAAATACTTCATTTGTTGGTTATTGATTGGAAGCTTTCTTGGAATCCTGTTCAACAACTCAGCTAAAGCCTCTTCCTTTGATTATCTGATCCAAATCAGCCGATCCAAGATCACATGTGTTCCCGGAGCAACGATTCTATTTCAATTCTCATTAAAGAATCAAACCAAGCAAAACGCTGAAGTTCAAATGAAAACCCAGCTGGCAAATCATAATTACGAATTCTCTTACAATATGCTTTCTCAGGACACACCAGCACCAACAGATTTTAAGTTACTCGCCGGACAGGAGAAAAAATTTACCGCCATGATTAAAACCGCAACCTCTACACCTATCGGTTCCAGGGGGGTACTGCAATGTTTTTTCTATGTCAAGGACGCCAAAGTAGCCGAAGCGTTACTCAATTTTTATGTGGTAGACAAGATTACGATGATTTTACGAATCGGAAATAAAACGGTTCAAATCGCTGACCAGGATCCTGTTCAACTCGATGTGGCTCCTTATATCAGAATCAGCCGAACATTCGTACCTTTACGATTTATCGGAGAATCATTTGGAGCTACTATCGGTTGGTTTGCAAGCGAGAAAAAGGTAACCTATTCCTTAAGAGGCATCCAAATCACTTTTTGGATTGATAAAGACCAATATATCGTGAACGGAGCCTATAAAACCATGGATGTAGCCCCTGAAATACAACCCCCGGGAAGAACATTTGTTCCCTTGCGGGTAGTCAGTGAAGAGCTCGGGGCAACAGTCGATTGGAACGCCTCACAACAAACGATCAAGATTATATTCTCTCCCAAATAACGGATTAAACCTCTAGCTCAATCGTAATCTGCTGTTTCCCGCCATCCCAGAGTATTTGTGCTCCGAACGCTTCCGCGATAAAGCGAAGCGGAACGAAAGTTCTGCTCTGCAAAATGGTCGGTGGGGCGTCCAGCGTCACCACATCATTATTCAATTTAGCTATTTTATTATTGATCTGTAAAGTAATCCTCACTTCTTTTGCGGGTAAATAAATTCTGACAGATTGAGTTTCGCTGTCCCAGCTCACTTCAGCCCCAAAGGCTTCGGAGATAAACCGAATGGGAACAAACGTTCTTCCGGGCGGTAATATCACCGGTGCAATTTTATGGTTCGCAGAATCAATCCAATACTCTTTATCATTCACCAGCGCTTTCGGTTGGTTGATCACCAGCACAATGCTGATCAGCTTTTTTTCAGGCGGAGGGGGAGGTTCATCATTATTTCCTTCAATAAAAATAGTGACCAAGACAGGAACACTTCCTAAATTACTTTCCACCACCACATTTCCATTGTGCTCTCCTGCTGTCAGCTGGGTGGTGTCCACGTTGACGTTCACCTCAGAGTCACCGGAAAAAGTCAGCTTGCCTAAGCGAATCCAATCCTGGCTGGTGGTGATCTTTCCCTCAATTTTGGTGCTGCCTGAGCTTCGCAGGGAGAGTTTTTTAATCGCACTGTCACCGGCTTTTACTCTTCCGAAATCCAATTTTTCCGGCTCCACAACAAGTTTATCTTCTTCAGGCAGAGTAGCCAGGTCTAAAATAATCCCTTTGGCAATTCGTTGTATTCTCTGGTTTTTCTGGTCCATCACATAAAAGAAATTCCCGTCAAACTCGATATTGGCAGGTTGCATAAATTTTCCGGCATCAACGGTAAAATTCAAGGCTGAAGGAGGATTCGAGAAGCTTTCCGTGTTTGGTCCTCCTGCTTCTCCATACGTATTGGCATATTGAAAAGTTCCATTCCGGTAAACCCACAAGGAAATATTATTCTGAGTCGCATCCGATATCAATAAAAGCTGATTATTATAAGCATACAGAGCAGAAGGACGCTTGAGTCTGGAATCTTGCAATGTCTGTATTAATTGACCGGAAGCATCGAACCAACTGATCCGGTTGGTGAAAGCGTCCAGAACAAAGAATTGTCCTTGTTGGTTGATCGTTAAAGCCAGGGGGGTTCCGATCTCTTTCCATTCCTTGACGACCGCCCCAATCCTGGAAACCTGGAGTATCCGCTGATTCCCTTTATCAGTAATATACAAGTGATCCTGATAATAATCCAGATCGGTAGCACAGGCAAATGTGTATTTTCCACTGATCTCTTTGACGTATTTCCCGTTAGGATCAAACTGATACACCGCTGAATGCGCATTGAGCACAAATAGGTTATTTTCCTCGTCCTGCGCAATACCCACCGGAAAATCGAGTCTCCCTAAACCTCTCTTGTTCCCAAATATGGAGAGGTAATTCCCTTTCCAGTCATATTGTTTTACCGTTCCGGCATAACTATCCGCTACATGAAGGCTATTCTGGCTGATAACCATCGAAGCTGGAAATACTAATTCCTCCTCTTTTGCTTGCACACCGTATTCTCTTTTCAATTGACCATCCTCAGAATAGACCATCACCTCTCGTTGAACAGGACTAGCCACCCACACTTCGGAGTCCTGGATGATAAATCCGCTGATACCGGGCTTCCAACAACGTACTGTCTCGCCGGGTATATTAAAATCACGCAGTTTGCTTCCTCCCCCTTTTGAATACGCATATACTTTATAATAAGCAGTGTCCATCAGGTAAATCCAGTCATTCAAACCAATCCGCACGGAGCTGATTATGGAAGCTTTATCCACCGTCATCGGTTGGCGTGTTTTCTTTCCTTTCTCGTCATAAAAGGAGATTCGACTCTCACCGGTTTCAGAAACCAGCAGCTCATTCGAGGAATTCCAGGCGAAGGAGACCGGTCCTTTGCCTACTGTAAATTGATTTATGATTTTCAGAGATTTTGCATCAATCTGAATGATCTGATTTTGTGAGTAATGGCACACCCACAATTTACCATCCTTGTATAAAATATCGGTCAGTAAGCCGGGAATGGGGAGTTTCTTGGTTAGTATAAATTGATCATTGAAACTGTACAGGATATCTTTACAGAGGACATAGCACTGGCTTTTCTCGTCAAAACAGAGTCCCTGCGGTTCTATGGTGGAAAGGATCTCCTGATTGCCGGAACCCCTGGCAGAAACAAGCTTTAAAGTTTTGATATCGTATTCAAAAATCCTGGATTGTTGTGCGTCACAAACCCAAAGTGAGGTTTTATGTAAAGTTATACCGGAGGGATGAATCAATGTACCGGGAGCGGGTCCTTTGCCGATAATGCTGATGTTTGCCAGACTTTGTACTTGACTGGCACCAAGCCCAATCATCGCGGCTGCGAAAAATACAGTGAGTTTTTTTAGCATCACGAACCTCCGTTCCGATAAAACAGCTCTTTTTATCATAGTAAAGTAAAGGTCAAAGGTCAAACATTCCTATCACGAACTTTTCAAATAATCCGATTTCAGGTACACTATTTTCACGCACTACAGCGGGAGGGTGATTTGAGAAGTTCACTATGGCAGATTAGATTAGTTGGTTCTTTTCTTATTGTCTTGTTGTTGAGTTCTCTGATTACAACAAGTTCTATTCGTGCAGCGAATGTGGATTATCTGATCATGCTTCATCCGGGTTTATCTGAAAGCGTGGTGAGTGAGTTTGTGACGTTTAAAGAAAACCAGGGATTCATCGTGCAGGTCACCTCAGTAGATTCCATCACCCGATCCTCCTCTGGTTCGGATGATGCAGAGAAAATCAGAAATTACCTGAAAAATATGCAATCCAAACAAGGTTTAAAATACGTACTGCTCGTTGGTGATCCGTATGATGCGAAAAACCAGGACGAACAATCTACCGGCGGCGCCATTCCGATGCGCTATACTTTTCCCCTGAAAGGCGAAAAAGAATTCACCGACACGATTGAAGATGATTTGTTCCGAATCCCCACTGATCTGTATTATGCAGATCTTACGGGGGATTGGGATTCAGACAGGGATGGTTTTTTTGGGGAATTTGGGGAAGACAAAGCCAATCTGGTCCCGGAAATTTATATCGGAAGAATACCTTTTGATGACAAAACTTCCGTACAAATGATATTGGGAAAATCGATGGCTTATGAAATACGGACCCAGAAAACAAAAGAAAGCGCTTTATTGATGGCGACCAATAATTCCATGTCAGAGACTTACTCGGATAGCGCTACCCTGATGGAAGTGATGTGGAAAGACTTTCTACAGAAGAATAACGTCAGTCGGACCACCTTCTATGAAAAAGAAGGCGTCCACCCATCCAGTTTCGAGACAGACTATTCACTGAACAAAGCCAATGTGTTGCAGCAATTAAAGAAACAAACCGTTGGATTTTCGGTCATCGTCTCTAATGGGGGATTCATGGATGACCTGATGAGGAGAATCTGGAAAAGAGACTCGAATTACAACGATGAGCCCGATGAAGAGGAAGGTGAATGGATATCCATTCTCGATACCGATGATGCTTCAGAATTATCCCCGGACAATACCTCTGTTTTTTTTCTGACCGGGTATATGCCCAATGCTATCGATTGGGAAGAAGGAGACTGTATCGGCAAAGAACTGCTCCTGACAAAAGCGGCTGCCGTCCTGGGCGAATCCAGGCTGGGTTATTTTACCATTGACTGGGAAGAAAAATACGATGGCGGAATGCATTCCATCGTCTATTATTTTTGCAATGCCCTGACTTCCGGAAAATCCATCGGGGAATCTCTCTACAAATCCTTTGCTTACACTACTGAACATGATTGGTATAATGCATTCTCCCATGGGAGTTTATACGGAGATCCTTCTCTTGGACTGCAGGAAATCAAAAGTGTCGAGGTCAATCCCCCGGCTGCTCCGAAAAACCTGAAAGCCTCCAAAAGCGGTTCTCAGATTGTGTTGACCTGGACGCCATCCATTAAAGGAACTTATTCGATTGACGGCTATTCCATTTTCAGGGGAACCAGCTCGGACATTCTCTCCTATGTAACCAATGTGAGTGCCAATGTAGCAGCCTGGACGGATAATAATGTGAAAGCCGGAACCAGATACTATTACTACGTCAAAGCTTTCGACATCAAAAAGAATTACTCTCCGGAATCCAATACCGTTTCCATGATGATCGAGGAAGAGAATAAAGATACCACACCACCCCGCATTATCATTACCAATCCGGAATCAGGCACAAAAACATCGGAAGCAAGCCTATTGATAACCGGAGTCATCACGGATGACGACTCAGGAGTAGACGAAGCCAGGATCAATAACACGCGCCTCTCCTTATCTTCCGAGGGAGAATTTACCTACAGGGCTTCCCTGGTTATCGGTACAAACACCTTTAACATTACCGCCTCCGATAAAGCCGGAAATGAAAATGATGTGACTATTACTATCCTGCGGGAAAAAGAAGCGCCAAAAGAAGATAAATCCCCTCCTATGATTAAAGTATTTTACCCTAAGTATGGGGAAACGACGAAGGAAGATTCCATAGAGGTAAACGGACGTATCTGGGATGACGATTCCGGTATTGACCGCGCCACAATCAATCAAAAAAGTTTAAAACTCATGAGTGACGGTACATTTGAATACACACTCCTGCTTTCTACCGGTACGAACAAAATCATACTGGAAGCCTGGGACAAAGCGAATAATTACAGCAAGGAAGAGCTGTTTGTGATTTTACAGCAAGAAACGGTCATTATATTGGTCATCGGCGATAAAAAAGCGATGGTTAATGGATTTGAGGTACCGTTAGACGTTTCCCCCTCGATCATTAAAGGCAGAACATTTGTACCGATTCGCTTTATCTCCGAAGCCTTTGGTGCCGAAGTCGAGTGGGATGGAGAAACCAGAACCGTCAGGATATTTCTGGAAAAAACAAATACCCGCGTTACTTTGCAGATCGACAATACGATTGCCCGTATCAACGAGAGAATCATCACCTTGGATGCGCCTCCCACAATCATCCAGGGAAGAACCTTGGTCCCGATTCGTTTCATCGCAGAAGCTTTTGGAGCTCAGGTTGATTGGGACGGTGTCCTGAGAAAAGTAACCATCCGCTTAACGCTATAATTTCAAACCTGAATCGAGACCAATCATGAAGAAACATCCTATGTACGCTGAAGATATCTGCACTCACATTGCCGATGACTAAGTCGAGATGGGAGTAGATATTGTCATGCATACCGCTTCCAAATACCACGGCGTGAAAACTCAGTGACAGAGGTTTATTCGATGTAAATCGTTTTGCTTTTACTTCACTGGAAAGCTAAGAAGACAACTCTCCGTCATCTATCCGATCCAATAAGGACGATCGAAGGTGTGCATTGATTTGATTTGGAATCATATCTGTTTTCTCGCTGGAAAAGAGATCCTCCCTATCCTGCAGAAAACGATATATAGAGATTAACTGTTTTTGAGCATATTTAACCGTGCTAACGAAAGGTCTAATCTCTTTTTGATACTGATACATCGGTATGAGAAAAGGCAAATATTCATCCATTTCATCCATTAAACAAGGGCGGTCATTTTTCCATTTTTCCCGTACAGAAGTATAAGTTTGTACAAACCGATTCAGGTCTTTTTGATGCAGTACATCGGTAATATCTTGCTCAAGTTCCTGATTGTTGTCATCGTTGAATGATTTTTTAATCCAATGAAGGAGTGAATCCAGACAGATTTGAATCTGGCACCCCCTGAAAACTGCCAGAGAAGTTTCCATTAATATTTTTTCCGGAGTGCAGATCAACAAAGAGGGCATTTGTTCTTGTTTCGATTTAAAGTCAACCAGATAGTCGTATAAAACATCAAAGTTGATTGGTAAAGGTAATCTGGCAGTATACAGCATATGAATGGTGCGAAAATTCTGTATTTGAAATATTAATAATATTTTGTAGTTCGTGTCTGGAAAATCCATAAGGATCTGGTAGACAGTGTGGACACAGTTGTTTTCTAGTTTCAGGTTTTTGTTTTCTGTCAAATTTTGCTCTCAGTCTTTTTTTTGTATTCAAAATTGTACTAGTGTACTATTTACCTAATACAGATATAAGGTATAATATCTTCATGAAATTGTCAAGCATAACTAAAAAATCGCTTTGTTTCTGGATATATGTGGCAGTTTAACGAAACACAACCGATATATATACAAATTATTGAATATTTAAAAGAGAAAATCTTTTCCGGAGAGATTAAACCGGGAGAAATTATGCCCTCTATCCGATCCCTATCTTTGGAATTAGAAGTAAATCCTAATACAATTAAACATGCTTATGACGAAATGGAAAGGGAGGGATTAGTTAAAGTTCAAAGAGGGATTGGTTTTGAATTAACGAAAGAAGACGCTAAGATTAAAACCATGAAAAAAGAAAAAATGCATCAATTAATTCAATTTTTAATCGTTCAGCTCTGTAAAATGGGATTGTCCAATGAGGAAATCAATAGTTTTATCTATCAGGAAATGAATACTATTCTGGAGAAGTCATCATGTTAGCATTGAACCAACTCACGAAAAAAATACGCAATCAGTTAGTACTCGATGATATATCTTGCCATATCGACGACGGAACCATTGCCGGAGTGCTTGGTCCTAATCAATCCGGGAAAAGCGTCCTTCTGAAAGTGTTGGCAGGATTTATGCATAAAACCTCCGGAACTGTCACGTTGGATGGGAAAGTTTTGTCTGGGGTATTACAAAAAACCTGTGCGTTTATCCCCCCGGAGAATGCTTTACCCTTGCATTTAACTTTATCTGAAATGCTCCGATGGTTTCCGATCATGTATCCTGATTTGGACAAAGAATTAGCCTCAGAATACTGTCAACACTATTTTCAGGATTTTCATAGAACTTTGTCGGCTTATTCCCATGGCGACCTCGCAAAATTAAATTTGATCCTGGGATGTTGCAGAAACGTCAGATTATACTTACTGGATGAGCCTTTACAGGATATTGATGAAACCTCCAGATCCATACTGGTTTCTCTGATCTCCACCTGCCCCGATAAAAGTGCCATTTTTCTCATTAGTTCCCATGATCCTAATGAATATGAAAAAATATTGGATCAGGTCTTATTCCTTAAGCTTGGCAAGTTGGTGACAGATGAAAAGCCTGAACTTCTACGTTCCAGGCTTCATCAATCCATTACTGAATATTATAGAAAGGTAATGAACCACGATGAATATCCTTCGGTTTGAACTAACCTTCAGGAAAAACCAACTCATCAGAAATAGTATCATCAGCTTGTTCATATCTTTTTTTCTTTATATCGGATATCTGCCTTACGAAAACCTAGCCTATGATTACCTCATGATCTATGGTTATTTATTGTTCTCGTTTTTGATTTTTCAATCCTCCCGAAGGCTCATGGAAGTTTTTACTGGTCCAACCAGGTTTTTCTATCTGGGAACGGTTCAAAATAAAATGCGCCTGTTTTACATTCTTATCATTTGTTCCGTGATAGAATTCCTATTTATGTATGGGCCGCTACTGGTGTTCCAGTGTTTGACATTTGCTTCCATGATTCAACAGAATGTTCTGCAGGTTTCCACCATTTCTATCTATGGATTTGGATTAGTTTCTCTTCTGCAGAGTACTATTTTATATCTGTTCATGATTTCCTTGGTTTTCTTTTTCTATTTACATTCACGGTTTTTTTCTTTTTTGGAAGCTGGAATTTGGTCAGGATTCATACAATACATTTCTTTCACTGTTTTTCTTATCCTCCTCCACCTTTATATGATAAACCGATTTCCCATAACAGATATCTTTTCGCCGGTATCCTTATTTAACTTTTCAATTATGGATGGGTTATTAATAATCATCTCTTGCGGTTTCTTGTTTTATTGGATCTCAGATATATTCCGAAATAAACTCGATTTTTTTTAGGAGGTTTTTCAATGAGAAAGAGTGTTGTGTCGCATTTCAGGAAAATGCTTGTGTTTTGGTTGGTTTTTATCCTTTCTATTACGTGGATAGCGTCAAATTCAACTTTTGGCACCGAATCTGATTTTCAAGGCGGAAGGAAAGGCTTTTCCTATGAATATGTCTATATCAATACAAGCGATTGGTCTGCCATGATGGTTGACCTGGAAAATGGAAACTACCTTCTTTCACAACAAACTACCTGGATCCCGGGAACCAGATATTCCCTATCGGTAGACCTGACATATAACGCTTTTCATTCAACGGCTTCTTCTCCATTTGGTTTAGGATGGAGCAGTATTGTAACAGAAAAAATTATTTCTGAAACGAATCCTAGCCAAAAGAGATACATCGATTCCACTGGAGCTGAGTGGGTTTTTGTCTGGAATGAGATCACCGGCACCTACGACATCCCCAAAGGAACCCAATTCTATTTAAAACAATTAACGGATGGTTCCTACTCACTTCAAACTCCTGACCAAAAAGACAGACGTTTTGATTCCTCAGGCAAATTAATACAATGGCGGGAATGTGAAAAAATCATGGTGGTATTTCAATATGATGAGGCGGGAAGATTGGTCAGGATCCAGGATTCGCTCTCTCAGCGCGGGATTACTATTCACTATGCAGAGGATGGAAAAATAACCTCCATTACAGATAATATGAACCAGTCTTGGGAATTCCAATACAATGCGGAAAGAACATTGTTACTTTCAATTAAAAAGCCAGACGGACAGAGTATGAGCTTACAATACACCAACAACTTATTGACTACCGTAAGCGATTTTATCGGTAAAAATTATGGCATTACCTATTATTCAGGAGAAGTGCCCGCTAAAGTAGCCTCGATAAGTCTGTCCGATACCCAGACATATACTTTCACTTATGCCGAGATAGACCAGAATAACAAGAAAACTACCATGACAGATCCAAACAATGTGGTTTTTGATTATTATTTTCAAAAAAATCTGAACCACTTAGTCAAAGTAAGTACGGTATTGAATACGATCACTCATCAGATAGAGTTTGTTTACAATTCAATGGGACTCATCGAAAAAATACTCAACTCAACCGGCGATTTTATACAATATGAATACAATGCTTCTCATATGTTGACTAGGATTGTGTATCCTCACGCTATTGACATAGATCCCTATGAAATAGTCAAAGTGTATGATCCATCCACCAATCTCCTTCTGGAAGTGAGGGAAAAGATCAATACCATTCCTACATGGGCTGTCACCTATTATGAGTACCTGGACATGGACGTTCCATGTTTGCCTTCACAAATCATTGACCCGCTCGGAACCATCACTACCTACGATTTTGATGAAAACCACTTATTGACTTCTATTGTCACCGGTACCGGTTCCTATGCCGAGAATAGGGTGAAAACAATGGAATATTCCTATGAATCAAACGGTAATCGACAAAAAAGCACTGATCCTGAAGGGAATGAAACAACCTATCAGTATAATCAAAACGGTTTTGAAGTCAGCAAGACAACATTTGAAGGTTCATCCATTATGAATAATCCGGTATCTTTGGTCAATTATAACTATAATGCCAATAACCAACTCACCGACCAGAGTGACTCCCTGAACAGTTTTTCAGAGAGTATCACTTACGATCAGAATGGCTTTGCGTTATCGCTGATAAAATCCAGTGGGTGCTCCTCCTCCCGGACCGTAGCTTATTCTTCAGTAATCAGCTTGAAACCGATTGTGGATTTTCGGAATCAAGGAACTTGTGGGATGTTCCCTATCCAAGGTACTTTGAACCAATTCATTCAACCAAATGCAATCACCCTTGCAGGCAGTACGAACACCACCCTTTCCGATTACTCGCCGTTAGTCGCTACTTCGACGAACTCCCTCCAGCATATGACAACCTACACTTACTCTTTGAACGGCAACCTGGTAAAGGAGAAAAACTACCTGGACCTGGAGACCAATTACCAGATCGATGGATTGGGAAGGATCACGCAAATAACCAATCCAACCAATCATTCAATTACCTACCAGTACAACGCAAACTCCCGATTAACTTCCAGTAATGATTCTTTACAAGGTGTTACTTTATACACTTATAATCCAATCGGGGACAAAATAGCCTCACAAGATCCTATTCAGGGATTTCTCTCCTTCCAGTATAATTTAAAAGGAAATTTGCTGAGTGACCATCAAGGTTTTTATACCATAGACTTGCTTGGCAGGAAAACCGCTGCTACCTACTTTACAGGACAGACTGACCAGTGGGAATACAGCCGTGAAGGATATATTCTGAGCAAAAACGGGGTAGGAAAGCCAAGAAACCTTCTTGGACAGACCACTTCGTTTAAAAATGAGACAGGTGGTTTTGCAACCCTATCACTACAGAAATCAACCGGGTTAATTCAATCTTGGATCGGTACTGGAGATATTACCTCGATGCAATTCTCCTATTTAAACCACTCCTGGCTGATGCATCTGACCGATATTCCAAAACAGCTTTCTTTTCAATATGCTTGGACTCCTTATGGTTTTTTAAGTGCACAGCTTTATCCAAACCAGACAGAGACAACCTACACAGATACCAATAAAATGCTTGACAGTGTAGTGACAAAAAAGGGTACGCAAATTTATCTCCAGTCGGACCCCGTGTATAACCAGAATGACATGCTGACAAGCGAATCTGACACGCTTTCTGTGGATGGCAACCCGCTTTCTTATAGCTCCACTCTCACCAGAGATGCTTTAGAGCGTATCCAGGGAATTCAATACCAGGATTCTCAGTCCGTACAATACACTTACCAGAATAACAGCCCGTTATTAACGAGCATACAAGCCACAGGACAAAATACATATGAAATCACCAGGGATATCCAGAGCAGGATTCAACAAATTCGCTATCCTAATTCCACTACGGAAGTCTATACTTACAACAACTCAATGAACCATATTGCCGGTATTCAATATCCAAATGGATCATCCCTGTCTTTCACCTGGAACGACCTTGACAAAATTACCCAGATAGTGGGGATTGAAAACAACCAATTATTGGTTTTGAGCATGATTCACGACAGCGAGGGAAGAATCAAAAAACTCACTAAAGTTGTACAGGGAATGGAAGCTGAAAACTGGACATTTTCTTATCACCCGACCGGCATTGATAAAGCTGTCAGAACCTTGAATGGGGTACAGAATCTAAGCCTGGATTTTACAACCGACCTATACGGCAGAGTGCTATCGGCTACCTATTCAGAAACGAATGGATTCCAGGGTGAGATCTATTACCACACCAATGCGCTCGGCAACACTACCCTCCTGACTAACCAACAAGGTCAGCCTATCGCGGGATGGCTCTACCGACTTCACAACGGACAGGTTACCGCATCCTACAATCCCATGCAAATCAATCCGCTGTTTGGATTCCAGGCAGATCAGCAATGGATGACCTTCTCATTGCTAACATCAGGACCAACTCTATCGCTAAACCTGCAGGGAGAAGCCCAGATCACCAACTCCTACGGCTTTTTAGACCTACAAACTGCAGAGTTGTTTGTCACGAAGACTACCGGCATACTGAAAAATGGATCGAGTATCGGCATATGTGCGGATGATTGCGAATCCTCCGGCAAGGTAAGATGTTGCGCCGAATATAGAAATCGTTATGAATGTGAAAGAAGTTGTAACGATAAACCTGCAAGAGAAAATAAAAATGATCCAAATGGCGTGTCGATGGAAGATTGTATTTACAAGTGCATGTCAACTTGTGTAAAGTGGAGTTGTTGCGATAAAGGAAAACTAGCGTAATAAAACAGGAGCCCCATGAGAGCAAAAAGAGCAACAAAACTGAATAGGATCAGAGTTCTCCTCGTTGGTTGGTTGGTTTTTTTGCTCTCCGGATGCACTTCGACTTTTATCTCTTACCCACTTCTGGATTCAACGCGAATTCAGAAATATGAGTGCGGAACGATACCAAAACTTGGGAATTTCTTTGAATATTCGGTTGGCAACAAAAACAATATGCTTCTTTATTCATATGACGCAGACAACAGGAATAACCTTATCGGATCAAAGATTGAAATATTTGATATTGATATCAAGACAAAAGAAAGCAAAAACATTCTCAGTATTCCCACACAAGGGCAAAAAATTACCAATACGTACTATGAGTATCTCTGTATGTATGAGGATACAAATAATCAAGAGATTACAATTCTTCTTGACATTATTGAGGGGAACCAATCGAATATTTATAAAATAACCAAAGAGCAGAAGGTGCTTTTATTCAGTTATCCAAAACCTATCTATTGGTCAAGGTTTGGAATAATGGATTCAGCCAACGACCAAGAGCTGGATAAAATGTACTTATTTTTTCAACAACCTGACTATTATGACGTATTTTTAATCTCCTTAACAGAGCCTTTTGTCTATAAAAACCTGAAGCTTTCACTAGCCTTGAAATCATTTCTTAATACAAAAGATTTTCTTTATGCTATAGAAAAGGAGAAGAATGAAAATAAAATCTTATGTATTGAGAAAAATACCTTTACATATCAATACATCTCCTACTATCCCGATTCCTCGTTCGTTGGCTCTATTTATAAGGACAATATCGCATTAGCGTGCGATCACCGGAACAATCTGATTGAAATTCTCTCTCCGAAAGGTATTATCGGCACGTTTCCCTCCCCGGTATACCAGGAGAACCTGGAAACCATCCTGGTCAAAAAGTATCCTACTTATTTTGCGATGTTTGCGATTCCCAAATCCACCTCCTATGGGATCGACAACCAATGCGTCTGGCTACGATACTACCCCTCGACAAAACAAGTCAAACAATCCTTTTTTACTTTACCAAAACAATTGGATTATTACTTTACTGACTCATATGTATGTTTTTCACATGAAGTAGTGGGGCTAGGCCTCAATCATACCAGCCGGGAGAGTTACCTGGTGTTCTTCTATTTTAACAACGGCAAAGTCCAGTTTGAGAGGATTCAACATCAGAATGTTGGATTCAAATGTGAAAAAGGTGCTTTAATGTATTGGCCTAAGGAGAGAGTGTTTACTTGGAGAGAAAGGTATTATGAATCAGATACCCGTGAATACAAAAACTTCCTCTTCTATTGCAACCTGAACCGTTTTCAAAACTTACTTTCACGATATAAGCCACAACCTGGCAAAATTCAAAACTGAAATGAAACTTTCTTTTAGAGTATTTAGACGGAAATAGGATTGATTAAAAAAATATAGCATGTTGGAGATAAAAAAATGAAAAAATTATTCTGCTTAGTGTTGATCGTTGTCTTTACATCTATCAGCACGAATTGCAGCATTTCCAAGAAAAAAAAACCGATCCCAACCTTGATGACGGTAGAAGAAGTTGCCTCACTTCCTAAACAAGACCTATCCAGTAATGAATTAGAGGCTATATATAAAGTAGTCATGCAGGAATATCTGACGAAGAATGTGTATTACCAGGTTTCTTCCCGATTTACCAATGAAGAACCTTTTTTAACTGCGTATAATGAAGAAGAAAAAATACTGCAACTCATTTCCTCCTTGTTATCGAAGTACACACTGGCTCTTCCCGGAGATGAAACCCAGTCAGAAGCCCAGGAGTACATTCGAAAAATCAGATTCCAAACTGATGCTTGTGAAATAGGCAGTAAACTGGAGTTCACCAAGTACACCCTTTATGATAGTTTATTGAAAAACATCGACAACGAGGATATCCAAAAAGTGTTTTATTCTATCCTGAACACATCCGTTGAGAAGAATATGAAGCTATTCGAGGACTGCAACTAATCTATGCCTTATACGAGAATTTGCTGATAACATTCCAGATAAGCCCGGTAGAATGTAAAAACCGAAGAAGAGAAGCCGGCGTAAAGCCTAACTTCTGGAATAATACCGGTCTGCTATCTCCCAAAGTATGCCTTCACGCAAGCTGGTATAGGGGATCACCAAGGAAGGGAAATGAAATAGGGAGCAAAACTCCTCTACCAAAATGATAGCAGGGAGCATGATGTCTGCGCGATCGGCTGCCATACCGAGTTGTTCTATTCTCTGCTCAATGGTTAATGAAGCAAGGAGCTCTCTTGTGGCACGAAGGTGTGCAATCGATAACACGTCTGTAAATCCTTGCTGAAACGTCTGATTCACCAACCTGGTCGCTTCTTCCACACTGCCCCCGGTAGCAAAACATCCGCGAAAATGATCTTCTGAGGTATCCACCGGGATGTCCATCTGCGTTAGCTCTTTATGGATATAAGCGATCAAAGCAGGGTGACACTGAGGCGTCTCTTTGAATTTCTCCCATAATCGGACCGCACCGATTGGTTTGGATACTGTCCAAACCAACTTTTGAGCGTTGATCAACGATATTTGTATACTACCCCCGCCAATATCAAAAAGATGCCAGTTGTGACCGAGCAAATCCACCTTATTCTTCACGGCAATATACATTAATCGAGCTTCCTCGGCTGAGTCAATCACCTCTAAGCGAATGGCGCTCTCTTTGAACACCCTGTCGCGAAAAAGCTCACGGTTTTCGCTTTCCCGCACAGCGCTGGTAGCCACCGCCCTATAACAACGAACCTGAAAGTCGTGCATAATCGATTGGCTTTTACGGAAAAATCGGATAGCGCTCTCCATCGGTTCGGCAGCAAGCAGGTTTGGCTGCTCAAGCGGCGGTACCAACCGTATCGGATTCCTTTCCCGATAGATAATCTTGTAGCGATGCAAATCCTGATATTCCGCTATCACAAAACGGATAGCGTTTGAGCCTACATCAAAACAGGCAAATCTTTCCGGAAAATGCGGTTCTATGGTTGTGTCCTTACTTTACTCATGATGAGTACATTATACGTTGCTTTTCGTATTTTTTGAATCTTTTCTCTGAAGTTTGCTATCCTTATCTATATGAAAGGCAAACAAGAGACCAACGACCAACCCATATCAGAACGGTTGATCAATTGGTACCTTGCTCATCATCGGAGCTTCCCCTGGAGAGAAACAGTCACCCCATACCGTGTATGGATTTCAGAAATCATGCTGCAACAAACCAGAATCGAGACGGTGATTCGGTATTTTGACGCTTTTATGACGGCGTTTCCGACAATCACCACTTTAGCAGATTCTGATCTTGAAAAAGTCTATAGGATTTGGGCAGGATTAGGATATTACCAGAGAGCCAAGAATATCTGGAAGACAGCTCAAATACTCAAAAACCGCTACGCAGGGACCGTTCCGGATGAGTATGAAGCGCTTATCCACTTGCCCGGTATCGGAGCATACACTGCTTCCGCGATTCTATCCATCGCTTTCAATCAACCGTATCCGGCAGTAGACGGCAACGTACTGCGAGTGGTAACACGCATGAAAGGCTGGTTTGAGAACGTGCTGGATAAAAAAACTGTCCTTCAAGTCACACAATTCCTGAATAACATCGTCCCTACAGAGCATTGCTCAGAATTTACCCAAGCTTGGATGGAACTGGGAGAAACTCACTGTAGTAAACAATCTCCGGACTGTGTTGCCTGTCCGCTTGAATCGCTATGCTACGCAAGAATACACGCCGTTACGGACAAACTGCCCGTTCGCATCAAAGATAGGCAGAGAGCCATCGAGAACCGGGCTGTCTTTTTCATCCAGCCATCCCCCAAGGAACTGGTGATCACGAAAAAAAGGATCGGCTTATTGGCTGAATTATGGGAACTGCCGAATTTTGAATTCCCCAAAGATTTTTCACAAAACCACCCACCCAAGCAATTATCCTACCCGGGATTACCGATTGAGTTTACCTATATTGCTTCCCTGAAACATGACTTTACCCATAAACGATGGAACCTGTTTATCTATCAAGGAAAAATCAAGCAAGACTCTCCCATGGATCCGGATTGGCAAATAATTCAAAGAGATGCCTTAGATCAATACCCGATGGCTACAGCCTTTACCAAGGTGAGGAAGCTCTTTATTTAAAGAAAAAAACTGACGAATCAAGCCATTAGTCGTAAGCCAGTCGAATTGTTCCATCCGTTAATAAATTCTTCATAGCTTCTTTCCATTGAGGAGTTTTCCAGGATCCTAATGCTGTATGGTTTTTAGGTATTTCTCTGGAATCGGATGTGTGCCGATCACAACAGGAATATGATATTTCTCTTCAATGAATTTTTTAAAATAGTGTACATTGGGGCAGGGTGGATAACCAACCACCATCCCTGTCGCAAGGTGAATCACGTTAGCCCCGTTCTTAATCATTTCATCCGGTGTATATTCAATATTACCCCCTGGACAGCCACCACAGGATGTAAATCCAACTATCTCCACTTTTTTATCTTCTGCCATTTTTACTCCCATTTTTCTGTGATTAACAAAACGAATATGATTATAGCCAATCAATCCAATTCTTAAATGGATGTCAACGTTGTGGACATCGATGGAGAGTATAACTACTACCAATATAGACTATTTCTTCTGTAATGATTTTCAATTTACTGAGTATAATAGACAATGAAGGATATATTGGCAAAGAATTTTTTTGTTTAAGAGGTAATTATGAATAGAACGAAATTTGTTACAAAAATTGTTACAAATGAAAAGCATGAACCAAAATATGTGAACGGGGCATTTGGGAGTTTTAACCTTCAAGGTGAATTGTTAATAAACTTTTTTTTCGATTCTCCATCATTACCAGAATCATCCGAAATTGATTTTAAAGATGACGATGCCAGTCATCAAGAAGTATTTGTTGATACCGGAGAGATTGAGAGACGTATTCAAGCAAGTTTGTTAATGAACATTAGCTCTTTGAAATCAGTCTATTCATGGATTGGTGAAAAGATTGAAGAACTTGAAAAGAGCAATCAAAAAACCAATGAAATTGTTAAGGAGTAACCATACAAATGAGTATTAACTCGACTTTTGATTTCCAAGCAATATTTATTGGAAATAATATCAATGTAAATCCGATCAATATTTCGTATCATCCAAAAGGTTATGCCACGAATACTGCTACGAAATTTAGATATCTCGATTTAAAAAAAAGACCAACAATAAAAAATATAGATCGATTACAGAAACTTTACCTTCTTGACAATAATTGGGATGGTTATGGAGCTGAAAAAATTGATACTTCTTTGATAAAATTTTGTGTAAAAGTAATATCGTTACTCGATGATGATAAACAACCCTTAGTTAATCCCACTGGCAGAAACAGTATACAGATGGAGTATGAGAAAGAAGATGGTACCTATTTCGAACTTGAATTTTTTAAGGAAGATGTCATTAATCTTTTTCGTATTGATAATGCTGGCAACGAATCATTTAAAACACTGGTTTCAATAAAGGAAGTTTTGGATAGTATAAATTCCTATTTCAACTAAATATGATCGATAAGCTGAATGTTCATGATGATGAGATGTTATATAGATCGATCTCCGAAGAGATTTTTGCGACTTGCTTGAACGGTGTATCGTCTGCAGTTTACAAATCAAAGAACGGCGGAGTATCAGTTGATAGAGAAGGTTGCAGAAGTGTATCGGAAATTTTTGCTTCTTTTTTGCTAATAAGACCAAAAACAAAGGCAATGGCTCAGATAAAAACCCTTGATTGTCGGAATCTTGATACAATAGTCATTCCATTACCGTTAAATGAAAATATTTACCATGCTGAAATCCATAATAGCTCAGACAAGATAGAGATGTCAGATTCAAAAGCAAAAAAGCTTTCTAGAAAATCAAAACTAATAGAAACTCCATTGTAGTTT
>JAJFUD010000003.1 GCA_021372585.1 bacterium
GTTGTATGAATTTACACAAGATTGTTGACAATACCGATGAAAATCCCTTTCCATATCGAATGATTGGAGATTGGTGAAGACTTTATAGAAAACATTTTCCGTGACATCTTCCGCTTCGTCCCGAGACCTGAGCATAATGAAAGCCGATCTCATTACGTAGTCTTTGTATGTCATGAATAACTCAGTCATTGATCTTTCATCTCCCCCTTTAGCTTGTTCGATAATTTCTTTATTTATATTTTCCATGGTTCGTTTAGGTAAATATACGGGGAGAAGATAGATAAGTTACAAAAATAAGAATAATTGTTACGACTAGAATAATTTCTCCACTGCTTCAGTCAAATGAGTGACCATTAATAGCTGATCGGTATAGGTTTCAATGGAAGAACTTTTCAACTTGCCCGTGATAATGGGATTAAACTGTCTTCTGGCTGACTCAAGAATTCGTTTTTCCGCAAATGGAATCGGTCTGATCTCACCGGTTAATCCTATCTCGCCAAATGCAACTGCTTTTTCGGGTAAGGGAATTTCCTTCAAGGAAGAGACTAATGCAAGAGCGATGGCAAGGTCAGCCGCCGGCTCAGTAATACGCGCTCCCCCGGTGACATTGAAAAACACATCCATCTGGGAGAACCGCAGGCCCGATCGTTTTTCGCAAACTGCCATCAACATAATAATCCTGTTAAAATCCACACCCGTAATGACTCTTCTGGGTACCGGCAGGAAAGAAGGGACACATAACGCCTGAATCTCAACAAATATGGGGCGAATGCCTTCCAGGGAGGAAAAAATGATTGTTCCCGGAGAGTGGGTGGAGTTCTGGTTTAAGAATAACTCAGTCGGATCTTCAACGGAAATCAATCCTTCCGAGCTTAAGGTGAATATCCCTATTTCACTGGTTTCCCCAAAGCGATTTTTGACGCTTCGCAGGATACGCAAAACGCCGTGTCGATCCCCTTCCAGGTACAAAACTACGTCGACAAGGTGCTCCAGAAATTTCGGTCCGGCAATCTGGCCGTCCTTGGTAACGTGTCCCACAATAAAAACAGTTAAGTTATTTCTTTTAGCCAGCTGGACTAAAAAATTGGTGGATTCACGGATTTGCGAGACACTCCCGCTTGAAGCATCCAGGTTTGGATGATAGATTGTCTGAATCGAGTCCACGATCAGAAAATCCGGATGGTATTGCTGGATGAGCTGTTCCATCTTTTCCAGGTCAGTCTCAAAATCAATCCAAATTTCGGGAGCATTGACGCCAAGCCTGGAAGCCCGAAGGCTGATCTGCGATGGTGACTCCTCTCCGGAAGCATACAGAACTGTTTTTTTCTGTTTGGCCAATGCATGGGCTACCTGCAATAATAAAGTGGATTTTCCAATTCCCGGCTCTCCGCCAATTAATATGACACTACCGGTAACCAATCCTCCGCCCAGTACACGGTCCCACTCTTCTATATCACATGAAGTACGGCTTGTGACTGCGTTTTGCAATTCCGGGATGGTAAACAGCGTGTGACTTTCAGAGACCTGTTGAATGGGATCGCTGACAGACATGCTGTTCCAGGCGCCGCATTCAGGGCATTTTCCGAATTGTTTGGGGCTTCTGTATCCGCACTCTCCGCATTCAAATTGAGGTGGCTGTTTTTTCATTTAAAAAAACAAGCCTAATACAAGAATTCCGAGTAAAGTGCAATAGAGGCCGAATACCCATAGCTTAGCATGAATCAGGAGTTTCTTTAGCCACACCAAAGCCACCAGCCCCATGATTAAAGCGATGATAAATCCAAGCAGCATTTTTCCAAACGAGATATCCAGCGCTTGTATATCCTTTATTTCAAGCAATGAAGCGCCAAGAATCACAGGAATG
The DNA here is from genome assembly GCA_021372585.1 of bacterium. GTDB lineage: Bacteria > Caldisericota > Caldisericia > UBA6126 > UBA6126 > UBA6126. Next base: position 1,865 of record JAJFUD010000003.1, read on the forward strand.
GAAATCAGGAATGAAAATTTGAAGGCTTCTTTCTTTTTTAAACCAACGAGTAAAGCGCCAAATAAAGTAAAGCCCGATCGGGAAAAACCCGGTACCAACGCCAGGGCTTGAAAAATCCCTATCACCAGGGCATCAAGATAAGTAAACGACTCCATGGTTTTCTTGCCACGGAGAAAAAAAATACTGATAAACAGCAAAAACGCAGTGCCTAAAAAGGCATACCCGATATACCCCACTTTGGTGATATCTTCAAACAAAACCGAGATCTTATCGTTGAACAATAGACCGACTATCATCGCCGGGACTAAAGCAATCGCCATTTTTATCAGGAGAGCATTGACAGTGTTATCCCTCTGAAAGACCCTTTTCAGAATGGATACCACGTCTTTCCAAAGAAAAATAAAGACGGCTCCTAACGTCCCCAGGTGTAAAAAGATATCAAAGGCGACCGGGTTTTGCATAGTAAAACCAAACATATGTGGGATGATCGCGAGATGACCTGAACTGCTGACCGGGAAAAATTCAGTTAAGCCTTGGACGATGGACAGAAATATCACTACACCTATTGTCATGCGATCCACCCTCCGTCCTTTTCAAGATCTGCATAATCGGACATTTTATCCAAATCCACAGCGATTTCTGCATAAGGGAATAAACAGCCCTTCGCTTCGATCCGGAGTTTCCGGTAAAACGCTTTTTCCAAAGGCTTGATCGCAATCTGCTTAAACAGGAAAAGTTTCAGGATAGTGCCGATTCCAAAGCTCCAGGCTAATCCCAGAAGGCTTTTCCGATTATTCGTGAAGCTGTCGATCAAGGGAATGATCTTCTCGCAGGCCTTTCTTTGCAGTAAAATGCTATTGCCCACTTTGGCGTATCCTTCCTGTATTTTCGCATAGGTTCGTTTAGAGCCTGGAAAACGTCTCTCCACGTCTTGTTTTAAAATGATCGGCAAAATCAGTTGAGCGGTTGGATTTTGTGAGAATAGGCGTAATAATTCTTTGATGCAATTGGTAGTGATGGAAGGAATGTCCCCGCTCAGGAAAACAAGGTATTCTTCTTTTGTTTTTTCGATCCCCAGTTTTACATTCGAGGACAAGGTGCTGTCTTCCGAAACGAGGTAGAAACAATCCACCATCTCATCAAGTCCGGCTTCCTGAATGGCAGATGTCCCAATCAGATGTAGGCGCACTTCCTCTTTCGGCAGCATCCGTAAAGCGCGTAACACCCAGTAGAGCACCGGCTTGCCATGAATGGGAATCAGGCATTTATTCTTAATGGAAGCGTCTTGAGTAAACCAATCAGGACTCTTTCCCCCTGCGAGTACGACGATATCAGTCATCATAAATATCCTCCCTTACGGTAAAAAGCCCTTTAATGTACCTGTTTCGGTATCAATCCCGGCACCCATACTCAGTGTAGTGTCTTCCTGGTTGTATTTCCATGTAGTATCGTTGCCGGCAAAATCCACTTTTTCTGTTACTTTGCCATCCTTGTCGATAATCTGGTAAGTGTCTGTCCCGCCGTGTTCAAAGAACAATCCCAGGCAAAACTCACTGTCCCGCCAGGAGCCCCAAAGCGCTTTGCTGTAATTTGCTTTTCCCAGATTAATCGCATTTTTGGACCGAAGATTGTACACATCGTTCCCGCCAAAATCTACAAAGAAACCCATCCCGTTATCATTTCCACCACCCAAGGCCAGGTTGGGAGAGGTATAGACATCGTCCCCTTCCTTATCCAGGAGAAATCCCAGCGATAGGTCATGTCCGGCTCCTTGGGCCATATTCATCAAGGCATTATAGACATCGTTCCCGGCGTCGTCGAAGAGAGCACCGATACCAAAATGGGCGGCTCCACCCTGTACATACCAAACGCCGCGGTAGGTATCATCGCCCTTACTGTCGCACAAATATCCCGTACCGGCCCAATAACCCGTTCCCTGACCGAAGACACCGCAAAAATAAGAGTCGCTTCCTTCTGCATCCACTAACATTCCGATACCGCCTGAGATACTGTTCCCTTCCGATAAGTCTGCCCTCCTGCCAAAACCGGCCCCTTGGCAAAAACTCGTATTATGATCACTGCTTTGAGGATTGTTCCCCGCTACATCACTATCGTTTGCTACATAGCTGTCATCGCCCGTATAGTCCAGTAAACAACCATATCCGCGGATATACCCGAACCCTTGTCCAAAAGTGTACATATCGTACTTATCAAAACCCGACAGATCGGTTAGCTGTCCGATCCCGTAAATCCCGCATCCCTGAGAGACATAGGTTGATTGATAAGAGTCATTTCCGGCTTGATCCCATAAAACACCTACCCCAAAACAGCCAAAACCCTGTGCATATTGCTTGGCTTCATAATGATCATTTCCTTCATAATCCAACAGCATTCCCAGGCCAAACACACCGGATCCCTGAGAATACACAGTTTCATCGGTTGTTTTGTAAATATCATCACCAACACAATCCATGACGATAGAAACGGGATTGAACCAGGAAGCCGTTGCACCGGCATTCCCGATATACGTATCATTCCCTCCAAGGTCAAAGGAAAGAAGAATCTCTCTCTCATAATAAGTGTGGTCTTCTTCATCTCGCAACAGAATCCATCCCCAGGGGGTGTTCCATTCAAAAGCAAGATCGTCCGGCCATTCCAAGCCATTCATTTTTTGTGAGAACAGGTCTAATGCTTTCCCCATCTGGACAGCGCTGAAAAAAAGCTGGCTGTAATTATAATCTTTGGCGATCAGATAAGTCAATGGGTCAAAACTGTCTTCCATCAGCAATGCGGCAGGGTTACGAAACGCTTTCGAGCAATCTTCCATGCTAAAAGCCATGAACGCCTTGTCTCTGTTCAGCTTGAAGTCCATGGCATAATACAAAAGCAGTGCGATCTCTTTTTGGGTATCCAAGGGTATCGTCTCACATTTCGCTTTGATATAGAGAAAATTGCCCTCTCCCAAGGTTTTTCCGGATAACCGGTAAATGTCAGCAATGGCATAGAGCAAAGGGAGAGTAGGAGAGAGTTGATAGGCAAAATTCGGTTCGTATTCCGCGTAGGAGGCGACGGTGTATCCCAATCGATAAGAACCCATCCATATGGAATCACGGATAGGGTTTAGTCCTTTCGACGGATCGGCTGTTTTTCTGGCTATCAGATAGTTCGATGTACTTTTCAGGAATGCAGGGGTATTTAAAGGTTTCTTCAGTTGGTTATTGAAAAAGGGCAACCGGAATGGATCTTTACCGTAAGTTTTTTCAATTCCGTTTTCTGTAAATAATACTTTTTCCTTGGTCAGCTGGATCTCATTTAAAACGAGAGTCATCAGATCTTCCTCTTCTGCCTGGACCGTTCTCGGTTGAAATCCAAAAAATCCACAACCCAACACAACTGTTAAAATCCAAACCACCGCTATTCTCTGCATGTTATCCCTCCCGTTTTTTTTTGTTCCCTGTTCCCGAAGCTTTTTTTAGGGTAACAGGCAAACTCATCATATATTCCAATAATTCCAAAGTAACCGCTTTATTTAAAAACGCATTATCATTCCCGCACTTCGGTGATTGTATGCAGGCGGGACAGCCATTTTCAGAATCGCAGGGACAAGTTTTCACCACTTCTAGGGTCGCTTCTACAATGGCCCCAAAATTCCGATACGCTTCCTCACTGAGTCCTATACCGCCCTCAAAGCCATCATAAATAAAGATGGTGGGCTTACCGGTAGGTAAATACTGTAAGGTGGAAAAACCACCGATATCACGGCGATCACACATGACATAAAAAGGCATGATCCCTATCATTGCGTGTTCGGTTCCGTGTAAGCCTCCCATGATATCTTCTATTGTATGTTTTTTTTGTAAGGTATAAATTATCACATCCGGAATTTCGAACCATACCGCTTCCGTATCGAATTCCAATGGCGGGAGATTCAACTCCTGTTGAGAGATAATCTGCTGGAAACGTTTTTCCTGATAAGCAAAATAACGCTCTTTGACGTTGATGTCTCCAAATTGTAAGGTTAACGAGCGCCACGATTGTGTTTCTTTCTCCTGTAAAATATGCACCGAGATCTCCATCATGACTTCTGTGGTATGATTCGAGACTTCCCGGATAGTTTCTATCTTTCTTGCCTCCCAATCTACCGATTGTACACGGTACGGTTCCCCGAAATGCAAAAATATCGCCCCTTCATGCGCTTCCCGGTAGACCTGACCTTTATCCAGCGTTTCTAGCAGAGTATTACTGTAAAACAGCTTAAAAGGTTCGTTCGTGAGGTTATGTAAGCTGACCAATTTCACAGCCGGTTCCTGACCGATATAGGTGTATCCAAGGGGTGTCCGGGTGACTAATCCCTCCTGTTCAAAGAACTGCCACCAAGGAGCCGTATCCAGGCCGAAAATAGCGGAATCCCTTTCAGGATCAGCCGGTAACTCATAAGAAGCACATAATAAATGGTTGGCCAGAATATAGGGATTATGCGGGTTGATGATAGCGTGTTCATGGTTACGGTTTAAGAATTCAACCGGATGTTTCATTATGTATTGGTCTAACGGATTCTGAAAAGCGACGAGAAAGACGAACGATTCTTTCTTGCCTCTTCCGCATCGACCTGCTTGCTGCCACGTTGAGATCACTGACCCGGGATAACCGGTAATAATGACTGCATCGAGGGATCCGATGTCTATTCCCACCTCGAGAGCATTCGTTGAGATGACACCCAACAACTCCCTGTTTTTTAGTTGTCGCTCGATGTTACGTCTCTCTTCAGGTAAGTATCCGGCACGGTAGCTGGAAATCCGATCTACGATTCCCTGGCTGAACAAGGTTTTTTTCTGCTTCATCTGGTGTAAAATCCACTCAGTGGATTTCCTGGAGCCAACAAAACAAAGCGTTTGCAGCTCATGGCTGATCACATAATGAAACAATTTCCGGCTTTCATCCAAAGTGGTTCTGGTGTCTAATTGATTCTTGAAGGGATTGTAGAAAACAAAATGCTTCACTCCCTTGGCAGAACCGTCCTGATCAATCAAGGTACATGTTTCATCAATCAGTTTTTTTGAAAACTCCAGCGCGTTCTGCATGGTAGCGCTCGATAGTATAAACTTTGGCTGTGACTGATAATAACGGCAAATCCGTTTCAGCCTCCTGATGAGCAGTGAAAAATTGGATCCGAACACTCCCCGGTAGGTATGCGCTTCATCAATGACGACGGTGCCCAGGTTAGTATAGAACCTGGACCATTTTGCATGCCAGGGGAGAATGTAATGCAATTCATATGGGTTGGTTAAGATGATTCTTGCTTTCGAGCGGATCATGGAGCGTTGAGACAAAGGTGTATCCCCGTCATATATATAAGTGGGGATCGATAAATTCATTTTATCCTGCATTTCTTTGATCTGTTTCCATTGGTCATTCGCTAATGCTTTCAGCGGAAAAATCAACAAAGAGGTTTCCTGAGGATTGTGAACCGCTCTCTCAAGAATGGGAAGCATGTACCCTAACGTTTTGCCGGAAGCGGTGGAAGTAGTGATGATCACGGATTCCTGTCGTCGAACCGCCTCTAAACAGGCTTGTTGGTGTGAATACAGGTGGATATTTTTTTGTGTCAGGTATTGCCGGATAAACTCCGGTAAATCAAGGGAATCCGTTTGATACGGCGACTCATAAGGGGGTAACGTCTCAATATACTCAATCTGTTTCCGGAAACCGGGCTCTCTCTCCCAGCTCTCAATACGAAATGGTTTCATCTTTTTTTGGTTCAGGGGACCGTCCCCTGCACCACTTTTGACACGGGTCGGATT
>JAJFUD010000004.1 GCA_021372585.1 bacterium
AAAATACACAATTTCTAAAAATAATAAATTGCTAAGAAGATGGCCCGATAAAACAAGGCCACTTCAACAAAAAACTACCTACTCCTAAGGGGCAGGGATTACAGGAGCATCTTCTAAGCCTGACTTTACATTGGTGAATACGCCTGTTACCGCGCCGCGAAGCGATGGAATCGCAGCAATAACGACCAATACGAGCACTGCAATGATCAATGCGTATTCCAAAATCGTCTGCCCACTCTCTTCTTGAAAAAACTTCATAAAAACCTCCTTCATATCAGAATAACTTTCTATATAAGTTCTTTTTTTGTTTTGTCAAGGGTTTCCCTCCTGTACCGAGTAATGGCTAAAAAGTATGATCATAACGGATTTTACCATTTATTTATCCGGAAAATGGCCATAAAGAGTAAACCCTTTTTGAAAAAAAGCGTATTATTGAATAGGTAGAATAGAATGATGGTACACTACTATGGTTGGAGTAAAGGAGTAGACGGGTGAGGTATGGTTTTGCATAAACAGTTGACAATCCATCGTCAAAGAAGCATGATCATCTGGTTGATTTCCGGTTGGTTGCTTTTTCAGACGCTGGTGGCTCCATTGCAAACCGCCAGCGCCACTAGTGCACTGCAATTATCCGGGAGAGTGGATTACCTGATTATTGTCAACGCGAATCTGATCAATGCGCTAAACCCGATTATCCAATACAGGAGATCTCAGGGTCTTCTCGTACAAACCATCAGCCCGGATTATATCATCAAAAATTATGAAGGATACAGTCAAGCGGAAAAAATCAGGCATTTTCTTCAATCCAAATACGAATCCTGGCAGCTAAAATTTTTGTTATTGGTTGGGGATACCCAGGAAATCCCCTATTCAGTCCTATTCCCCTCGCCCTATAATCGCGAGGCAAGCAACGAAACAGTTGGCAGGACCTATTCAGATTGGTTTTATGCTGACTTATCCTCTGATTTTGATAGCAACAACAATGATTATCCCGGTGAATATTTATTAGACAAAGAGATCGATTTTTCACCGGAGATTCATGTCGGCAGAATACCGTTCGACACTATATCCGACGTGAGTCAGGTGGTAAACCGGATCCTTGATTTTGAAAAAAATCCGAAAACCAACACCAGCTTGCTGGCTTCCTCCATTTTATCTTATGATGAGGAAGAGATTACGCCTTCTCAATTCACCAAAGTGAAAACCGATGGCGCATCGCTAACCGAATCCCTGATCAAAGATATCCTGTTGCCATCCGGCAACAAATCCAGCCGGCTATATGAACGTTCCGGCGTCTCCCCATCACTTTACTTATCGGAATACCCGTTGAATAAGGTTAATTTCGAAAAACTACTGCTGAACAATCCTTATGATGTAGTGGTTTGGAACGGTCATGGAACTGAAGAATCTCTTCTGACAAAAATCTGGAAAAAAGATATCAACTCCAATAAAAAAGTGGACAAGATTGAGCTATCGCTAGAACCTGTACTAAATACCTCAAGTTTCACCAAGCCTGCCAGGAGCAAAGGTCTTTTTATCACAAGCAGCTGTTCTTCTCTCTCTCCCAACACAAATAACCTTGGCAAACAAGCTTTGAAAGCAGGTTTTTCCGGTTTTATCGGGAACACAACGATTAATTGGTATGCAGAGGGGTGGCGCAGTTTAGCCAATGGCGGGAATCAATCCATAGTTTATTTAACTTTGCGAAACCTCTATCTCCGGAACGAAACATTTGGGGAAGCTTACTCAAAGGCAATATTTGAAAGTAGTAAGCAGTATGCCCGGTTTGGCAGCAAAGATTACCAGAACTATTTCTCCTTTACCTTGTATGGCGATCCGGCTATGAGATTATCCTCCGTTCCCTTTTTTGATATTGATATCATTCCTGTTACAGAAACAAAATCCATTAACTTAGGTGAATCGCTGGAGTTTGCATTCAAGATTACCGCCGGTCGGAATGGAAGCATCGATATCAAAGCCTCTCCGATCAATTTCCGAAAGGATATTTTCAGTTGTTCCTTTTATGCCGATAGCCTTGCCAATGGCGGAACGATCCGAATGAAAGTCCTGATGGCTCAAAATGTCTATCCAACTCAATATTCTGTCACGATTCACTTTCAAACCGAATCCAAAAATATTTTCAGAGTCGTCAAGTTCCTGATTCTCCCATGGGAAAGTTCCACCCATCTTTATTTATCCTATCCGGAAATCGAGGTCAAAAAAAATACCGAATTCACGATTGATGTCTGCATTAAAAAAGCAAAAAATATTAACACGGTATATGCCGAGATCGCTTTTGATAATTCTATTCTGTTAACCACCACCAAATCGATTATGGATGGCCATTTTCTTTCTGAGGACGGTATTCTCCCTAAATACGACTATAATAATGTTTCTCCAGGAGTCATTAGTTTGTACGGAACGAGATTAAACCATGCTAAAGGGATAAACGGGGAAGGTGTCTTGTTCAGTATTAATTTCAGAGCGATTCGAGATGGTTTTACCAATGTGTCTATCCAGAAATACCTCCTGATGGATCCGACTACCTTATCGATTCCTTGTAAAGTCTACTCTGCGAAAGTAAACGTGATGAATAACGGTCTCTATATCAATCGTAACATTACTTATGGCTATACCACTTCCAGGCTGAATTTACCGGTGAATGGCAGTACAAACGGAGAGAGGCTCTGGATTGGGAATTACACCGAAGAAGGATTGGTTGAAAAAGCCAATAATGAGAAATTCAATGCCGACTTACCTCTAAAAAGATGGGATACCTATCTGTATTGCATTACACAGCGTGGAGAGGATTTTATCAAAATTCGCCTCCCGGTGTATTGCAGCAGCTATATCACCATGGCGCTAAAAATCGGGGAATATGCTGCGAATGTCAACGGAAAAGAGATTCCTCTTGAAGTCCCCCCGGTGATCATCCAGGGAAGGTCCATGGTGCCTATACGTTTTCTCAGCGAATCATTTGGGGTGGATGTTGCCTGGTATCCTAAGACACAGCAGGTTCTGGTTCAGGTGAAAGATAAAAAAGTACTACTCACGATTGGCAAGAAAGAGGCGGTCATCGAACAGAATTTTACCAAAAAAACCGTTTCATTAGATGTACCACCGGTGATCATCCAGAACAGAACTCTGATTCCTCTGCGTTTTGTGATGGAAGTATTTAACGCTACCGTTGATTGGAATGCTACCTATCAGCTGATTGAGATCAATTACCTGAAGTAACGGTCTTCTTCAATTACTCTGGCGGAAGGTGGACGGTTTAAAGGAATCAGCATCCAGCCCAGTAACAACCCTATCATAAAACCTCCCACATGAGCTCCCCATCCAACACCTGAAGTCCCCGTCGCCATATTGAGGATTTGTGTTAAAAACCAGAAAGCCATAAAAACAACTGTCGGAATCCTCAGAATCACCGGAAAAAACAGAATAGGCACTAAAGTCATGACAGATGCTTTAGGGTATAAAACCAGATAAGCTCCCATGACTGCGGAAATAGCCCCTGAAGCACCCACCATCACCACATTGGAATCAGGTTGGAGTAGAATTTGTACTATGGCGGCGCCTGTGCCGGCTAACAGATAAAAGATAAGAAAAAAGAACTTCCCCATTCTGTCTTCCACATTATCGCCGAAAATCCAAAGAAACAGCATATTGCTGATCAGATGCCACCACCCGCCGTGTGAAAACATGGAGGACAAAAACGTCCAGTAGACAGGCTGAAAAGCAGAGGAAGCTTGAAAAGCTCTTGTGATTTGTGCCGGATTCAAGCCATATACTTTATAAAAGGCGGAGGCATCTGGAAAAAACAGGAGCATATATAGAAAAAAAAGTACATTGCCTGCAATCAGGAGCGGCGTAATAAAGGAATCTCTTTTTTTCTTGGGAGAATCTCCTAATGGAATCATGACCGGGGCGCTTGGCTGACAAATCGCATGGATTGACAATACATCGTAGGGGTTACCATCCCGTTATAAAAACGTTTTTCCCGAGTCATGGCATGAATATGATTCAGTACCTCCACCAGGTTGTCGGTATAACGTAAATTCCTGATCGGATAGGCAATTTGCCCATTTTCCACCAAGAATGTACCATCACGGGTTAAGCCGGTACAAGTACCCATTTTGGGATGGATGGGGTTGGCATACCAGAAGCGGGTGATCAAAACTGCTTTTTTAGCTTGTTTTATGATGTCTGCCAGAGAGGTTTCTCCTGTTGACTCCACGACTAAATGTAATGGAAACGGGCCGAAAGGATTCGGCGCAATTAAAGCATGACCGGTATTAGGAATATTCAATTTCCTTGCCCAAAGAGAGTCTGTAACAAATGCCTGGAAGACGCCATTTTTGATCAATTCGACTTTTTGCTTCGGTACTCCTTCAAAGTCAAATGGCAGGTCGGATTGAAGAGAATGCTGTGAAAAATCAGAAATGGAAAACTTTGGATCAAATATTAGCTGGTTCATTTTCTCAGACAGGAAAGAACGGCCTTCCTGGATCCCAACGGTGTAAAATCCCATATGAGAGACCATGGACAGCATATCTTCCACCGCTTCCGGAAGCAGAATCACTTCATACTCTCCCGGTTCCAATTCTCTCGGATTTTTCCCTCTTAAACACAGATCCACGCTCTCCCTTTTTACCCGGTCTTCTTCTATCATCTGAATATGAGAAGCGGTGCTCTGTGCAAATCCGGAATTAGTATCCTGCATCATCTGGGAGATTAACTGCGCTTGGGTACTTTCATTGTAGGCAAGTGTATTCTTCGAGTTCATCACAAACAACTCCTGCTTTGTGGTAGCAAAACTACCGAAAGCTTGGGTAGCATTCTTTTTTGCTTCCTCGCATATTCTGGAAACTACTTGCGCTCTGTATTCCGGTTCTTTAAAAACCTCTGATCTATCCGTTTTGGGAGAATCCAGAATAATCGTCTCACCTGATGCAGGTAGTATAATCGGTTCTTGCGAGAGCGTACTGTTTTCCAGCTGTTCCTGACTCTGTTTCACTAAACGATCGATACCCGATGCACTAATATCGGTCGTGTTGGTCACACTGGATTGCAGTCCTTTAATCAAGCGTAAATGCACCACAATCTCATGACTCTGTACATTTTGATGAATGGAGGAATTGGCAAATCTCGTTAACGCTTCGGTTGTTCGATAAATAATGACCTCATATTGCTCAGCATCCACTTTTGAAGCAATCAGCTGTGCTAATTCTTTGCAATGTTCAAATGTTGTCATTTTGCTACTCCTACTTTGATTTTTCTGAATCTCGCCGGCGCTGTACCGTGCGAAACAGTCATGATTTGGGCAGGCTGCCCTTTTCCGCAGTTCGGTACCCCCCAAACATGCCAAAAATCACGATTGGCAATACCGTCGCAAGCATTCCAAAAAGTGGGAGTTTCCCCGATATAGCTTGGATTCTTCACCACTCTGCCCAGTTTTCCCTGTTTAATCTCTCTGGCAATCTCGGTAGCAAATTGGAAATTTAATCTCCTGTCATCAATGGACCAGCTTTTTATACCGGAGAGCCATAAACCGTCATCAATTCCTTGAATCAGCTCTTGAACGGTTTTATCTCCCGGTTCCAGATTGACCGATGTCATACGAATAATGGGGATTTTGGAAAAACGATCTGCCCGCATAGATCCCATAGGTTTCTCCCGAATCTTCCAGCACGTTTCGCGAGAATTCAGATACCCGACAAAAATACCCTCTTTTACCAGATACACCCGACTTCCCGGGATGCCTTCGTCATCATACGCAAAACCGCCCAGAGTACCGGGAATAGTGGCATCTGCTACGATATTCACCAGCGAAGAGCCGACTTGAAAATGAAAGAGTTTGTCGGGAGTCAGAAACGAGGTACCCGCATAAGCGGCTTCGTATCCAAACACTCGGTCTAATTCAGAGGGATGTCCGATTGATTCATGAACCTGCAACGCTAACTGGTTCCCATCTAAAATAATATCTTTCTCGCCCGCTTCACAAATCGGCGCATAGATAAGCTCTCTTGATTCTTCGGCAATAATGGGACCATTTTCGGTCAGTTTCATCTGTTCGACAAACTCAAAACCAAAAGTGGAAAAATCACCACCAAATGAATTTGGGTAAGACCTTATCTGCATGTCCTGGTTCCCGAATGCCATGACATGAATGCCGGCACCGGTGGTTATTCTATCTTGTTCGATATAGGTTCCTTCCGTGGAGCTGAATTGTTTATATTGCACACGGCTGTGCAAAGAGGCTTTTCGAATCCTGCATTCATTATGCACTTTCATGGAAGCGGAGGCGGATCTTAGCAGGTCAATCTTCTCGTTCAACGGCACTAATAAGGGATTCTTTTTCGCATGAGCGGATACTTTGTCTCGGTTGACCGGAGAAGGAGCCAGTTGAATCGGATCCGCCTGAATCACAGAAGAAGCTTCTGCGATTCTTACCGCCTCCATTAATACATTGATCGCCTCTTTTTCGTTGGAAGAAGCACTGGAAGAAAAACCAAAATATCCTTTTTTTAATACCCGAATACCGAAGCCTTTATCGAAACCGTTCGTTAAAGCTTCTACCTGCTCATTTTTAACGGATATATTCTGGCGTTCAGTTTCTTCATACCGAAAATCCGCATATTCACATCCCAAGTCTTTTGCTTTTTGCAATAATAGCTGGATAAAAGATTCATTCATTTGCTGTTCCTGCCTATCTGGTTTGTTTTTTTATTTTTTTTTGACCCGGTCGGTTGGATTGGTGCACCGCATTTTGAACAGATTTGTGTTTTTTCCCAAACCATGGAGTGACATTTCGGGCAAAATTTGACTTTTTCTTTTTTCCCGGGTTCCATCATGCCACCAATTTTATTGATTCTTGAAAGAACTGCAACAATAATGACAATGACGATCACTAATAAAACAGCGATCACCCAAAACCATACACTCTGATAAAACATAATGACTCCTTCAAGGATAGTTATAACAATTGTACCAGATTACTCTGGTTTTTTTTGTAAGGAACTCCAAGCCATGTAAATGATTAACTCGGAAGCGAGATACGCATTCATCTCGGAAAATACTTCATCAAAAGCAATTTTTTCTTCCTCTTTGGCTCTCTCTCCCCGCTTTTCTTCATCCAATAAACCTTCTTCCCATGAAGATAAATAGAATATTTTCCATAATATTTCCTTTAGCGCCGGGTGCTCCTCTGTCTCTCTTTGGCAGGCTAGTAATAATTTCTGGTTACCGGACCATAACTGAAATAGATTTCGAATATCAAGTCCCAGCGTTAGTTTTAATGAGTTTAATTCGATCATCTCAATCATGGAAAAAGCTTGTTTTTCTTCTTCAGACCATTTTGAAAAGATGATCTGGATTGCGTCCCCGATCTCACTCGGAAGATTCTCATTCTGCAACATATCTGGCATCACCCTTTCTCCCGTATTATAATCTTACCTTAGATGAAAAAAAGAAAAAATCAACCTACCGTTGTTTTATCCGGATTGGAAACAATGCACTCAACAACAGGAATGTATTCTATGGAGCTGAAAAAGGAAGGACCCCCATGACTTGGAAGGAACCATTTTTGATTAAAAATCTAACACTGCGAAACCGGATTGTGCTGCCTCCCATGGCTACGGAAAAATCAAATCATTCAGGCAATATCACCTCCCAAGTGCTGGAATATTACCGTAAGATGAGTCTTACCGGAGTAGGACTGATTATCCTGGAACACAATTATATACATCCTATGGGTCGTTGCAGCCCGAATCAGATGAGTATACAATCTGATCTTGATATCGCCTTTCACTCGGAGCTGACCTCCGCTATCCATGAAAACAATACACCGGTCATATGCCAGATCAGCCATGCCGGTAGCAATCGATTGGCTGCAGTATTCCATGAATCCATCGGTCCTAGTGAAATACCGCATCCTGTCAGTGGTCTTATACCAACAGCCTGTACACGGTCTATGCTGGAAGAGTTGAAAAACTTTTTCTGCCAAGCGGCCATCCGGGTCCAAAAAGCCGGCTACGATGGGGTAGAGATCCATTCTGCTCATGGATACTTGCTCTCCCAGTTCTTGTCCCCTCTCACCAATCAACGGAAAGATGAATACGGCGGATCTTGGAAAAACAGAGTCAGATTATTGACAGAGATCCTGTCAGAAGTCAGATCCCATGTGGGAAACGAGTATCCAATCTTTGTCAGAATGGGCGTCTCGGATACAATGCCTTTTACAAAAGAACCAAACGGACTCACTATTGATGATGCTGCCTGTATGGCAGGCATATTAGAAGAAGCTGATTGCTTGGATATCTCCGGCGGAATGTGTGGAAGCCGTCCATCAACTGATGCCGGAGAGGGGTATTTTTTACCATTTGCACAAAAAATACGGGCATCGACGACAAAACCTGTGTTACTGACTGGCGGTTTTGTGAATTTATCTACTGTGGATAGCATCCTGGATCGACACCTCGTTGATTTGATAGGTGTTGGCAGGTCTATCGCCAATAACCCGAATTGGTTAAAACAGCAAAACTAATCAATTCTGAAAATATCAAAAAAGACTTTTATCTGATTGTGCTTTAGTTTTTGCTGTTCGAGATAGTTTTCCAGATTCTTCTGCAGAGAAATCGGTATCTCTTTCTTTCTTTCTTCTTTCTTCATAGTTTGCCTCCTTCTGTTTTTCTTATATTGTCATTAATAATATTAATACATATTTTTTTCTTGTCAATAGTTGTATAAATTTTACAGATATTTCTTTCTGTTTTATTCATTCCCTTTTTTTCGATCACTGAACCGCCCACTGTTCTACTGAAACGAATCTTTCTTTATGTAGAAACTTTTTTTTGAAAGGAAGGATTTGCATGGAAGAGGTATCCGTATTTCAAAATGAATCAGATGTGTTTGATTTTGTGTGGGAGCATTTACAGGAATCGATACAAAATCCTGAAACAGTGGAGGCTTTCCTGAAAACATTATCGGAAAAGGTCTGGTTGGGGTTGCTCAACGCTTATGAAACCGGTATCCGCGATGAGCTCAGGTTGGTGGTGGCAGATGCATTGGCTGAAGAAGGCGAGGTAATCCAAAACAACTGATCCCATCTTAGTCCAGGGCAGGCTGTACAAAGCCTGCCTGTATATTATGGATTTAAAAAATCAACCTGATTCATTAATTGAAAAATGGGAAGATAAAAGTGGACAATGATCAGAAACACAAATAAGCCGGTGGTGAGAAGCATGATCGGCTCAATCAAAACCAGCACTCTGTCCTGATTCACCTGGAGAGTTTGCTGGTAATGTACACTTAGATAAGCAAAATTTTCAGCCAACCGATTGCTCTCCTCACCCGTTTTCAGAGCAGTCAACAGAAACGGATGTTTCCTAAATAACGGCTGTAAAGAAGAGGAGATCGGATTCCCAAAGCTTAATTGCGCACTCCCGATTTCAATCTGCTCACGAAGGTAGCGATTTTGTATGGAAAAGGAAGCAATACTCAGACTATCCTGCAAACTAATATGCGAAGAGAGAAGAAAAGAGATCTGCTGACAGAATAACGCCATATCCCTTTCCACAATGATTTTTCCAAAATACGGAAGTGAGCATTTCCAGTAATCCACCAGATAAGGAAACCGCCGGTAAAACCATCCAAAAATAAGCAAAATCAGGGTGATTCCGGCTAAGGGAATCATATAAAACTCATGAAGCCAGTTTAATAAAGTGATTACTCTTTGTGTCGAAGCAGGCAGGGTAACTTGCAGGGATTGTGCAAAATTGACCAGCATCGGTACGGCAAAAACGATAAACGCAATCCCAGCCACCAGCGTCACCGAGAACACCAAGGTGGGATACAGGGATGCTTTGCTTAATTTCTGTCGATAAAGACGCTTTTTTTCCAAGTGCTCCCATAGTTTTGTCATCTGCAAGGCAAGATTTCCGGATAATTCCCCGGTGTGGACCATCGTGATATAGAATCTGTCTATATACTGGATTTGATCAAGAGAATCCGCCAGTGAAAGACCCTTTTCAAGCCTATTCATAATGAGTTGTATCAGTTTTTTGATCCGGGGATGTGTATTGAACGAGGACATCAAATGAAGAGATTCCTGAATCAGATAAGATTGTGAGAGTAATAACCGTAACTGGTAAGTAAAATCATTCACCAATGCTTCTTTTATTCGAAATTTTCGAGTTGTATTAGCGCTTCTTCCCAATTGGTCACTCCTTTCCGGATTAAGGTGAAGAAATTCTCCTGCAAGGGTACAAGACAGTCTTTTTGAAAGGATTGTTGTAATAAATCCAGGTTAGGTGTCAAACTGAAAGCTGAGATCATTTTTTTTGTTTCTTCGCTTAAGGATACTACTTCAAACACTCCCTGACGTCCCTGGTAGCCTGTGTAATGACAGAATGCACACCCTTTTCCCACCAGATGGGAATGGATTCCCTGCTTGTTTAATGACGGATCATTCAAGGCGATTTTCTCGGAACAATGTGTACACACTTTTCGCACTAAACGCTCAGAGATCAGAACTGAGAGGGAGGTGGCAATTAAATAGGGTTCAATCCCCATCTCCAGCAAACGAAGTAAAATATCAAACGTTGATTTGGTATGAATCGTTGTCAGGAAAAAATGCCCTGTCAATGCAGCTTCGCAAGCTATTCTGGCAGTTTCCTTATCCCTGACCTCCCCCAGTAAAAACACATCCGGATCTAATCTCATCATCTTTTTCAAGAGCTGTTGATACGTGAGCCCGATTTCTTCCTGGACTTGGATCTGATTTATCTCTTTGTCCCTTATTTCTACCGGATCCTCGATAGAAACAATATGAAGCGTTTTCTTTGGGAATAAACCCAGTAAAGTATGCAGGGTAGTGGATTTGCCAGAGCCGGTTGGACCGCTGATAATGACAGAGCCTTCCCTGCTCGAGATGGTTTGCTCTACCAAGATCAACTGATCACGTGTCATCCCCAAATCTAAACAATTCTGAAAACTCTCACCGGTAGGAAGAAAACGGACCGCGCATTTTTCCCCAAAAATGGTAGGCATAAAAGAAATCCTCATATCGCAGCGGTTATCGTCTTGTTCGAGAGAGAAACCCCCTTCTTGAGGAAGTCTGTTTTCAGCGATATTCAGGTGTGATTGCAGTTTAATAATTCTTTTCCACACCTCAAATTGTTCGGTAGTTCCTTGTGAAAACGATTGCAGATGACCATCCACCCTTATTCTGATATCCACAAGAGATGGTTTCGGGTCGAAATGCATGTCAGTAGCATTTTTTTGTATCGCTTGCCAGAAAAACTGTTTCAATATCTCAAAAGCAGGTTTTTCCTTAACGGAATCAAGCGTCAAAGAGTTGTTCGGTTTTTGACCACTCAGCCAGGATTTTTGGTTCATGTTTCCTTCTCCATTTCGTCCAGGGTAAATCATCATCCGGAGCCAATGGAGAAACATAAATCGCCTTGGCATTGGTTCTTTTTGCCCCTTGGATATCAGTAAATAACTGGTCGCCTATTACACATACTTTTTCAGGAATAAGCCCGAGTTTGCGATATGCTTTATGGAAATAGAGAGAAAAAGGCTTGATAGTCCAAGCGATAAAAGGCAAATCCAAAGGATCGGCCACTCTCCTGATTTTTCTTACCGTATTATTGGAAACGATCAGAACGTTATATCTTTTTTTTGCCTCCAGCACCCAATCTCTGATCTCCGGAGAGATTTGATAACTGGTTCTGGGTAAAAGGGTATTGTCTACATCCAGGATAAGCCCTTGTATTTGCCAGAGATCTAAAAGAGAAAAAGGGATTTTATCAATTGAGGTAAAAAAAGCATCCGGTTTATATACCATCGAGTCTCTCTTTTCGGATTATCTGCAGTAATGGCATCTCCTGCTGAAGGGACAGAATTAAAGCTTCAAAATCAGGGTAGGTGCTGTTGTCCAGGTAAATATCAAACCACCCTGCCGATTCCTGCATTTTACCGGTAGTCATCAAGGCAATCCCGTCAAAACTTTCGATGGTATGTTGTACAAACCAGACATCTTGTTTGGGTATCTGAAGGGTGACCAACCATTCCATGATCAGGGAATATATTTGGCAACATTGCGGTTATGCTCTTCTAAAGTAGCAGCAAAGGCGTGGGAACCGTCACCTTTCGCCGCAAAAAAGAAGTAATCAGTCTTAGCAGGGGCTAAAGTGGCTAAAATAGAATCCAAACCCGGATTACAGATCGGACCAGCCGGTAAACCGCTATATTTATAGGTATTATAAGGGGAATCGATTTGTAATTCATCCAAAGTCAGCACATATCCCTCTTTTTGAACCACATACTCCACGGTGGAGCATGCCTCCAGCTTCCATCCGGCCTGGATTCTGTTGAGAAATACCGACGCGATAATCGGTCTTTCCAAGTCAGCTTGGGCTTCCCTTTCCACAATGGAGCTGAGTATGATGATTTCCCGTAAAGTCCGCTTCTGGTTGTTCCATTTTGGTAGAATCGATTGCTCCATTACGAGAGAGAATTGATCCAGCATCTGTTGAATAATCGTTTCTTCGGTCGGATTGGCGATGAAATAGGTCTCCGGGAAGAGAAATCCTTCCAGGTTTCCATCTTTGATCTGATCAAGGTAAGGAAAGGTGAACTGAGTTCCCCGTTTCGAAGCCAGATCAATAAAGGCAATCTCATCCACTAAACCTTCCTCAGCCAGTTTTTTTGCTATTCTGCGAATGGTATATCCTTCGGGAATGGTGTACTTGACCATTTTCGCTTTCCCTTCCTGAAACACTTTGATCAATTCGTCCAGATCCTTTGTTTCCGGTATCAAGTAATAACCAGCTTGTATAGTTTTATCTTGCTTGGTGTAGCGCAGATAATATTTAAAAAAGCGGGCATTTTTAATGACCCCGGCTTCCTGAAGACGGTTTGAAATCGATTCTACACTCTCTTCTTCCTGAATATTAAATACGAATGGTATGATTGGATTGGTTGTTTGGTTCTCAGTAATCCAAAGGGAGACTCCCACCCCCGCGATAATCAGGAGTAAAATAAGGGTTGCGACGATGTACTTACCCGTTTTCATTGGACTTCTTTCGTAAATAATCTTCCAGAATTTGAGCTGCTTCTAACATATCTTTAGTGGATTTCAGGTCTTTCTGATGACCTCCCAAAGCTTGGTGCCTCCGTAATACGATCGTCGAAGAGAAACGTTCATCAAACAAAATAACCGGCTTCCCGGGAAAAGTCTGTTTGATAAAATCTGCAAAAGCAATCGCTTTGTCTGTCTGGGGAGTGTGTTCCCCTTTCAGATTCATCGGCAGACCGATCACGATCTCTGTCACTTCAGAAAAACGAGGAATCTGGGTGGTCAGGATATCCGGATGCTTCAGAAAAAGAGCAGTTTTGATCACACATTTCGGAAAAACAAACCGATTTTCTTCATCAGTAACAGCCACTCCGATATTCACCTCTCCAAAATCGATTGCGATTATCATAGGTCTTATAATACACGAAGTGCAAACTGAGGACAAGAGGCAATACAATACCCGCAGCAGCAACATTTATCCCAATCAAAGGCTAACTTACCATCCTCGGTCCTCGAGATCACCTTGGAAGAACAAGTTGTAATGCACGTATAGCAAAAAGCACACAATTCCGAACGATAAAAAATCTTTTTTTCAGTAAGCTGTAACAATCCTTTCATACTTTCTTCGTATCGGTTTTCAATGATCGCCACGTCCACCAAAATCTCATTCTTATTCTTTGTACCAATCGCTATCGCATGTTTGTAGGGATAATCACGCATATAAGTGAGTTCTTCCAAAAAAGACCGGTATAACCTCCCACCGGCTAAAGGTTTCATCGTGAAGATCCCGAAGTGGTGAAGATAAAGGTTTTGAATCGCTTGGTTCATTTCTTCAAACGTTCCATGCAGTAACCCCTGCCCAACTCGGTTGAATAAGGGGAAGACGACCTCGAATTCCGGATGCAGGAGAAGGTCGTTGGTCAGTTGTACAGAATGAGTAGAAACGCCAATCGCCCGGATTTTTCCCTGCTCTTTTGCTTTTACCATAGCACGTACTGCTTCCTGATGTCCTTTCAAAGTAAGGAGGGATTCTTGTTCGTGCAGCATAAAGATATCAAAGTAGTCTCTGTCGATAGCTTTCAGTCCGTTTTCGATGCTCTCCATCATATCCTGGTAGGTATAGGCATAAGATTTGGAATTGATCACCATCCGTTGTTTTTGCGAGGGGGTTAACGGTTTGAAATACGGGTAAGTCAGATATAACTCGGCAGTATCAAAAAAATTAATCCCCAGATCGAGCGAGTAGGCCAATAACTCTGACCCATCCTGAATGGAGAGATTGGCTTGCAGAGGACCCATCACCAAGGTGCCGAAACAGAGTTCAGAGACAGGGATCCCTGTGCATCCGAGTAGATTGACCCTCATACCATTTTTTTTACATAATCAGTGATAGCCTGGATAGAGTCCGATGAAAAATTCCCGAATTGGACTAATTTCGGATTCCCGCCCCCGCGAATATCCGGGAAGCTTTCCTTGATCTGTGTAAACAACTCCCGGCAGTTTATCTCGCCTGAACTGGCTATGACGGCATTCATTTCCTGTTCTTTTTTAAGATAAAACAACATCAGGTTTGGTTTTATCAGAGCCTCACGGACCAAGTCCGCCAGGGATTTCGTCTCTTCGATCGAAGGTAAGGTAAACGTATCGATCAGGATAGAGATCTCTCCTTTTTTTTCTACTTTTACTTTCATCAATTCCAGGTAGCTTTTCATCCAGGCATTTTTCCAGTTTTTCAGTTCCAGTTCCAGGCTATTTTTCTCTTCCAAAATCTGTTTTACAGCTTCTACAGGGGATATGGTTGGTTTATTGGAAAGCATTGAGATCGTCTTGATGTCATGGGCAGCTTGCTGAAAGCTCTCAATCGCTTTTTCTCCCACCATGGCCTCAATTCTGCGAAGGTTGGTACCGATACTGGTTTCTTTGACAATCCGGAACAATCGCAATTCGTTTGTGTTTCTGGCATGAATACCCCCGCACAATTCTTTGGAAACATCATCAATACTGACTACCCGCACGTGCTCACCATACTTTTCCTTGAACAGAGCCGTGGCACCTTCCTGAATCGCTTTCTCAAAGGGCATTTGTTCCACACAGATGAACTTTCCTTTCGCGATATCCTCATTGATCAGCTTTTCAACCTGACTGATTTGCTCCTGTGTCATCGGCTCCAGAGCATTGAAATCAAACCGCAGACTATCGTTCATCACCAAAGATCCAGCTTGATTGATGTAATCTCCCAGCACATTCTTCAGAGCAGCATGCAGTAAATGAGTGGCGGTATGGGCTCTCTGAATACTTCTGCGAAAAGCTGTTGACACGATCGCTTTCAGTGGTTGTTTCACTTGAATGGAATCGCTGATGAGTTTCCCATAATGCAGGATGAGTCCTTGGATAGGTGTGAGAGTATTCTCTACCTCAAACAGAAATTCTCCTTGCTGTAGCGTTCCCTGGTCACCGATAGGTCCGCCTTTTTCCGGGAAAAAGGGAGTTTGGTCCAAAATAATTGTATAATGCTGACCAGGCTGGTTAGCTTCCTGCAAAGAAGTCTTATCCTGGAGAATCGCCAAAACAGTGCTCTGTGACGATTCCTGGTCATATCCTAAGAATTTGGTTGGTCCGACCTCGTCTTTGATCGTTTTCCAAAAATCCGTTTCTTCCAGAGTGGATTCAAAAAAAGATTCTTTTTTTGCCCTGGTTTTTTGTTCCTGAATCAGGTTTTGAAATACTGCTTCCTCAAGAGTGATATTCTTCTCTTCCAGCATCTCTCTGGTTAATTCGATCGGAAAACCAAAAGTGTCATGAAGTTTGAAAGCGACCTTCCCGTCAAATACAGTGTTGGTCTTCTCCAGTTCCTGGTGAAACACTTTAAATCCATCTTCCAGTGTTGACTGAAACTGAATTTCCTCTTTTCCGATGATCATTTTAATTTTGTTTTCCAACGGGACCAAATAAGTATAATGGCCCTGCATGATTTTAATCTCTACTTCCGCCAGATCGGATAAAAACAACTCTCGGATTCCCAGCTGATATCCAGCCAGTTTAGCCCTGCGTAATAATCGGCGCAATACATACCCATGCTTTGTATTCTCAGGAAATACCCCGTCAGCAATCAAAAATACGATAGCGCGTATATGGTCGCTGATCATATGAAAGCGTTTTGTATCGGTCGATTGTTTTTTCCCGGTTTTCTTTTCGATCAGCTTGATAATATCTTTAAATAAATCTGTCTCATAATTATTGGCATACCCATTCACCACAGAAAGAACTCTTTCTAATCCCATGCCGGTGTCAATATTTTTTTTAGGCAGCCATGCCCGTTCCCCGCTTTGTAATAAATTGAACTCCATAAATACCAGATTCCAGAGCTCTAAAAAGCGCCCGCATTCACAAGTTGGATTGCAGTTGGCTTTCTGACAACCGACGGAGGATCCTCTGTCAAAATAGATTTCAGAATCAAATCCGCTCGGTCCGGTGGCTGCCATCTGCCAAAAGTTTTCTTTTGAAGTTATAATCCGTTTTTCAGGAAGGTATTTTGCCCAGATTTTTTTGGCTTCGTGGTCTTCCGGATATACGCTTGCCCAAAGACTGTCAGGCGATACAGAGAGCTTTTTTGTGAGAAAATCAAATCCAAAAAAGATGGTTTCTTCTTTAAAATAATCTCCCAGGGAAAAATTCCCAAGCATCTCAAAAAATGTATGGTGCCTGGGTGTCTTCCCGACATTCTCAATATCGTTGGTTCGAAGGCACCGCTGGGAGGAAACCATTCTGGAATAGGGAGACAACTCTTCTCCTGTGTAAAACTTCTTTAAGGGAACCATGCCGGCAACCGTAAACAGCAGAGTAGGGTCGTCTATCGGTAAAGCAGATGAATGCATCTCATGATGATGCTGCTCTTTAAAATAATCTAAAAATGCTTTGCGAACCTCAAATGCTGTCATGGGTAATCAACCTGCTTTCTTCCATTTCAATGGGTTTTGGAATGTTTAAAATACGTAATACCAGATCGGCGATATCTTTCAAGTAGCCACAAGGCAGTAACCGCCACTCTCTTTTTCTGGAGGATAAGTATAGGAGTGGAACCGGATTCATCGAATGAGCAGTTTGGACATTGCCTTTTTCGTCAAGCATCTGTTCAGCGTTACCGTGATCAGCTGTAATGATCAGATCATAAGCCGGGGAAAATACTTCCACCAGCTTGCCTAAACACTGATCCACTATTTCTACTGCTTGAATGGTTGCTTGCATATCACCGGTGTGGCCGACCATATCCAGATTTGCAAAATTGAGCAAGATAAAATCATATCCTTTCGGATAGACGCGAATCACGTTATCTGTAACTTCCAACGCTGACATGGAGGGTTTCAAATCGTATGTCGCTACCGGTGGAGAGGGTATCAGAATCCTGTCTTCTCCCGGATAGGGCTCTTCTCTTCCCCCGTTAAAGAAAAAAGTGACGTGCGCATATTTCTCTGTTTCAGCGATGCGTAATTGATTCAATCCATGATCAGAGATGACTTCGCCTAAAGTCGGGTGCACCGGTTTTTTATCAAAGAGAACCGGTAGCTGAAACGTCTCATCATAAGGGGTTAAACAATAATAATGCCGTATCCTCTGTGCCGGGTTCCTGGGAAACCGCTCAAAATCCTGGTCTGTAAGAGCTCTTGTGATCTCTCTTGCCCGGTCAGCCCGGTAATTAAAAAAGAGGAAGACTTCCCCGCCGTTGACCGGATGGGAAAGCCCATCAGCCGAGATGATGCTGGGAGTCACAAATTCATCGGTCTCCCCTCTCCCATACGCTGCTTCTAATGCTTCTTCTGCCGAATTGAACAGGAGGCCTTGGTTGCCCAGAATCGCGTCATATCCTTTCAGCAGTCTGTCCCAGTGTTTATCTCGGTCCATACCGAAATAGCGACCTCCTATGGACGAAAATCGGGCTATTGTATACGATCGGGTTTCTTCCTTCATCCTACGAATGAACTGCATCGCGGACTTTGGTTCGGTATCTCTGCCGTCTAAAAATGCATCCATCCGAATGTCAGTCACACCGGCACGATGCGCGGCATGAATAAAAGCAATCAGGTGATCAAGATCGGAATGCACCCCGCCATCTGATAATAATCCCATCAAATGAAGAGAAGATGTCTTTGCTTTGTTGAATGCATCGATTAAAACAGGGTTTTTCATTAAAGAGCCACTCTCGATAGAACGATTAATCTGCATCACTTCCTGATCAATCACCCTACCAGCACCGATGTTCAGATGCCCTACTTCTGAGTTACCCATCTGTCCATGTGGTAGTCCTACCGCGGTATCCGAAGCCCTTAAAACAGATTGCATCGCTCTTTTCCGGATCGCATCCCAGTTTGGCGTGCAGGCTTGGGAGATCGCATTCGAAGACCCAGGTGGTCCTAATCCCCAGCCGTCACATATGATTAGAAAAACTTTCTCATGCATTTAATTTTGCGATCCCGGGTAGTATTTTCCCTTCCAGAAATTCCAGAGTAGCCCCTCCCCCTGAAGAAATGTAGGTAAATTTGTTCATTAATCCAAATTGCTCGATCGCTGCAGAGGTGTCTCCTCCCGCTGCGATTTCATAAGAGTCACGGATGTCCCCTAAAAATCTGTAAAGGTCAAGGGTACCGGTCTTAAAACCCGGCATCTCGAAGACTCCCATTGGTCCGTTGCAAAGAATCATCTTACCGTAAATGAGTGTTCTCTTGAATGTTTCTATGCTAACTGGTCCGATGTCAGCCCCTATCATATTGTCCGGGAACTGAGCCAAATTGATAACCTGTCTCTGTTGAGGGTGTTCCAGCGAATCGGTAATGATAAAATCCGTAGGAAGCACTATCTCTTTGCCAAGTTTTTTCGCTTCTTCCAGGATCTCTTTGGCTAATTCGACACAATCTTCTTCTGTAAAAGATTTTCCCACGTTATGACCCAAAGCTTTTAAAAAGGTGAAGGCCATACCACCCCCAATACAAATTTTATCTAATTTCGGGAGTAATTTTCGAATGATACCGATTTTCGTGGAAACTTTTGCTCCTCCTTGCAACAGGATAAATGGGTGTACCGGATTATCGAGTACTTTTGAGAGTTCCTGGATTTCCTTTTCCATTTGGAAGCCGGCACAGGTCGGAAGAAAATCCGCGACCCCGCAAACGGACGAATGCTCTCGGTGGGAGGCACTGAAGGCATCGTTGACAAATAATTCACCTAATAAAGCCAATTCACGAGAAAAAACAGGATCATTTTTGGTCTCCCGTTTATCGAACCGTACATTTTCCAGCAACACTATCTCTTTGTGCTGCATCTGGGATACAGCTTCAGTAACTTCCTCCCCAACCACCTGGTCCATCTTTCTGACTTTCACTTTCAATACCTCGCTCAAGCGTTCGCCGACCTTGTCTAAGCGATATTTATCCTCTTGAGCGGTTGGCCGCCCGAAGTGCGACATTAAAATGATCTTGGCATCCCGGTCCAATATGTATTTTATAGTAGGCATGGCGTTAATGATGCGTGAATCAGAGGTAATATCACCATTAGCATCCACCGGCACATTAAAATCCTCTCGAATTAATACTCTTCTATGACTAACCTGAACATCACGTATCGTTTTCACAGCCATTCTCCTACTGGGTTTTTTTTCTGAGATAATCGGCCAGATCAGCCACTCTGCAAGAATAACCCCATTCGTTGTCATACCAACTTAGAATCTTAATAAACATACCGTCCACTACATTGGTGATCAATCCGTCAATCACACCAGACATGGAGGAGCCTTTGTAATCTGATGAGACCAAAGGTTCCATCGTGAATCCCAGAATTCCTTTCAAAGTCGTTTTTGAGGCTTCTTCCAGAACATGATTTACCTCATCGACCGAGGTCGGTTTAGTGACCGTACAGACAAAATCGGTGATGGAAACGGTTGGGGTAGGCACCCGTAATGAAATACCGGTTAATTTCCCGCTCAATTCAGGAATGACGACACCCACTGCATTGGCAGCCCCTGTGGTGGTGGGAATGATATTGATCGCACCAGCCCTCGCTCTTCTTGGGTCCTTATGCGGTAAATCCAATATTCGCTGGTCAGAGGTGTACGAGTGAACCGTCGTCATAAAACCTCTCTCCAGGTGATAATTTTCATGGAGCACTTTCACAACAGGTGCTAAACTGTTCGTTGTACAGGAAGCATTGGATATGACCTGGTGTTTTCCGGGATCCAGAATCCCCTCGTTCACACCTAATACAATCATGGCATCTGCATCTTTGGAAGGTGCCGTGATAATCACATGCTTAATAGTATCATTCAGATGCATCGCGGCATCTTTACGAGCCGTGAAAAGTCCTGTGGATTCAATGATCAGATCAATGGAAGGATCCCACGGAATCGCCCCAATGGTAGAAACATTCGTCACCTGAATGACTTCATTGTCCACCATGATACCGGTAGGAGTGCTTTTCACTTCTTTCGGATAGATGCCATAATTGGAATCATACTTCAGTAAATGAGCCAAGGTGGAAGCAGACGCTATGTCATTGATTTGCTTGACTTGTATCTCTGGATACCGCTCTGCCAGGGCTTTAAAGACTTGTTTCCCTACTCGACCAAACCCATTAATACCAATTTTCATGAATAACCCGCCTTATATTTTTTTTTTGAACCTTTACTCATCATTGTAAGGTCAGGGCATGAAAAAGCAAACATTTAAAATAAGTGAAACACAATAGAAACAGAAGAAAATACACTTACAAAAGAAATAAAAATTATGCTGTGGTGGATTATACTATTCTACATCATCCAAAGGCATTGCATTCAATAACTCTCGCAATTTTTTTGCTTCAGACTTGGTTAAAGTAATCCCTTTACCCATTTTGGTATGATCCGGAGACCAATCTCGAATATCCACCTTGGCTGGATACTCATTCCAACTCACCATATTGAGCTCTTTAAACCAACCTTTTGCACTTTCTGAGATCACACCTAAGGATTCTGTAATTTCAAACTTAATTTCTTCCATTATTCATTGCCTTTCCGAATCAAAATCAATATAGCTTTTCATTTTACAAAAAAATCTTTCTATTGCCAGAGGTTATTGTACGATGCCCCAAAATGTGTTTAGCTGAGTCTTGTACTCAACCAGGAATTGCATATAGGTGATTTCCAGGTCGACCATTTCATCATCCTGTTTACGAAACCACTCTGATAACCAACCAAATCGCAGTGAGATCATCAGATCGACCAGAGACGCCCACTCCTCCTTCGAACCAAATCCCTCTCCACTAAAATACTGAATAAAATTGGCCGTCATCCTATCGGCTAACGCTTCTGGATTTTCCATCCCCAAACAACCCAACATATTGGCTATATCATACAATCTTGGTTTTCCTCCGCTGAATTCCCAGTCAATCACGCCGACAATCGTGTTATAGCCCCAAAGAATATTTAAAGGATGGAAATCTCCATGGCAGAAAATTTTTTCTTGCCGATGCAAACTCGATAAAAAGGACTCCAAATGGTGTAAAATCGGTTCGATTAGAGCATATTTCCCAGGGTGACGCTGTTGAATGGTGTCCGCAAACCCGGGTATATATTGTTCTAATGGCGGATCCCACGATTTTCCCAAATCCTGGGGCCACTTCAAAACAGCGTGCCTTAGGTCAAGCAGGAACTCCGCCATTTCCAGCCCACGCCACCCGTCCTGCCAATATGTCTGCCGGTTCAACGGAAGATGCTCAACAAAATGGGATAACATCCAGTAGGAATCACCTTCTTCAGAAATGAATTGGTTCTGATGGTTCTTCAGGTAGGGCACTATCGGTAAAGAAGGATTGATCAGATGTAATCTCTCCAGGTTTTCCGCGATGGCTAATTTTCTGGGGATGGCAGTGGGAGAAATTTTATCCAAAATATACCTTTGCCCCTTATCATCTTCCATCAGGAAACGTTCTAACGTCCTTTCCGGACTGCCATACAGAGAATCATTGGGGAGCAAATGAAAGCTCGATATAAACCATTGTAATAGGATTGGTTGAAGATTTTCTGTACTACTACTCCTTGGACTCATGAGTTTTTGCCTCCGAAACCAATATTCATTCTCTCTGCTTTTTATATTTTACTCAGTTTTTCTTGATTTCTCTTATATTCTTTCCTATTTGTTTCAGTTGTTTGAAGAGCGCCGGTTATTTCATACAAT
>JAJFUD010000010.1 GCA_021372585.1 bacterium
CAAAGCAGAGTCTTTTTCTGCAAAACAACCCATTCAGTACAATTGGGCATGGGATATCAATGACTTAGATCAGAAAGTGTCGATACCATTTGAAAGGTATTCCTATCACCGGTATATCAAAGCAGAAACAGATCAAACCTCGTTTTATCTGGCTCGTGGCTCGGAAACTCCGATTGAATTTGATTCATTTCATCGATATGAAGGTAGCATTAATTGGAGAATTCAGCTTAAAAAAAGATGGGTAGCTGATCAGGCATTCCTGATCAATCAAAGTTCGGTTTTATTGAATCTTGAGGGGGAAACCAGAATATATGATTTAAAATCAGGCACTTTTCTAGAACAAATAACCCTGGCTACCCAAACTGTATATGGTATCTTTTTTGATGATGAGTGGATACTCTATGAAGAACCGGGGAAGGCTCTTCACGGCTGGAACCGAAACAAAAAATCCAATGTCTGGGATTTCTCGCTCCAGGCATATGACACATACCGTTTGCTTGGAAAATGGAAGGATAGGTATCTTGTCGCGGTTATCCGGTCCAATTCGCTTTATCTTGTGGGTATCCCGCTGGACAATGGAAAGGAAGTAATCCTTCAAAAATGGGAAGGCATACCTCTAAGACTGGACGTTTTGGTTGAAGAATCGGTCATTTGGATAGCAAGTCTGCAAAAAAATGGGTTTATTTTACTTGAATTACTGTCTGAAGCGTCACCCAAAAAAATTGAGTTTCCAGTTTGGAATGAGAATCAGCTGAAATCAAGCAATTCCGATCTATTGAGAGAGGATGCATTTTTAGGATTGCGTCTTTTCTCACATGAGAAAGGGATTTTTATAACAACATTTAGACAAAATACTCCCTCTGGCATAGATCTGAAGATCATCGCTTTGGACAATGAGATGCATCAGACTTGGGAAAAAGAGTATCTCTCGGAGATACCGGCAGTTTCTGTTCTAAAAAACGCTTTTATTGATAAAACCTTGCTTCTGTTTCAGTACCCGACCCGAAACAGTTATTCCAATAGGATTCAGCTATGTTTTTGGATTATTTGTTACCGGGGATGAGTCAAGATGCAGTATTGGAATAATGGAAAAAGACCCTGAGTTGGGAATTTTTATACCAACTGTCAAGGGAGAGTATGATTTTAAGAGTCAAGCAACCACAAAGGAAAACGAGTATATTTTTTGGCACCCCCTTTAGTCAAAAAAGGAGCGGAAACTTTTTTTGAGGTTTTGGATGGATTTCACTATGTCGATGATATGGGCAGAGGAAGCTATATGGAGGGATACCAGTATGTAGACCCATGGTCAGGAGAACCTTGTTCTCAGCTGTTTCTGAAACAGCTGAAAGAGCAGTTGGATTTGTTATATGTCTATTTCTTTTACTACCGTTCTTTCTGCGTTACCCCTGGAAAAGTACCTTATGGCGAGCATATAGCAACTTTACCGGATGGTCGTACGAAGCCCATCTATGTTTCAGATTCAGTCTATATCATCCAGTATTTTGAGAATTGGTTCTATCTGTATGATGACAGTTACACATTTTATACCAATAGGACAATTCCCGATAACCATGTGTTTGTAAATAGGGCATTTACTAAAGCTTTAAGATAAGCATTTTGTATATATACTCAATAAAATGGTGAAAAAGTGGAATCCGTTGAATATTGGCTATACAAAAACCCTCATTTTTTTATTAGTGGTTTGGGGATTTTTCTTTTTTGGCATCGGAGCATTTATTGGCAGTTTTTTTAATAATGCCTATCTGAACAAATTTCCTGAAATGGTACCAACGGATAAAATCCTGATAGTGGCACCGCACATTGATGATGAAATTATCAGTAGCGGAGGATTGATTCAAAAAGCAATTCTTATGGGAGCGAAAGTCAGGATTGTCTATATAACGAATGGTGATAACAATGTAAATGTAGTGATCGAGGAAGATAAACGATTGCGAATCAATGCATTGGATTTTATCTCTCTTGGTGAACAAAGAATGCAAGAAGGTCGGAATGCTGGGAAAGCATTAGGATTAGAAGAAAAAAACCTGGATTTTTTAGGTTATCCTGATAAAGGGCTGGCTCAACTGTTTAGCAACTATTACAGCATTAATAAAAAGTATCCTGCAAAAGGAACAAAATTTACTTTTAATCCTTATAACGGTACATACAGGAAAAATCAGGATTATAACGGTGAAAATCTCTTTAATGACTTGTCTGCTATTTTGGATGAATACAAACCAACCATTTTGATTGTTCCTCATATGTCGGATATTCACCCTGACCATAAAAGCACCTTTAGATTTATAGAAAAATACTTGTTGGAAAAACAAGTGAAAAATAGCCGCGTTTGGATGTATTTGGTTCATTATAAGAATTTCCCTGCTGATAAATCGATCTCTACGAATAAGTTGTTATATCCTCCCTCAAATTTATTTCATCAGGGAAATTGGTATAGCTTAGAATTGGAACAAAATGAGATTCAGAAGAAATATCTTGCTATGGAAGCGACTAAAAGCCAATTATTGAAAATGCCTTTTCTGGATATTCGGAGATTTGTCAGAAGGAATGAATTATTCGAGCTTTATGAATTAAACTGAGTATTTACCCCCGTTTTGTGTGTCATGGGAACAGGGTTGTTGACACTTTTTAGAGAACCCCTTGGGCGTAGAACTCGTCAATTTGAGAAGATGTATAGCCTAGTTCGGAAAGTACTTCACGGGTATGCTCCCCGAGAGTGGGTGGAGGGTATTGGATACCAAGATTTTCTCCATCAATATGGATCGGACTTTGCATCATTTCAACTTTACCATATGTCGGATGGTGGATATTCTGTACAAGGTTTCGATGAAGTACTTGTTCATCCTGGAACATCTCCGGTATGGTATTAACCGGTCCGGAAGGGATCCCTTTCTCCTGGCAAGCTTGAATCCAGTAAGCTGATTCTTTGCCGGAGAAGATATCTTCCAGGAAGGGAATCAAGATATCCCTGTTTTCGACTCGCTTCTCATTAGTAATATACCTGGAATTGGTCGCCAGATCGGGTCTTTCAATGATCTCAGTCAGTTTTTTCCACTGGGAATCGTTGCCTACAGCAAGAATAAAGTGCCCGTTTAAGGTTCTGAAGACTTCATAGGGTACAATATTCGGATGGGCATTCCCAAACCGTTTGGGTGTCTGTTTGCTCATCAGGTAGGAACTGGCTACATTGACCAGCGAAGAGGCGGTGGATTCGAGCAAAGATTGATCGATCATCGCTCCTTGTCCGGTTGTGTTTCTTCTCACCAACGCAGAGGTGATACCGATAACGGTGTATAAAGCTGTCAATACATCCGCCATTGCCACCCCGATTTTTTGCGGTTCCCTGTCTTTCTCACCGGTAATACTCATTAATCCGGATAATCCTTGGATCATGATGTCGTACCCAGGTTCGTTTGATCTCGGTCCGGTCAGACCAAAACCGGAAATATTCGCCCAGATAATCGCTGGATTCATTTGAAAAAAAGCCTCATAGGTTAGATTTAATTTTGTCAGGTGCCCGACTGGAAAATTCATTGCAACGACATCAGATTGCAAAGCTAATTTGGATAGTATCTCTCTAGAAGAGGGATGTTTTAAATTCAACGTGATGGAGCGTTTGTTTCGGTTAGCACATAGATAATAAGCGCTGATACCATTCTGAAACGGCGGTCCCCAGGCTCTTGTTTCGTCTCCCTGATGGGGATTTTCCACTTTGGTGACGGTGGCTCCCAAATCGCCTAAAATCATGGTGGCGGTTGGTCCGGCTAGTACTCGGGTTAAATCAAGAACCTTTATTCCATCCAGTGGTTTCATCGTTTTCCCTCCAAAAACACTTGTTAATTGTAGTATAATAAGAATCGGTATGAAAAGAAAAGCACAACAGGAAAATTGGTAAGGTTGTTGGGTTCACTTGAATACCATACTTGTTTTCGATCTGGATAACACATTATACCCTGACCAATCGGGGTTATATTCCCATATTAACAAGAGGATGAACCGCTTTATCGCAGATCGACTGCATGAAAGTCTTTCCAGTGTAGACCAAATTCGTACAGATTATATCCAAAAATACGGTACTACCCAGGAAGGATTATCGAGAGAGCACGGTATTCCTCCAATGGAATTTCTTTCTTATGCGCATGATATCTCTATTGGAAAATTTCTACGACCCAATAGAGCATTTCAGGATTATTTACGTGAAGTGAATGATCCGAAATATATTTTTTCCAACAGTCCCGCTTTTGCCATTCAACGAATCCTTGCCCATTTGCAAATTGAAACGTTGTTTCATGAGATTATCTCGATAGAAATGATGGGTTATGTTGGGAAACCTAACCCATCTGCTTTTGAAGCTTTAATTCAGCATCTGCCTATTGGATATGAACGGATTCTTTTTTTTGACGATGAACCAAAAAACATAGAAATGGGCAGAAAATTTGGTTTCATCAGTTTCCTGGTGAATAACAAAGGGTTTTCTCCCGAAGATTATTATGGTTTATACCTAATCCCATTGATAAAGGAGAGTTTATCATGAAAACTGTCACTCTAATATTCGGTGGAGTTTCTCCTGAACATGAGATTTCTATTCTTTCCGCCAGATCATTTTATCAAGCTTTATTATCATTAGGGTATGAAGTGAGGCTGATCGGTATTACCAAAACCGGCAAGTGGGTCATAACGGATGAAACCACTCTCTTGCACCAACCTGTTGTACCGGAAACTGGGCTACCGGTTTCTCTGTCAATGAATCCCAATCAGCCTGGTTTGCAGATAAAAGGGCAATTGATTTCCCTTGAATATGTGATTCCTATCTTGCATGGTCAAGGAGGAGAGGATGGCACCATACAAGGTTTGTTTGAATTAATGGGGGTATCTTATCTTGGTTGTGATATGGAGTCTTCAGTTTGTTGCATGAACAAGATTATTACTAAACAATTATTAGAAGCCGCTCATATCGAGGTTACACCTTGGGTGTGCCTGGAACGGGAGATGAGACTGGATAAGCAAGCTTTGCAAGCCTTAGTCCAATCGCTTTCCTACCCTTTATTTGTGAAACCAGCTCATGGTGGATCCAGCATCGGCATCTCCAAGGTAAAACAATCGGAAAAGCTTGAATCTGCTGTTCAGGAAGCGCTGCTATATGACCGGGAAGCATTAATAGAACAGGGTATTCAGGGTCGAGAGATTGAGTGTAGCGTATTAGGAGATTATGAGATGATTAATGCCTCTCTGCCTGGAGAGATTTGTCCAGAAAGAGAGTTTTACGATTATGAAGCTAAGTACATCGAAAAGACTACCCGCTTAATGGTTCCTGCAAAATTGACAGGTGAACAGATTCAACGAATACAACAAATCGCTATCGCAGTGTTTAAAACTTTACGATGTTATGGGATGGCAAGAGTTGACTTTTTTCTGGACGAAGATACAAATAAACTGTTTGTAAATGAAGTGAATACTATTCCAGGTTTCACCAGTATTAGTCTTTATCCGAAACTCTGGGAGGTAGAGGGTCTTTCATATCAACAACTAGTGCAGAAGTTGATTGATTTGGGTTCCAAAAAAGAACCGATTCAGGTGCGATGCAATCAAGGAGGGTCCAGATGAGTACGAAGTATTTGTTTATTATGGGTGGCGTCATGTCTTCGCTGGGTAAGGGAATCCTCACCTCTTCGATTGGCAGGATACTGAAATCAAAAGATTTTAAAGTCAATATCATCAAATTTGACCCTTATTTGAATGTCGATGCCGGATTACAGAATCCCTACCAGCATGGCGAGGTATTTGTAACCGACGATGGTGCAGAAACAGACCTTGATTTAGGTCATTATGAACGGTTTCTGGATGAAAATCTGACTCATCTAAGCAACGCTACTTCCGGATCTGTTTACTCCAAATTGATTGAAAAAGAGAGGAGAGGCGATTTTCTGGGAGCTACGGTTCAAGTAATCCCTCATCTGACTAAGGAGATCAAAGATAGGATTGTTGAATTGGAGGAGAAAACCAAGCCCGATGTTATTATTGCTGAGATTGGCGGAACAATTGGCGATATTGAGGGTTTGCCCTTCCTGGAAGCGATCCGTGAGTTTCAGATTGAACATTCCAGAGGAGATGTCTTGTTTATTCACTTGACCTATTTGCCTCATTTACATGCAACCGATGAGTTAAAAACAAAACCAACCCAGCATTCTGTCGCTGAATTACGCAGAGTCGGTATTCGTCCTGATATCATCGCTTGTCGTTCTGATATCCCAGTTAGCCAGGATATCCGGGAAAAGATATCTTTATTTTGCGATGTCCCGAAAAACCATGTATTTTCTGTATTAGATGTCGCGAATATCTATGAAGTACCCTTAAAGATGGAAGAAGAGGGAGTCTGTGACGCTTTAATGGCGCTTTGGGGCCTGGAAAAGAAGAAATCCAACCTGGAAGAGTGGGAAAAAATGGTCAATATCATGAACAATGTAAACCAAGTTGTTCATATTGGTGTGGTTGGTAAATACATCTCGTTGTGTGATGCCTATATGTCGTTTACTGAAGCTTTAAAACATGCACAAAATCCAAATATGGCAAGGGTGCAACTACATTGGATCAATTCTGAGGACATAGAGAATAAATCTCCGGAAGAGATGTTGGCAGATATGGATGGAATTCTGGTCCCCGGAGGATTCGGGAAACGAGGAATTGAGGGGATGGTGCTGGCTTCCAAATTTGCCAGGGAGAACAAAGTCCCCTATTTTGGCGTCTGTTTAGGTCTTCAGATTGCTGTTTTGGATTATGCCAGGCATGTATTGAGATTGACTCATAGTAATTCAACCGAGTTTGATCCAGGCACTCCGTATCCGGTAATTGATTTAATGCCGGAACAAAGGACTATTAAAGACAAAGGAGCCACCATGCGTTTAGGGGGTATTGATGTAAAAATTCTACCCAACACCCTCGCACACCAGATCTACCAATCAGAACAGATCCGACAACGTCACAGGCACCGTTACGAATTTAATAATTCTTTTAAGCCGCGGTTCGAAAATGCTAAAATGGTGTTCTCCGGAATGAATATTGAGAAAAATTTGGTAGAAATTTTAGAATTACCCTCTCACCCATTTTTTATCGGCTGTCAATTCCATCCAGAGCTGATATCCAGACCAACTAAGCCGGAACCGCTGTTTACTCATTTTATTAAAGCCGCTTTGGAATACTCAGACCATAAATAACAACCAATGACGGATAATTGGATTCGTATACGTGGAGCCCGGGTTCATAACCTGAAGAATATTCAGGTGGATATCCCCAGGGATAAGTTAGTGGTTGTCACCGGTTTGTCCGGCTCCGGAAAATCCTCTCTCGCTTTCGATACCATCTATTCGGAAGGACAAAGAAGGTATCTGGAGTCTTTGTCCTCTTATGCCAGGCAGTTCATCGGAGAGATGCGCAAACCGGATGTTGACCAGATAGAAGGTTTATCTCCCACGATCGCCATCACCCAACATTCAGGCAGTCGAAATCCCCGTTCTACGGTTGGCACGATGACAGAAATTTACGATTACCTTCGTTTGTTATATGCCAGAATCGGCATTCCCCATTGTCCTTCGTGCGGTAAAGAGATCAGGCGGCAGAGCATTGACCAGATGATCGATATCGTCATGGAACAATTCATGAACCGTAAAATTCAGATATTGGCACCCATCGTCAGAGAAAAAAAAGGCGAATTCAAGCAGATGTGGGTCGACCTTCGAAAAAAAGGATTTGTACGAGTACTGGTGGACGAGATTGCGTACGATTTGGACGAAGATATCCCTTTAAAAAAGACCGAGAAACATTCTGTGTCTGTCATTATGGACCGATTACGCGTCTCGATGGGTGAAAAATCCCGCATCGTCGATTCCATGGAACAAGCTCTGCAGATGACAAAAGGACTGGTGGAAGTTTTGGTGCAAAATGACCAGGAGGAGTGGGAAACAATGCTCTTTTCAGAGAATTTTGCGTGTCCTGATTGCGGAATCAACATCCCTGAAATCGAACCGAGACTGTTTTCGTTTAATAGCCCTTTTGGTGCTTGTCAATCCTGTGACGGCTTAGGTTTCATCAATGAAGTGGATCCGACCATGATCATCCCGAATCCGGCATTATCTGTGGGTGAGGGAGCGATCCAGATTCCCGGTTTTCGGAATTATATAGACAATTATTCTATGCGTTTTATCGAGAAGATCTTGAATTACCATGGAGAAACAAAGGATATTCCTTTCGAACAACTGAAAGAAGAGACCAGGAAGGCTGTTTTTTATGGTGAGAAACGTTATGAAGGGCTAGTCCCGATGATCGAGAGACGGTATCGGGAGACCGGATCGGACATGGCTAGATTTGAGTATGAAAAGTTGATGGTGCGAAAAACTTGCCCTGAATGCCATGGCAGCAGACTGAAAAAAGAAGCGATGGCGGTTACCATCCAAGGAAAAGACATTCATAAACTAACCAGCTATTCGCTCCGGATCATTCAGCAGTTTTTTCAGAATCTTCTTTTAACCTCAACTGAGAAAATCATTGCTGAAAGGGTAATCAAGGAAATCACGTTGCGTTTGCAATTCATCATCGATGTCGGATTGGACTACCTGACTTTGAGCCGATCTTCGGCTTCTCTGTCCGGTGGCGAGGCGCAGAGACTTCGGCTGGCTTCCCAGGTTGGCTCGGGTTTAGTAGGGGTATTGTATGTTCTGGACGAACCCAGCATCGGATTACACCCAAAAGATAACGATAAACTGCTGACTACTCTGGTTCATTTGAGGGATATCGGCAACTCTCTGATCATCGTGGAGCACGATGAGGAGACGATCCGTAAAGCAGATTATATAGTGGATGTCGGTCCAGGTGCCGGCAGACACGGTGGAGAAATCATTTATGCCGGTCCTTTTAAAGGATTACTACAGTGTAAGCGCTCTATTACAGCACAATATCTGAATAAGCAAGAACAGATCCCATTACCGGACAAACGTCGCGAAGGGAATGGAAAGCAATTACTACTCACAGGAGCGGAAGAGCACAATCTTCAGAACGTGGATGTTTCTTTTCCTTTAGGGACGATGATTTGTGTGACAGGTGTCTCAGGCTCGGGGAAAAGTACATTAATTCATGATATCCTGTATAGGGCGTTAGCAAAACAATTATACCGATCAAAAGAAGAGCCTGGGAGATACGATACTCTTGAAGGGATAGAACATGTTTCACGGGTGATTATCGTTGACCAGAGCCCCATCGGCAGAACGCCTCGTTCGAATCCTGCTACCTACATCGGGCTTTGGACTGAAATCCGAAGCCTTTACGCTATGCTTCCTGAATCAAAGATGAAAGGATACCAGCAGGGAAGATTCAGTTTTAATGTAAAAGGGGGAAGGTGCGAAGCTTGCCAGGGAGATGGTGTAAAAAAAGTCGAGATGCAGTTTCTACCAGATGTGTACGTACCTTGCGAGGTTTGTGAGGGAAAACGGTTTAACCGGGAAACACTCGAGGTAAAATTCAAGAATTATTCGATATATGACATATTAGAAATGACAGTGGATGATTCTTTGGAATTATTTCAGCATTTTCCGATTATTAAACGAAAACTCACCTTATTGAAAGAGGTGGGATTGGAGTATATCAAGCTGGGCCAACCCGCTTCCACTCTGTCTGGCGGAGAAGCACAGCGTATCAAGTTAGCCTTGGAATTATCCAGAAAGCCGGATGGCCGGTCACTTTACATTTTAGATGAGCCAACCACCGGTTTGCATTTTGCCGATATCAGAAAATTATTATCAGTGCTGGACCAACTGGTGAAAACCGGTAACACCGTCATCATAATCGAGCATAATTTAGACGTAGTGAAAACAGCCGATTATGTAATTGATTTAGGACCCGGGGGTGGCGAATATGGTGGCAAAGTAGTTGCTACCGGTACTCCGGAAGCTATATCAAGACAGAAGAATTCTTTTACTGGGCAATACCTGAAAAAGATGTTGTATGATCTTTCATAAAGACCCTATCGTCTTTGATGCTTGGGTGGATCAGTCGGATCTGGATGAGACGCTGTTAGCATTTGCTGTAGAGGAAAAAGTTCACGTGATCATGGCGATTGCCCATCCGCTTCAGCAGGATTCCTCTTCCGAAACAGCTGCTATAGTGTGTAAGCAATTCATACAGGATCGTTTTTTACAATTTTCCACCTGGATGCCTCATCGTTCATTCTCTTGGTCAGATGAATTGGCAAAACAGCTATCGGAAATTAAACAATGGGTGATGCCAAAAGAGAAAACTCCTTATAAAGCTATTAGCCAGATGATTTGGATGAACTGGTTAATCGTGGTACATCCCAGAACAGCTTTTATGTTATCAATCGGGGAGATTCACGCTCATTTGCTTAGACAAAAGGAGTGGCAGTCCTGGTGGGAAGTGCCGGTTGATTACGCTGTTACGGATGTTTTCTCCGGCTCTCCAAGACCGGATGAGCTTCCTTCTATTAGCTTGCGACAGGTTACGTTATATCATGGAGACAGAATCTTAATGGCAGACCAAATCGATTCATTGAAATTTGCTCTCTGTCTAAATCGTAAAGATGTTAAGGCAGGGCAGGATGTCGCCAAAGAAACACTTGATGATCTGAACCGCCAGATGGATCATTTGCACCTGACAAAACCAAGACAATCCGTCGGATTACTACAGGTGCTGTAGCGAGTTAAAAAGTCAGCACTTTATCTGCCCATTCCACCATTTGTAAACAATCCGTCATCGTCGAGAGGGGGCAGCTTTCTGACCCATCCATATTTCTGGATTTCAAACAAGTACCACAGGCAAGAAAAGTGCCGTTCAGCTCAAGGAAAGCCTTTATCTGTGTCTGGATGTCAAATTGCTCGTGATGTATATCGACGATTTCTACCCCTTCTCCCATTAAGAACGCAGTGACTTCATGATTGTTTTTTCTCGCAGTGACTGCAAACCGCATTGCATTCCAAGCTTTTTCATATTCCTTGGTTTCAATAATGATGCCTATTTTCATAATATCTCCTTTATTCGTTGGTTATTTGATAACTTTCAGCTCTAACTCGGGTGCGACTATCGGACTCCCAATCGCGCTCCAACTACATTACCCGTTCCAGGTAAATTTCTCCTGCAAAGTCCCTGTTTAAAAGTATTATACATCATGAAAAAAGAAACGAAGTGAATCAAAGGAACCGTCCCTACGTGTTACGTGTTATTTCTGGAGGCTCATCTCGATATGTTCGATACCGGCGTCCATAAAGGTTTTGCCGTGAGGGATATAGCCCAGCTTACGATAAAAAGGCTCTACCTGGATCTGGGCATGCAAAGAAATCGTCTTGGCACCCCTATCGACTGAAATTTGCATCATGGTCTCCATGAGTCTTTTCCCAACTTTTCTTCCCCGATAGTTCTTTTTGACTGCCACTCTGCCGATCCAGGCTGTACTGCCTTCCATAATAATGCGTCCGCAACCGACCACTTGGTTGTCTTCCATGGCTATCACATGAGTTGCGGTTTTATCCAATTCATCCAGTTCAAGTTCCGTCGGTACATGCTGTTCCCGGACAAACACTTCAGTTCGTAGGTCAAATGCGCTTTGCCGTTCTTCTTCCGTGGAAACTACTTTGACTACCATACCGTTAGTATACTCAGGATTTATTTCCGGAAAACATCATTTTTCCAAAGAAATAACTGGTTCGAT
Organism: bacterium; assembly: GCA_021372585.1. Taxonomy (GTDB): domain Bacteria; phylum Caldisericota; class Caldisericia; order UBA6126; family UBA6126; genus UBA6126. The sequence goes on from JAJFUD010000010.1 coordinate 11,726, forward strand.
TTGGAAAAAACACAATCCAGTGCTAAAAAAGCAGGTAAGAAATACAACCTACGGGAGAGCGAAGATGAAAGACCAGCCCTATTTTGAACAGGTGACGTTTTCGGAGCAGGATTTTACGAACCATGATTTTTCCGGTCATGTCTATCGCAATTGCACTTTTCAACAATGTAACTTAACCAATGTTATCCTGAAACAAACCCGATTTCAGGAGGTCCTCTTTAAGGATTGTAAAATTCTGGGACTCCTGTTCTCTGAGTGTAACCCTTTTCTTCTCAGCATGAATTTTGAGGACTGCCATATCTCGACCTCTGTGTTTTCTGACCAAAAACTGACGGGGATATCTTTTATTCGATGTCAGGTTCATGAATGTGATTTTATTAACACTGATTTAACCGAGGCGATTTTTGTAGGGTCAGACCTGGAAAAATCCGTGTTTGAGAACACGAACCTATCAATGGCTTCTTTTGTGGGGGCGGATAATTATTTCTTTGACCCTAACAAAAACACGTTAAAGAAGACAAAATTGTCTTTACCGGGGGCTTTATCCCTTCTGTATGTTTTTGATGTAATTATTGAGCTTTAAATGCAAGATTTAAGAGTTTTCTAATGCTTTTAAAACTTCATTTCTTAATACGACAATCGTATGACCTGGTTGGGAGATCAATTGAGAAACATGCGGGTGTTGCTTTAAGTGTTTCCGGATCTCTTCCCGAAGGATTCCGGTACCGATCCCGTGCAGGATCCAAACCTGCGAATGACCAGCCAGATAAGCGTCGTCAAGGTATTTATCGATGAGAGGCAGGGCTTCTTCCGTCCTCAGTCCGTGTACGTCTATTTTTTGTGCGACCATGGATTTTCTGGGTAATTCCGGTTCAGAATCGTCTGTTTCAGTAGGTGGATTGATTATTTTTCGGATCTTATTCCTGGATAAGACCATGCGAATACTATTCGGGAATTGCACCTCCACTTTATCCTTATCCGGTAGAGTGTTGATCACAATCGCGGTTTGCTTGGTCAGCTCAACCATAACAGTGTCAAATTTCTTGATTTCCGTATCAACATCCTCATAATGAATGGATTCTTCCGGGAAGAGGGATTGCAGATTTTCCAGCTTCTCGTCCAACGTTTCTTTGTTCTGTTCAAACTCCTGAATGATTTGGTTCTGCTGCGAGGGGGAGATGTCTTTTCTGGCCAATTCCTTAACGATTTTTTTCATGTCAGCAGATAGTTTATTCAGGTCTGCAGTGTATTTCTGAACCAAATCTTCCTTGATCTGTTTGTTTTTCTCGATAATAGCCTCTAACTCAGCTCTATGGGAGGATTCCAGCTCCTGAATTCGTAAACGGACCGCTTCGGTTTCCTGTCTGTTCATCTCCATCTCTTCTGATTTTTTTTTCAATCCTTCGATCAATTTTTTCTGGTCTTGGTCTGTTCTGGAGATGTACCTTTCTGCTGTGCTGATTAATTCTTCATTCATTCCTAACCGGGCGGCGATCTGAAAAGCGTGGCTTTGACCGGGAACGCCCATCAGCAGGTGATAGGTTGGTTTTAAGGTTTCCAGGTCGAATCCGACACAAGCGTTTTCTGCTCCGGGAAAGTTATACGCAAACGATTTAATCAAACTAAGGTGGGTGGATATAATCTGCAGGGAATGTAATCTGTGGAAATACGACAAAACAGCCATTCCAAGCGCTGCTCCTTCATCAGGGTCAGTTCCGGCTCCTAATTCATCCAATAAAATTAAACTGGAAGGATCAGCTGTCTCGATGATCAAAATAATATTCGACATATGGGAGGAAAAACTGCTCAGGTTTTGTTCAATGCTTTGTTCTTCCCCAATATCAGCCAGGATCGAAGAAAAGTGTCCTATCACCGAGTTTTCACTCGCCGGGATATGTAATCCGCAATACGTCATCAAAGTGAATAAACCAACGGTTTTCAGGGTGACTGTTTTTCCCCCGGTATTGGGTCCGGTGATGATCAAAGTTCGATACGAATCTGTCATGTTGATTGAGATGGGGACAACTTTATCATCCGGTATCAGGGGGTGCCTTCCATTCTCAATTTTCACGATTGGTTCCTGGACCAAAGTAGGACAAGTGGCTTTCCAGCGAATGGCTAACTCGGCTTTGGCATACAATACATCCAGAATCTCCTCTGTGTCTAATGCGGAGAGAATTTCCTTACTTTCGTTTTGAACCAGAACAGTCAGTTCGGAGAGTATTTTCTCAAACTCTCTCTTTTGTTTCAGGAGAAGGATCCGGTAATCATTATTGAGGGAAGTGACCGCGATCGGTTCCACAAATACAGTCTCACCTGACACTGATTGGTCATGTACGATGGAGGGAAAGTGAGTTTTATGCTCGCTTTTTAATGGGATGACGAAACGATCGGACCGGATAGTGATAACCTGATCCTGAAACATTTTGCTGTAACTGGAAGAATTTAAGAGCTCATTCAATTTGTCATAAATCCGGTTCCTGGTATCCAGAATGTGATGACGGATAGATTTCAATTCCGATGTCGCATCATCCTTGATCTCTCCGTTGGCATCAATCTTAGAAAAAATAGCGGTTTCTATCTCTTTGGAATACCGTATTCGACTGGCATACTCGTACAGGATAGGGTATGAATCCATTTGCTCCCGAAGAGATTCTTTGAATTTGCGCAAGTTTTGCAAGTGATTGCCAAGTACAAAGAGCTGATCTGATCCTAATACAGATTGCAGCATCGCTTTTTCGATAAAGTCGCGGATCTGTCTGATATCCAGAAATCTTGGTTTTGTAAACTGGAGAGTGTACTGCTTAGCTTCTTCGGTCTCATGTAATCTTTGGTTGATTTCAGTCATGGAATCAGAAGGCGCCAGTAACCTGGCTTTTTCCTTGCCTACATCAGTTTGAGCACATTGACTCAGGAAATGAACGATTTTGTCAAGCTCTAATGCTGTACAGCTAAACCTATCCATCGCCACCCACTTATCAATCAAGTATTATTATGGCATACTCTAACATGCAATTCTTAAAAAATCAAATCCTGCAAAGCTTTTCATTGTTTTCTGAGCTCGATATGATGGGTTTTCTCCAAATGACGGATGATCTCTTCAATTTTTAGCTGGATCTGTTCTTTCGAGATATTCGACCGAAAATTGAAGTACATTCGAATCGCGATGCTCTTTTGAGATGGATTCAGTTTGTCTCCTTCAAATTTATCGAAAACAAGGGTTCTTTGTAAGGTGTCACCACCGATGGTTTGAATACTTTGCAAAATATCTCCGATTTTCACTGTCTTCTCCACAAAAAAGGCAATATCACGGACGATATCCTGGGTGAATGAGATTGGTTTGTAAACAGGAGATTTCAGGATGAATTTCTGAAGTTTATGAATTAGCAAAGTCCCATAATAAACCGGATTGTCGATATCGTAGGCTTTCAGTAGGCTTGGTTTCACTTTTCCAAAATAACCGATCAGGGTGTTCTGGTAATAATAACTAACCGATTCTTTATCAAAAGGAGCCTCTGTGCAGACTTTTAATTCAAAGGGAACGCCTAAGGTTGTCAGAAATTGTTCAAAATACCCTTTACCCCAATAAAAGTCAATTTCTACAGACTTTTGCAACCAGTTGTCTTCATGCATTTGACCATTTAATGTGATAAACAGAGCCTCAGTTTCTTCTTTGTAATAATTTTTCCCAATTTCAAACAGCTTCATATCTGTTTTTTTTCGGGATTGGTTTCTTTGGATCACCGGTAAGTGCATTAGCACTTTATCCGGAACCAAGTAATGAAATCCGGTTTTTAACGGATTATCGATTCGGAAAAGATTCGTCAGGTCTTTCGGGAAAAGGAGTTTCACCTCATCTTCAGAAGTGATCGAATCCGTTACAATTTCATAAAATCCCATGCTGACCAGTTTATTACGAAACCATTCATTGACGGTGTAGTTTTCATTTTCCGGTGTGTAATGAATAGCAAATTGTAAAGGGGTAGGTTTGATTTTATCGTATCCAATGAAACGAAGTAATTCTTCAATGATATCGACAGATTCTTTCAGATCGGAAGATCTGAAAGAGGGTACATGAATTAACATCGTATCCTGGTCCTTGATGTCAAATGGAATCTCAAGGTTAGCCAGAATCCTGCTGGCAGAGTATTTTGAGATATCCATTCCAGTCACTTTAGTGAAATGGCTGAGTTTCAGTTCGATATTTTGTTGAATAACCGGAAAAGCACCTTCCCGGTAAGTCTCCCCGGCAATCGTAGCATTGGATAGGATGGAGATTAGCGATCCGGTTTGTACTAATACATCGCGGACCTGGGAAGGTTCGACCCCTCTGCCAAAACGAGAGGACGCATCTGTCACCAGGTTTAGCCGATTGCTTGTGTTCATGATGGTCGTTGGATTGAAATAGGCGGATTCAATAAATATATGTTTAGTATGGTTATCTATTTCGGTATCTTTCCCGCCAATAATACCCGCTAATCCGATGGGGTGGATCTCATCCGCTATGATTAAATCCGTATCCTGCAGAGAATAACATTTGTTGTCGATTGCATCCAGAGTCTCCCCTTTGGCTGCGTATCGGACAAGAATGTGTTTGTTGATAATCTTGTCGTAATCAAAAGTATGAAGCGGTTGTCCAAAAAAGATCATAATGAGATTGGCGATATCCACAATGTTATTGACCGGTTTCATCTGGAAGGCAAATAATCGTTTTCGGATTTCATATCCGGAAGGTTTAATCGTCACATTTTCAATAATCATGCCGGTATAAAACGGGCAAGCGTCTTTCGCAACGACTTCAATCCGTTTAAAGTCGCTTCTTGAAACGGATCTTTTAAGCAGAGCTTCCTTAAAGTCAGGAAATATCCAGCGAATATCCTTTTTATTCAGGTTGGTGGACGAGATCTCAAAAGCACACATAATTTCTCTCAATAAGCCGATCATGGAATAACAGTCGGGCCGATTGAAAGGAACATAGACATTCAAAATTGGTTTTGTCAACCAAAAGGTCTCGTAAAAGTTTTTTCCGATAGGGCTGTCGTCCGGTAACCGGAATAATCCTTCTCTTTCTGATGTTGACAGTAAATCGCCCGGTAATCCGAGTTCTTTATAGGAAAGGAGCATGCCTTGAGAAGTGTACTGCTGAAAATCTTTGGATTGCAGGGTCTTTCCGTCAATCTCAGTTCCCGGTTCTGCATAGGCATATATTTGACCCTGCTGGATTTTCAAATCACTGGTGATGACTTGAAAAGTATGAGTAAGGTCGGTAATGTTTACCTTGAGGAGTTTGGTGTCAGGAATCAGCTCTGCTTCCTGAACCAGAACAGTCATGATCTGATTGGATGGGTATTGAATCATCTCTTCTACTTCGAAACCGATATGAATCAGTTTTTTTGAGAGTTCATCTAAAGTGGGGCAGCGGTCCCCCAGAATTTCTTGCAAAAAGGCATAAGATATATACATGTTTTCTTCCTAAAACTGTTCTAAGAATGACAGGTTATTCTCAAAAAAGAGTCGAATATCATCAATGCCGTATTTAATCATCGCTAAACGTTCGACGCCCCATCCGAAAGCAAATCCCTGGTATTTTGTTGGATCGATATTCACATTTCTCAGGACCTGGGGGTGAGTCATTCCTGAGCCACCAAGCTCAATCCAGCCTGAGTTCTTACAAACAGAACAGCCGTCTCCTTTACAAAAAGGACAGCTAATTAAAGTTTCGGCACCTGGCTCCACAAATGGAAAATAAGAGGGGACAAATCGGATTTCAACCGGCTTTCCGAAAACACCCCGCATCATTTCCGAAAGAATTTCACTGAGATGGCAGAAATTGATATTTTCGTCTACCACTAATCCTTCGATTTGGTGAAAAACCGCGGAATGAGTAGCGTCAGAAGCGTCGCGTCTGTAACATCTGCCGCCTATTGTTACCATCCGGATCGGGGGCGATATCTTCTCCATGGTGCGAATCTCGACAGGAGAGGTATGGGTTCGAAGGACACTGCCATCCGTAAGAAAAAAAGTATCGTTTAATTTTCTGGATGGATGCCACTTAGGGATATTCAATGCATCAAAATTGTGGTACTCATCCTCGATCTCTCGATCTTCCACCACCATGAAGTTCATGCTTCGAAAAATCTGGTATAGTTCTTCGCAAATTAAGGTAAAAGGGTGCTTCTTCCCAATAGAATACGGAAAACCCGGTAAGGAGTAGTCGAATACCTGATTTTCAGGGGAAGTTTGTATTTTGGACTGGATAGATTCCCCTTTTTGACTGATTTTTGACTCGATTTCCATCTTGAGTTTGTTGATGGATTCTCCGTAATGTTTTTTTTCAGAGTCAGAAAGCTGGCTTAGCTGAGAAAAAAGATCTCGTATAAGCCCTTTTCTACCCAGAAACTGGACTTTTATATCCTCCAGATCCTGATGAGAAGAAATGCTTTTGAGTGTCTGTTCGCACTGGGATAACACCTGGTTAATTCTCTCGTCTAAATCCAATCATTACCTCGCTTATTTTTTCTTATCGGAACAACAGGTTCCCTTGGTTTCACAGCTACTCTTAGATGAACAGCAAGATACACTGGAGTGAGCTTGGTCAGGATGTTTCATGAACCCCAAATTCGATACTAATCTTTTCAAATTTTTGGATTGACAGTGTGGACAGACCACGCTGTCACGGTTATTGGTGTTCGTAAACAGATCAAACCTATTTTGGCAATCAATACATTCATATTCGTATATTGGCACGCTTTCCTCCTTATAAAATCACAGACTAAAAATGTACATCATAACGCTCTCATCGTCAACCAACTATCCCAGTCTTAATTATTCCCAAGCAAAGTGTCTGTAGGCAAGCAAAAAAAAATGAATACAATAACCCTTATGAAACGTATAGTCATCTGTGACAATATCGGTTATTGCAGCGGAGTCAGGAACGCTATCTGGAAATCAGTGTTGAGCCTATCTGCTGAGAAGCCAACGGTAATTTACGGAAATCTGATCCATAATGAGCGAGTTTTAAGAGAGATTTCTTATAATCACATTCAATTAATCAATGATATTGGTGCCATACCGATGAATTCACGTGTTATCATTCCTGCGCATGGTATTACTAAGGATGACGAGATGCGGATTCTGAGGATTACCCAGGATGTTTGGGATATGACTTGTCCGGTCGTAGTCAGATTCAGGCGTCAACTTGCCGTTCTTTCCAGAGATGGTTACCAGATCGTATTATTTGGTAAGAGGCAACACCCGGAAATTGTAGGCGCTGTCAGTCATGCTGTACCCGGTCACGTTCATATCATCGAGAAAGTAGAGGACTTGGATCCTATTGACTGGAACCAGCCAAAATGGGCAGTGATGTCGCAAACGACTGCAAACCAGGATGTGTTTGAGAATGTGATCCAAATCCTTCAAGCCAAGCATTTACCGGAATTGGCAATTTTCAGAACACTCTGTCCAACTGTGTCTGATCGACAAAATAGCGTAGAATTGTTATCAAGGGAATCAGATGTGGTATTGGTGGTGGGTGATGCAAAAAGCTCAAATACCCTGAGTTTGTATAATAAAAGCCATCTGATTAATCAGGATACTTATCTTGTAGAGAGCAATCATCCCTATCAATTCGAACACCTTGTTCTCGGAAAGATACATAAGGCAGATCAAGTCGGATTTTTAGCGGGTACTTCCACCCCGTTTTACTGTATCGATGAAATCCTTGAAAAGATTTCGCTTGCTTGTTCCCCGGAAAAGAAATTTCAGCCGGTTCTCGTTCTGTTTGGTCCAACGGCAGTCGGTAAGACTGATTGCGCTGAGAATCTGGCGGGTATTTTACAAACTGAGATTATCAATTGTGATTCCATGCAGATATACAAACACATGACTATCGGCACCGCTAAGCCAACCTTTCCGCACCCAACGATTCCCTATCACATGGTGGATATTCTGGAGCCTAATCAGCGATTTTCAGTCGCAGCATTCAGGAATGCAGCAGATCCCATTATTGCGGACATTTTAAAGCGTGGCAAGATGCCTATTATTTCCGGAGGAAGCTACCTTTACCTTACTTCCTTGATTGATGGATTGTTTGAGATGCAACAAGCTGAAACCTGTATGATGATTCGCAAACAACTGGAAGCACAATGTGAGAGCCGTGGATTGGACAGTCTTTACTCTGTCCTGCAGGAGGTTGATCCGGAAGCGTTCTCCAGAATCTCTTCTCAGGATAAAAAAAGAATTATTCGTGCCTTGGAAGTCTATTATACTACCCAACAGCCTATTAGCTTATTACAAAAGGAAAAGACGATTCCGCTTCCTTATTTTTTCATTAAGATCGGACTTGTAAGAAACCCGGAAGATCTCTATCTTCGTATTCATGAACGAACTGAGCAAATGGTAAAAAATGGTTTAAAGGAAGAGATTCGTTTTCTTGCCGACCAAGGTTACCGAAAAGACATTGAATTTATAAAAGCACATGGATACAGAGAATTAATGGAAGCAAATGAAGGGGCTGTTACTTGGGAAGACGCTCTCTATACTATGGAAAAGAACACCCGACATTATGTGAAGCGACAGTTAAGTTGGCTAAGGCAACGATCTGACTTTCATTTGATTAATCTTAACCTGGGAAATACGGAAGAAGCTGTCAAGGTCATTCTGACTTTGGTGCAGGATTGTACAGCCTGGTTAGGATCTTGAAAGAATCAGGGAATAAAAGTAGGATTTAACAATCTGTAGTCTGATTCTGTGTTCACATTAATGAAAGATTGCATACCTGGGTCGTAACGTTTGATTTCTTCTGTCTGAATCTCTGCTGTATTGATCCTGTCAAACAATTTTGAAACCTGATATATTTCAGAATCAATCATCGTTTTGATCGGATGAATGCACTGTTTGGTGTAGATGCAGAATAAGGGTTCAAATCCTTTATCATTTCTTGGAACAACCGCGTCATAGCGATCGATTTTTGTGAACATGTAACGAATGAGGGGCAAAGAAATAAATGGTTGGTCGGCAGCCAGAAAAAAAGCGTTGGAAGAGGGCATTGAATTCAGACCGGTGTAAATTCCCACCAAGGGGCCACAGGACGTAATGATGTCTGTGACTACAGAAACAGAAAAGTACCGGCTTTGGTTTACCATCTGCTGCATCCTTTGCCGGTACTCTTCATTCGTTACGATACAGATCGTCTGAAAATAATTGGTTAACCTATGTAACATATATGCCATCAGGGTTTCTTCCTGATCAAACGGTAAAAACAGTTTATTCCGTTTCATTCGCCTGCTTTTTCCGCCCGCTAACAAAACCAGATCCATTATTCAGCTTCTTTTAGGAAAATTAAGCAGCTTTTTTTGCCTTTCTGACATAAGCTACCCAATACATAAAACCGACGAAGAAAGCTCCGCCAATAATATTACCGATGGTTACCGGCAGTAGGTTGTTCATGAAAAACTGACCCCAAGTGACTTCCGCACCTAAGAAAATACCAAGCGGAATAAAATACATATTCGCAATACTATGCTCAAATCCTAACGCTACAAAGGTCATAATGGGGAAGAAAATGCCAAAGACTTTACCAATGACTTCCTTGCTGGCAGATGCAAGCCAGACAGCCATACACACTAGCCAATTACAAAGAATACCTCTGAATAAAGCGGGGCCAAAAGCAAGTCCGGCTTTTGTCTGGGCAATCTTTATGGCAGCCGTACCAATTTCAGGGGTGGCTTCCCATAATCGGGTTCCAAAATAGAGCCAAGCAACCAACAAAGCACCAATAAAGTTAGCAATAAAGACAATAATCCAATTCCTGAATAAAGCGCTCCAAGGCACTGTTTTGTTCAAAGCAGAAAGCATAATCAGGTTATTTCCGGTAAATAACTCAGCGCCACCGATGACAACGAGCATCAGGCCAACGCTGAAAACGCTACCGCTCAGGATCTTGCTTAAACCATATCCTAAAGTGTCAGCGGTGCCAACTCCTGCCAGGGTAGAAATCATCCCTCCGAACCCAATGAAAGCACCTGCCAGAATTCCGAGAACCAATAAATAAGTAAAGGGAGCTTTCGCTTTCTTCACGCAAATTGTCTCAGTAAAATTCTCTGCTACTTGTGCTGGAGTGAAACAAAGTTGATCCATGATCTTATACTCCTTTCTAATATATCGATCTATTTTTTCTGAATATGACAGGCTGCAACTTTAAATTCAGGAATCTTGGCTACCGGATCAAGCGCTGCGTTGGTTAATATATTTGCCGGTGCTTCACTGAAATGAAATGGAATAAACACGACTCCTTTTTTCGGTCTCTCGGAGATTTTGGCATTTAGCTCCAGCTTACCTCTTCTGGTAGTCACAATCACAAGGTCGTTTGCCTGGATACCAAGTTCTTTTGCATCCAAAGGATTAATCTCTACATAATTCTTTGGGACGAATTCATTCAGCACACTGGTTCTTCGGGTTTCGTTGCCGGAATGGAAATGGTACAAAATTCTACCGGTAGTAAGAATGAACGGATAATCGGAATCGGGTAATTCCTGAGCAGGTTTAAAATCGATCGCATGCAATAGCCCTTTTTGGTTGGGTCGTTTGGTGACGCCTTCTTTATGAAGAATGGGTGTACCCGGATGCTCCAGGGTAGGACAAGGCCATTGTAAACCTGATTTTTCAAGTCTTTCCATGGATATGCCCCCATAGGAAGGAGTCATTTTGTTAATTTCGCGGTTGACATCCTGGACAGAGTCAAAGCCAAGGTCATATCCCATTTTCTGGGACAGCCGTGATACAATTTTCCAATCATCCATAACGTTGGGATGATGTTTTCTGACAGGTCTAAGCAGTTGTACACGTCTCTCGGTGTTGACAAAAGTTCCGTATTTTTCATAGGCAGAGGTAGAGGGAAAAACAACATCGGCTACTGCTACGGTTTCGCACATAAAGATATTTTGAACAGCGATGAATTCAATTTTATCAAATCCTTCGCGTACAGCAGTAATGTCTGCATCAGTCATCAATGGATTTTCACCCATTATGTAGACTGCTTTTAATTCTCCGGTCAGTCCTTTTTCGCCAAACAAAGTAGCTTGTAAACCAATCTTATCTGAAAGTGTCACTTTCCATTCAGCCTCAAATTTCTCTTTTACAGCCGGATCAGTCACTGACTGATAACCGGAGTAAACGTTCGGAAGTGCACCCATATCACAAGCTCCCTGTACATTTGCCTGACCGCGCAATGCCATAATACCGGCGCCTGGTTTTCCCAGATTGCCGGTTAATAAAGAAAGATTGGCTATGGAGAGTACATTATCTACACCGGTGGAATGCTGTGTGATACCCATAGAATAGAAAGTCATCATGTTTTTAGCTTTTCCGATAATAAGGGCGGCTTCTTTGATCAGTTCAGCCTTAACGCCAGTAATTTCAGCCACTTTCTCTAAGGGGTACTCACTAATTTTTTGCTTAAAAGCATCGAAGTTTTCAACGTGTTCTTCAATGAATTTTGTGTTTTCCAACTGCTCATCCAGAATGATCTTCATAATGCCATTTAACAAGGCAACATCTGTTCCGGGAGTATGTTGAATATGGATCTTGGCATGTTTTGTGATATCCGTCTTTCTTGGATCACAAACGATCAGAGTACAATCGGATTTTCGTAAATGCTCCTTCATGATCTGTGCTATCACCGGATGAGTTTCGGTCGTATTCGATCCAATATCAAAAAACACATCGGAAGCGCTGAAATCAGAATAAGAGTTCGTGGCCGCGCCTGCACCAAATGATTTAGCTAAGCCGGCGACTGTTGATGAATGACAGAGTCGGGCGCAATTATCAATATTGTTGGTGCCAATGGTCGCTCTTGCAAATTTCATGATAGCATAATTGTCTTCGTTGGAACAACGGGAGGATCCCAGCACACCAATGGAGTCAGATCCATATTTTTCTTTTATCTCACTTAAACGTTTCGCGGTATAATCCAGGGCTTCTTCCCAGGAGGCTGGCTCCAGCACGCCATTTTTCCGGATGAGGGGGGTGGTCAATCTGTCAGGATGCTGGGTGTACTCATGTCCGTATCTTCCTTTGACGCAAGTTCTGCCATTATTCAATGTCGGATCACCAATAACGCCTTTTGCCATGATCAGGTTATCAGCAGAGTCCTTATAGATGGATAGGTTACAGCCAACTCCGCAGTAAGCACAGGTAGTATCCGTTTTGGTAAAATCTTTCAATTTCCCTTTGCCGACACGGGTCTTTTCTATGAGTGCACCAACCGGGCAAGCCTGGACACAAGCAGCACAGAACTGGCAGGTGGTACTTTCCAGCGGTAAATCAAACGGAGTAGATACTTTAGAGAGGTGACCACGATTGGCAATCGCAATGGCTTCTACTTGTGCGGTGTTCATACAGGCGTTTACGCATCTTCTGCACAATACACATTTCTGTTCATCAAAGAGAATGAAGGGGTTATCTTTCCAGGCATTTTCTTTAAGAGTGGATATCTGGTCCTCTTCGGTTAAAAAACGGCTTTTTTTCACACCGTACTGATACGCTAAATCCTGCAACGTGCAATCACCGTCTTTGTCGCAAGTCATGCAGTCTAACGGATGGTGAGCCAGTGCTAATTCCAGATTCATTTTTCTGGCTTTATAAATTGCTTCCGATTCGGTAGTAATTTTCATCCCTTCAAAGATGATCGTATTGCAGGCTCTGTCAAACGTTCTGGATTTTTCCACTTTTACCACACAAATGCCGCAGGAACCTTCGTCGCTTACTCCTTGTAAATAACAAAGCGTTGGAATGGCTATCCCAGATCTGTTACAGGCTTCCAAGATAGTGATGTTGCCAGGGAACGTGTAGTGTTTTTCATTGATGACGATATTGACATCGTTCATATTAATGCATTCCCTTCAAATTAGATTCTGATACAACGGTGCTTGTTTCAATCGGACAAACATGAACCGGACATTTCTTTTCCTGTATATGGATTAAAATCTCCTCACGGAATTTCTTGAGTGCTTGGATTAAAATGTTCGGAGCCGCTTGTCCGAGTGGACAAAAGGAAGTGCTGTTCATTGTTTTGGCTAAATCTTCCAATGTGGTAAGGTCTTCCAATTCTCCTTCCCCGTAAGAAATTCGATCCAGGATTTTTACAATCTGATCATTCCCGACACGGCATGGAGTACACTTCCCACAACTTTCATGTCGGAAAAACTGGGCGATATTAAGGAGAATATCTACAATACATCTTGTTTCATCCATGGCTACAATCGATCCGGATCCTGGTCCGGCTTCAATTCTGGCTAAGGATTGAAAGTCTACGGCTGTATTCAACTCCGGAGGCAAAATCAAAAATCCGGAAGAGCCGCCCAAAATAATGCCTTTTAATTTTTTATCACCTTTAATCCCTTGCCCGATATTATTCACAATATCACCGATTGTCGTGCCAAATGGGATTTCAACCACACCTTTCCAGTTGAGGTCACCCATTAAACTAAAGAGTTTGGTTCCTCTGGAGCCTTCCACTCCAATTCCTTTGAACCAGTTGCCACCCTTAGCAATGATCAATGGAATGTTAGCTAAGGTTTCCACATTGTTGACAACTGTAGGTTTCATCCACAAACCAGCGGTAGGGGGGTAGGGAGGTTTTTTCCTGGGTTCTCCTCTTTTTCCTTCGATGGATTCTATTAGGGCAGTTTCTTCACCGCACACATAAGCGCCAGCCCCTTTGTGGACAAAAATATCAAAGGAAAAGGAGGTGCCGAGAATGTTGTTTCCTAATAAACCATACTGCCTGGCATCCAGAATAGCTTTTTCCAGTCTGCGAATGGAGAGATCGTACTCTCCCCTTATGTAGATATAACCAATTTTTCCACCGGTAGCGTAACCGGCAATCATCATTCCCTCAAGCAATTTATGCGGATCCCCTTCCATGATCTCCCTGTCTTTAAATGTTCCCGGCTCCCCTTCATCGGCGTTACAAATCACGTATTTCATCTCGTTGATAGATTTTGCAGTGAAATCCCATTTCATTCCAGTGGGAAATCCGGCACCACCGCGTCCTCTTAATTCAGAGGTTTTTACTTCCTGGATGATTTCCTCCGGTTTTAAGGAGAATAAAGCTTTCTCTAAAGCTACGTAACCATCTTGAGCGATGTATTCATCTATATTTTCCGGATTAATGATACCTACATTTTGTAAAACAAACCGTTCTTGAATATCCTTAATGTACTGTGTTTCGTATGTTCCCCTGGAAACATCCTGGTTTTTAAATGGGGCTAACCATTTTGAGACCACTCTTCCTTTTAATAGATGTTCTTCGACTAGAAAAGGAATATTGTCTAATGTGAGGGGACAATATACGATTCCTTCAGGATAAACCGCAATGGCGACTCCTTGGTCTTCATAGCCTAGACTTCCTGTGGGGATAACTCGGATTTCATCCTGTAAACCAAAGCGTTGGATCGATTCAATTAAAGCTTCTTCTATTCTCTTGGCTCCGATTAATAAACTCTTTGTGTCTTCAGCTACTAGTACATGACTTCGATAGAATTTCATAATCCACCGCCTTGTAGTTGATGAATAATTTTATTGACTTTTTCTGTGGTTAGGTTGCCATAGGGTTGTTCATCGATCATCATGGAGGGAGCCACCGAACACATACCTAAACAACTGCTCAGTTCCAAAGTAAACAGACCGTCTTTAGTGGTTTCTCCAATACCAATTCCCAGTAAATCCTGTAAATGTTCAATAAGTTGTTCTGCTTCTGCCATGTGACAAGTCTGGTTTTCACAAATTCGGATGATATGTTTTCCTCTTGGTTTCGTTGAAAACATCGTGTAGAAAGTAGCGACTCCATACACTTTTGATGGAGCAATGCGGTCATTTTCAGATAAAGCCATAATCTCCTTTTCAGGTAGAAAATGCTGATCAGGATGGTTGTCCTGAATGTCATGCAACTTCTCAATGAGAGATTTTTTTTCTTGCATGTTTCTTAACCTCCTTAACAGGGGATGATAGGGTGCAAACGTTACATAAACACTTTTTATCACGAATATGAGACTCATATTCGTTTCTAAACCATCGAATGGTTGATAATACAGGATTAGGAGCACTTTGACCAAGGTTGCACAAAGAAGTTTGTTTAATAGTATTTCCTAATTCCTCTAATCTCTCAATATCACCTTCCTCTCCTTGTCCGGAAGTGATTTTTTCTAGTATGTTCAGCATCTGCTTAGTGCCTTCCCGACAGGGAGTACATTTACCACAGCTTTCATCAACCGTGAATTTTAGAAAGAATTTTGCGATATCCACCATACAGCTATCTTCGTCCATGACAATTAAGCCACCGGATCCCATCATGGATCCGAGGGAGTTCAGCGATTCGTAGTCAATGGGAGTGTCAATATGGGTAGCTGGGATAACTCCGCCGGAGGGTCCACCGGTTAAGGCACCCTTGAATTGTTTGTTATGTGGGATACCTCCGCCAATATCAAATATGATTTTGCGAAGGCTGATTCCGAGTGGCACCTCTATTAATCCGGTCGTATTTACCTTTCCTGCTAAAGAAAAGACTTTCGTTCCAGTGTTATTCGGTACACCGATCGTTTGGAAAAAGTCTGCTCCCTTGGTCATGATGACCGGTATATTGGCAAATGTTTCCACATTATTGATCACGGTTGGTTTTCCAAATAATCCCTTTTCCGCTGGAAAGGGTGGTTTCTTTTTCGGCTCCCCGCGGTTTCCTTCGATAGAATTCAAGAGAGCTGTCTCTTCCCCGCAAACAAAAGCCCCGGCTCCTACGCGGATCTCTAAATCAAATGAAAAATCAGAGCCCAGGATCTGTTGACCTAAAACACCGGATTGCTTGGCTTGTTTGATTGCATGAGTTAAGCGTTTAATCGCTAAAGGATATTCAGCCCGGACATACACATACCCTTTTTGGGCGCCGATAGCATAGGCGGCAATCGCCATACCTTCAATCACGGAATGCGGATCTCCTTCTAGAACGGAGCGATCCATATAAGCACCGGGATCTCCTTCGTCAGCATTGCAAACCACATATTTGATGTCGCTTGTTTGCAGATAAGCGGTTTCCCACTTGCGACCCGTCGGGAATCCTGCACCACCTCTTCCCCGTAGACCTGATTTTTTGATCTCATCAATGACCAGTTTTGGGTCTTTATCGGCAATGGCTTTAGCTAATCCCTGATACCCGTCTCTGGCGATATACTCTTCAATATTTTCAGGGTTAATTAAACCGCAATTTCTGAGAACAAGCTTGGTTTGATGGGCAAAGAAAGGGACTTCTTCTAATCGTGGAAAAGCGCCTTCTTCTTTTCTCCACATCAAATGTTCAACAGGTCTGCCTTTCAGAAAATGCTCCTTTGTAATAATCTCAGCATCTTCCGGTTTTAAACGGACATACACCACACCTTCCGGATAGATAACCATCATAGGACCCATTTCACACGATCCCATGCAACCTGTTTCTACGATCTGGATCTCTTCCGCTAAATCAGCAGCTTGCAGCTCTTTTTTTAAGGCACTCTCAAAACTATCTCCACCCGCAGAGATACATTGACCTCCTGCACAGATAAGAGCATGTATTCTGTAGATTTTCATTATTGTTTGTTCCTCGCAATCACCCATTCGCTGATGATTTGCCCGTTGATGACATGTTGGGCAACTATTTGTCTGGCCATTTCAGGCTGGACTTTGCCATAGGTGGTTTGGAACCCATCCCGTTCTACAACAATAACGGGCTCTTCTTTATCTAAGCCCATGGATCCGCCCTCAATGATCTCTACTTCATGGAAATTTCTTTTTTCCAGTTCATCGATAATCGCTTTTAAAACTTCTCTGGCTCCTCCGGCAATACCGACAGTGCCCATACTGGCACGGATTCTGACTTTTGCTTCCCCACTGCGCGCTGTCATGGATTCCTTCGCCTGATCCCGAAGTTTTCGAAGTTCATCTAATGAATTAATCTTAGCCATAATGCTTACCTCCATACAATTGATTCTTATTCTCAAGCAAAAAAGTTTCTAAACCTTGCAAAATCTTTGGATTGTTGATAGGTACGTCCTGAAATACCTCTTTCAATTCAGATGTGGATATCTCAAAGGAGTTATTGTCCACTTCATGGGTGAATATAAATTCTATGTCGGAGTGGATCGCATACATCATTAAAACAGTCGATACGATATCTCCCAGAGGAGGTCTGTCAATATGGGTGTGTTGAAACCAGAACGAGACCTTTGTACCTACACCCGGCTGACTCTCCAATTCACAACCGCCATGGCACATCTCGGCTTCCTGTTTCAATAAAGGTAGTCCCAAACCTACTGTTTTTGTTGTGCTGGTGGTGGTGAAGGGATCAAATAAGGAATCAACCATCGCCTGATCCATGCCTATGCCATTGTCTTCTATTCTAAAACCAAGGAAATCTTTTGTTTCCAGATATTCCTGAAGCGTCAGATGAATGCGGGTAGCTCCCGCATGAACTGAATTCTCGAGAATATCAAGGATATTGAGCGATAGTTCTTTCATCGTTATTGATATTTGGAGAGAATACCGGGTATTTGTTCGGGAGTGAGACGACCATAAATATCCGTTCCATCCACGCTGATCACCGGAGCCATACCGCAAGCTCCCAAACAGCGAACTTCACGGATGGAGAATTTCTTATCCGGCGTGATCTGTCCTTTTCTGATGTGCAGTTCACTCTCAAATTTCTTCATTACTTCAGCAGCACCTTTAACGTAGCATGCGGTCCCCATACAAACCATGATCACATGATCTGCATCTTTCGTTGTTTTAAAAAAGTTATAAAAAGATACAATACCAAATACTTTAGAGGGGGGAATGTTCATTTCTTTGGCGATATAATCCTGCGTCTCCACAGATAAGTAACCCAGCATCTCTTGGACTCCGTGTAAAACCTGGATGAGCGATTCCACTTTGTTTCCTTCTCTTTTGATGACTAAATCAATTTGAGGGAAAGATTCTTCTCTACTTGTTTCCATTTTTTTCCTCCTTGAGCATGTTGTAGAGCATTCCACTTGTTTCAAACGATGTATACGGACTTAAAAGGATGACAATTCCTTTTTCTTGGGCTTTGCTAACAAGGTCCTTGTCAGGCATCAGGTTTTCTGAAAGAATGATCGCGGCAGCTTGTTTGATTGAAGCTACCCCTAAAATATTTTGGTGCACCTGCACCGTCACCCACACATGATCTTCTGTGACTTTTGCTAAGGCAGCGCTTAATAGGTCTGATGTGTACACATCATGAAAAGAACCATTGACATTAAGCTGAGTGGTCAATAATTGTAAAGGCAGTTGTTCAATGAGTTGTTGGATCGTCATCGTTCCATACCTCAAATATAAGGGTGGTTCCTTTCTTGGAAGATTCAATATAGAAATAATCTGCAAATCGTTTGATGTTATTGAGCCCCACGCCTCCGCCAAATCCGAGTTGTCTGGCAGATTCGGGCGCCGTAGAAAAACCTGGTGTCAGAGCTTTTTTCATGTCTTTCATACCAGGACCGTCATCTTTAGCGGTGATTCGTACCCTGTCAGAAAAAATCATGACTTCAATGGAGCCACCATGAATCGTGTGAATCGCCAGGTTCGCTTCTGCCTCAAACACACAAACCCCTAAGCGACGAAGATAATCGTTCTTAGGAAAGTAATCATTCAGCATTTTTTTGACCGCCAGAGCTTTTGACCCGATCGTATCAAATTGTGCGCCTATCACATCATATAGAAAAACTTTATCAGTGGTGGTACTTAGCGTATTTTCCATGGTGATCCTTCTAAACCGGCTTGGTACAACAAACCACAGGTTACAAACATAATATTGCTGGAGCGTAGAACCAATATTTCGTTCTCTTTAGCGAGTTCAATCGTCTGCTCAGGCACTTGTTTCCCTCTAACAATCATAATAGCGGGAATATCCAAAATAATCGCTGTCCTGACAACAGAAGTATTTGTCACGCCCGTAATCAGGAGCAAAGGCTCATCATCCCGCATAATAATAAATAAGGTATCGCTCATCAAATCGGCGGCAAAAGCATACCGAATATCTACATCCTTGCGGCCTATTGGCTGTATTATCTCTGCAGCCGTTATCTCACATATCTTATCAATTTTCATTTCTTTACATTATAGCAAAGATTTGTTACATCTCCACGCAGGTGTAAATTACCATAAAGATGGAATTATCACCTGTTTATTTTCTTCTTGAGAAATACCGGTAGCAATTTACACGGTTTTTTCTCTCTACAAAAACCTTCATGGAAGCACTTTGGGTAAAGATACAAAGCAAGTTCGGGGTAAGTATGCTGGATGAGGGAACGAATACGCCAGAACAGGTGACGAATTTCCCATTGTGATTTCATGCACAATCGAAGCTCCATGGCATGTATTAACTCTCTATAGTTCATTGTCATAAAAAGTGAAGTGTTAGCAGCGTTGGGTAACAGAAAGCGAGCATCTTCTTTGGGGATGCCCATCCTGATAAGATCAATATAGGATTGTTGAAGATCGGTCATTTTTTGCAGAAATAATGAATTCGCTGCTTCATTTTTTTGAATCGTAGGGGGGATGGTGTAGGTAAAATTCTCTTCATTCGTATACCGTTGGCTTCGTTGAGTAAAACTGACA
This sequence comes from bacterium, assembly GCA_021372585.1. Taxonomy (GTDB): domain Bacteria; phylum Caldisericota; class Caldisericia; order UBA6126; family UBA6126; genus UBA6126. The sequence goes on from JAJFUD010000010.1 coordinate 31,382, forward strand.
CCCACTCGAAACCGGACTAACTGATGAGAGCAGGCTCGGGAAATATCCTCAATGAAAAAAGTGAATGAAACGTGTTCAAAAACACTGAAATGCCCAATCTGATACAATAAATCCAGGTAATACCTGTCTGATTGGTGAGATTGAGTTTTACCGTGTGTAATTCTGGCTGCATCAGCGATTAGTCTAACAGGATCCGGAGTAGAGGACAATAAGGAAACTTTCATTTCTACTTTTTTAACCTTCGGGATCCCGGTTCATCCAACGGTATGTGTTTTTTGCATAGAGGGCAATTCTCTGCTTCCCAGGTTTCCGCCGGTACTTTTATTACCGATTGAAAGGGATAGGGAATCGATTCTGACAAAGTTCTTCTGTCTACAATACTGACTACAGCAAGAGGATCATATCCCTGTTGTTGGATTAAAGCGACTAGTTCCATAGTAGTCTTTGCGGTCGTTACCACATCTTCTACTATCACTATCCTGTCATCCGGGAGGATCTCAAAGCCTCTCCGAAAACACAATTGGCCGTCTGCTCTTTCTGCAAAAATACATCTTGCATGAGCCAAGTTGGCTAATTCATAGGCAGCAACGATTCCCCCTACTGCTGCGCCGATAATCAGAGTGGGTTGATAGGGAAGGATAAAGTTGGCGATTTCTTGCATCACCTTTCGGTTTAAAACGGGATATTGCTGCAGCAAAGCACACTGTAAGTAAGTGTCAGCATGTCTTCCTGAGGAAAGTTTAAAATGTCCTTTTTTAATGACACCTACTTCTTGCATCAACTCTAATACTTCATTTTCTTGCATGATGAATCCCTTTCTCCATTTCCTCAAAATAAAGTTTTACCTCTTTCTTCGGGTCCTGGGCTTGTATAATGGGTCTTCCCACTACGATGTAATCCGCTGATTTTTTCATGGCATCAGCGGGGGTGACAATTCTTTTTTGATCATTCGCTACGTCTGTCGCTCTCCGAATTCCCGGGCAAATTGTGATAAAATCCTGTCCACAATGTTCTTTCACAGAAGCTGCTTCCTGGGCAGAAGCAACCACGCCGTCGAGATTGGCGCTTTTGGCGAGTTGGCATAAGTGGATAACAGTCTCCTGTACAGTGGAGTGAAAACCAAATTGGTGAAGGTGTTCGTCGTTTAAGGAGGTTAAAATGGTCACTCCAATCAACTTAGTGTTCCAATTCTGCTGTACGAGAAAGTCTTTTGACTTTACCATCGCTTCTTGTCCGGCTAATGTGTGCATATTGATAAAATCCACATCAAGATCTTTCAGAGATTTTAATGCTGAGACGACGGTGTTGGGGATATCATGAAGTTTCAGGTCCAGAAAGATTTTCTTACCCTGATGTTTGATCTTTTTGACCAGATCGGCTCCGTAGCGATAAAACAGCTGCATGCCGATCTTGTAAAAGACTACATCATCTTGCAGTTGTTCAATTAAAGCTAACGCTTGGGTATCGATTTCAAAATCCAGCGAAACAATTAAACGTTCTTTTAATTCCATCTATTATTCCTTTCGATGGGCTAATCCGATTAATTTTTGAAGAGTCAATTGATTTTGCTCACAATACTTCATCAAATCCCGGATGATGGTTGACATGGTGGTTGGGTCAATCAGATTAGCGGATCCGACTTCAACGCAGGTAGCCCCGGCAAGGATAAATTCGAGAACATCTTTTACACTCCTGATCCCACCACAACCGATAATCGGTATTTTAATTCCGGATTGATAGACTTCCCAGACGGCACGAAGAGCGATCGGCTTAATGGCTGGACCTGACATGCCTGCAATTTGATTTGAAAAATAAGGTTTTTGTTTTTCCAGATCAATCACCAATCCCCTGACCGTATTGCCAATGCAAACAGCCGAAAATCCTTCATCCTCAATCATGTGACAAATGTCCGTAATGGGTGGGGATTCTAGGCTGATTTTGATAATCTTGGTGACCGGATTCACTTTTTTGACGGCTTTTAACAGCTCTTTCAGAGAAGGAATATGGAAGCAAAAAGGAACGCCTCCTTTTTTGACATTCGGGCAAGATACGTTTATTTCAACCGCATCCAGCTGAAAATCCTGTAATTTGCTTAAGAGTTCCACATATTCAGATACTGCTGAACCGGCAATACTTACCCATTTTAAGGTTTTAAGAGAAGAGATAAATGGATAGATTTCCGATACAAATTGAGGCCATCCCTGATTCTCTAAGCCTATGGAGTTCATCAGTCCTAATTCGATTTCAAATAATCTTGGTTGCGGATTCCCTTTTTTAGGCAGCAGCGTGATGCTCTTGGTTAATATGGCTCCTAATTCATTCAAATCCATCCATTCGCTCAGCTCAAGCCCATATCCTATCGTACCGGATGCCGGCACTATGGGATTAGCAAGTGTTAAGGATCCAATATTGGTTGAGAGCTGGTTCATAGTAGATTCCAATCTAATTCACTACCGTCAAAAACGGGACCATCTGAGCAAACGCTTTTCATCCCGTCAGATGTAGAGATGCTGCAGCCTTTACAAAATCCTAATCCGCAAGCCATCATCATCTCAAGTGAGACAAAGTGAATTCTATTCTCCTTCGTGAAATACCTGCTAAAGGCTCTCATCATTGGCAATGGGCCACAGACGAAGGCGGTATCAAAATCAATTTTCGGCAATGTTTGATAATACTGGAAGAGATTGCTGTTAGTTTGAGAGGCAGATTGATCAGCATGAAAATAATATTGAAGCACATCTAAATAGCCCGGTAATTCTATTTTATCCTCCTCAAAGGAGGTGCCATGAAGCAGAGTGATGGATAGTTTTGGATAGAGTGGAAGGTAATGGGATATATAGTAATAAATGGGAGCCAACCCTACCCCTCCGGCAATCAGAAGGATCTTGTTATCTGCGGTTGGAGGGAGAAACGGCTTTCCCAATGGGGATAACATTGTGATTTTATCTCCCGGTTGTAAATGGGATAGGTTATTGGTGCCCTTTCCTTTGTTTTGAATTAAAAAATACCAATCCTGATGCCTGATCATAAAGGGACTAAACGGGCGGTTCAGATATACGGGGTGGTTACCTTGGCATTGCAGCTCTACAAATTGACCGGGTTTGATCTCCATAGAATGATCCGGAAACGCCACCATCAGCTCGAATATATTTGGCGTGAGCCATCGATTATTTTTTACTGTGCCAATAACGGGGTGCTTCATATACGACCTTTCCTTGAAATAGAGTCATCGCCGGAAAACCGGAGAGTTTTTTCCCGATAAAAGGAGAATTATTGCTTTTTGACTGGAACATGTTGCTACTGATTATCTGCTCTTCTAATGCAATCAGGGTAATATTGGCGGGATTTCCTATCTTGATAGAACCTTCCTCTGATAAACCTAAAATTTGTGCAGGATTGGAAGTAAACCATGGAATGATGGTCTCAAAAGGAATTCTCTTCTCAAGAACCAATGCGGTGTAAACCGCTGCAAAAGCTGTTTCCAACCCGATAATGCCAAAAGGGGCTTCCAAAAAAGACTGTTGCTTTTCTATCTGGGAATGCGGGGCATGATCAGTGGCCACCACCTGAATCGTGCCATCTAATAATCCTTGGATTAATGTTTCTCTGTCAACTTCTGCCCGAATGGGTGGTTTCATTTTGTAATTGGAATCTGTCAAGGAGATAGTTTCATCTGAGAAAAACAGGTGGTGGGGAGTCACATCTGCCGAATAAGGGTATTGAAGGTTTTTGCTTGTTTTCAGCATCTCAACAGACGCTTGAGAAGAGATATGGGTGAAGTGTAGCGGATATCCTATCTCTTTAGCGATTAATAAGTCTCTCATAATGGGGACAGATTCTGATAAAGAGGAGATAGTAGGATACCCTGATCCTGCCGCTTTCATTCCATCATGGATTACCCCATTTTGACTGATATTGGCATCTTCTTCATGTAAGATTAAAACCGCTCCGATTGATTTAGCAATCTTTAGGGCTTCTTTCAGGAGCGCTGAGGAAGCAACTCCTTTTCCGTCATCTGAATATACCGGAAGATTTGAATGTAAAAGCAAGGGAGAGAGTTTTTTCCCTTCAAGCTGGTCTGTGATCGTGCCTGCCTGAGTGACTGATATGATCGCTTCTTTCTTGATGATTTGTTGGATTTTGGTGTAGATTTCTTTGGTTGACACCGGTGGTTTGGTGTTTCCCATCGCGACGATATGGGTATAACCGCCTTTTGCGGCAGCCAAAGTACCGGAATGGATGGTTTCTTTATGAGTTTCTCCCGGTTCTCGCAGGTGTGTATGTAAGTCGATTAAACCGGGCAGGACATAATAACCCGATGCATCAATCGTTTCTGTGCCAAGGATTTGAAGATTCTCGCTAATCTCCTGGACAACACCATTATCAATGAATAAAGAGTTTCGATGGAATGATTTTTTATCAGAATCATATAGGAATCCATGTTCTATTATTATGCTCATCTAAAACAGATATTTTACTGATTATTAGTGCAAAATCAATAAAACTGTCTATTCTTTGATGTCAGTAAATTCTATCTGAAAAGCCGATATCCGATAATTTCCTTCCCCGGCTTCCAAAATACCGGTGACAATCACGTTTTTTCCGACTGAGCTCTGTGGAACATCAAAATTCTGAGGTTTTAAATTCACATACATTTCATTTCCTGCCTCATCCTGAATATAAAACCAGCATCCGACTGAGCAGATAGTAGTAATTTTTCCTGTTACACTTACAAAAGAACCTGCATATTGGTCTGCACTTTCAATTACTTCCTGAATGCTGACATTGGCAACAATTGAAGGATCAAATTCACTGTCACCTCTATAAATTCGTTGAAGTGTCTCCTGCGGTTTTGCACAAGCCTGGATTAACAATACAACGATAAAAAACGATAGAAGAGTTAGTAGCGTTTTTTTCATTTTTTAATCTCCTTCAATTATCATGCTTAAGTAAATATGACAATTTTGCATTCGTTCAATAAATAATCTTTTAAACCAGGAAATGAATTGCCCAGGCAAAAATCCAAGCGACAGAAGAACTCCATATAACCGAGAAAAGAGCCCAATTCAAGGAATGACTCTCATTTTTGATACTGGCAACGGTTGCCAAGCAGGGTGTATAGAGCAGTTGGAATATAAGGAAAGCCAACAAGGTCCCTCTGGAGAAAAAAGCGAACAAGCCGGTCATATTACCGGCAGATTGATTAAACAAGATAGAAACTGTAGATAGTATTAGTTCTTTAGCGACAAAACCACTGATCAGACTGACTGTGAGCCGCCAATCAAATCCTAAGGGAGAGAAGACCGGTGCCACCCATTTACCCAAGGTTCCTAAAGCACTGGTGCTTCCGCCAAAATCTGAGGGGTTTGGGAAGTACGACAGGAACCAGATAAGCACTGAGACAAGGAAAATGATGGTTCCGGCTTTCACGAGAAACTGCTTGGTTTTTTGTATGGCACTCTTCAGGTTATTTTTAAAATAAGGCCATCGATAAGGGGGTAGTTCCATAATTAGCTCCCCGGGTGGCGAGTGAATCAGAGTTTTTTCCAGAATGAAGGCAGTCAGGACAGAGATCAGGATTCCCAACAGGTACAGAATAAACATCCATAATCCTGCAGACCGGGGGAACAACAGACCACACATCGCCAACAATACCGGTAGCCTTCCGGAGCAGGGAATAAAGGACACCATCATCATCGTCTTGATTTTTTCTTGTTCAGTTTCCATGGTTCTGCATGCCATAACAGCCGGAACGTTGCACCCAAAACCAAGAATTAAAGGAATGAAAGATTTTCCATGCAAACCCAACTTATGCATAAATCGATCCATCACATAGGCAGCACGGGATAAATATCCTATATCTTCCAACCAGGAAAGAAATAAAAACGAACTAAAAATGAAGGGAAGAAGTAGAATGATATTGCCTACGCCCTGTAAAAGCGCCCGGGATAAGAACGATTGCCATAAAGGAGATTGAAGGTGAAGAATGCCACGATTGATGGCAGAAAGAAGAATTTCCAAGTACCCTTTCAGAAAACCTCCGGTGAAATAAATAGCCTGGAAAAGCAAAAACATCACCACTGCAAAAATAACTACCCCTATCCAAGGGTGGAGAATCCAGTTCTCAAACCGGTTCATCTTTTGATCTAACGATTGAGCTATCGGTTTTTCTCTGGTGTATTTGGTAATTTGGGTTTCAATGGATTTCGTCCAAGTATAAATAGTTTGGTAAAGGTATTCTGAAAGCTTTTGGTGATGAGTTTGCTCCCAATTGACTATGCTTTTTTTTAGTTCTGTGATCTCGGAAGTAGTCAAACTGTGCTGTTTCTGGTCCAATAAATCAGGTGACAACAGTAGTTGGAAGGCTTGAAAATCAAGAGTGGAGTCTTTCTTATCCTTTCCAATTCGGTTTCGAATCTGTGAAAACAACGGATGGATAAGGTTGAATTCCGGATTGAGCAACGGATGGTTAGGTTGAGTGCTTACAGTGTCCAGGACGAACATGTCAGTAAGACGGGTTAACCCTTTGCCTGTCCTGGCAACAATCTGTGCTACGGGGGAGTGAGTAATAGAACTTAGTTTCTCGGTATCTACCATCACTCCTTTTTGCTCCACTTCATCCATCATGTTCAGAGCAATGATCATTGGTTTTCCCAATAACCACAATTGAAAAGTCAGAAAAAGCTGTCTTTCCAGGTGATTGGCATCCAGTACATTGATTATTCTAATGTCATTGTGTTCTAAAAGGTAATCCCGTGTTACCTTCTCTTCCATTGTGAATGGACTCAGGCTGTACACACCAGGTAAGTCGATGATAGTATAGGTTTCGTTGTGTATTCTGCATTTTCCTTCTTTAATCTCTACCGTGACACCGGGCCAGTTGCCAACTTCTTGGCTGGCACCGGTTAGCAGGTTAAATAAGGATGTTTTTCCGCTATTCGGTTGGCCTAATAAAACAATTTTTTTCATTCTGAAAGCGTTTCAACAGGTTTTATAAGAATTTTCTCACCGATGCCTCTTCCAATCGCAATTTGATAACCTTTCACCAGTATTAAATAAGGGCAATTTGAGATATTACGGACCATCTCAATCGTCTCATTCACCAGAAAACCATATTCCTGTAAGCGCTTTTTTATGCATTCTCCCCCGTGAATACAAAGAACAATCCCTTTCTCTCCTTTTGCCAGACGGGAGAGAGGGATGGCTGATGCGGCATTTTCGCATGACATTTCTTCCTGCAGATAAGATTTAGAGCAGTCATCCTGTTCCAGTTTTGACATAAATTCCTGGATATGCTCTAATGACTCCTGGCTGATGATATGTTCGATCAGACAAGCGTCCTTTTCTGCATTCACCTCGGATACTCCCAATCCGTTCACTAAAAAGGATTTCAGGACATGGTGTTTATCGGCAATCATTTTCGCTTGTTCCAATCCTTTTTGGGTAAGCTCAATCTTACTGTACGGCAAGTGTTTGATGAATTCTAGTTTGACTAATTCTTTGATCGCTTGGTTCACAGAAGGTTGGCTTACGCCCATTTCCAGAGCGATGTCTTTTACCCGTATCTCAGCCAGGTTTAAACGCAAACCGTAAATCTTTTCGAGATAATCTTCCAAACTTTTGGTCATTGTCTCCTCATTTAGTTTCAACTAATTTTATTTCTACCTAAATATATGGTTTTCTTGAAAAAAGATTTCATTTTTTTAGTTTAGTATAAAATTTGATTTATCTTGATTTCTCTGGTCAAGAGCAGACATCGATAGCTTGACACCTTTTGAAGTCAATCTACAATGGTTTCATGAAATATACAAGATTAATTGGGACAAAAGATATTTTACCGGGGGAGACCTTTCCTTGGGTTGCATTACAAAATATTTTGCGTGATGTCTCTGCCAGGTTTGGATACCATGAAATCATCACCCCTTTGATTGAAACCACCAATTTGTTTATCCATTCAGTCGGAGACGTGACTGATATCGTGTCAAAAGAAATGTACAGCTTCAAAGATAAAAGCGAGCGCGATATCACATTGAAACCGGAAGGTACTTCTTCGGTGGTACGGGCTTATCTGGAAAACCATCTGACTGACCTTAGCAAGCCGGTGAAATTATACTATATTGATCGGTTTTTTCGGTATGAAAAACCTCAAAAGGGGCGATACCGGGAATTTTATCAATACGGGGCTGAGTGTTTTGGAAGCGATTCTCCCGCAGTTGACGCAGAGGTGATCCAATTAGCGTTTCATCTCCTCCTATCGATGGGTATGAAAGACCTGATTCTGCAATTGAATTCTATTGGTTGTCCCTCCTGCCGCCCCCGGTACCGTGAACAATTGGTTGCTTTTTTAAAGCTTCATGAGAACGAATTATGCAGTGAATGTAAACTGAGAGCGGCGACAAATCCATTGCGCGTGCTGGATTGTAAAAAAGAATCCTGCCAGGCTGTATTGGCTGGTGTCCCCATTACAACGAACCATTTATGTCGTGATTGTGCCCAACATTTCAATACTTTACAAGAGCTGTTGACTGCTTTAGGTCTTCCGTTTCAATGTAATTCCAGATTAGTTCGGGGTTTTGACTATTATAACCGGACGGTTTTTGAAATTTCAAGTATCTTTCTTGGCTCTCAGAGTGCTTTGTTAGGGGGAGGCCGGTATGATGATCTGGTCGAGATGCTCGGAGGTTCTCCTACTCCGGCTGTAGGTTTTGCGATGGGGTTAGAGAGAGCAATGATGATTATTCAGGAATCGAATTCGATGGCTTTTGTCGAACCATCCACTACCTTATGGATCGCTAATTTCGGGGGCATTACTCTGACCGAATCACTCTCTATTGCGAATCAAATTCGTCAAGCCGGGATCAGGGTGGAAGTAGACCTTGAGGGCAAAGGGATTAAAAAATCCCTGGAATCTGCTTTAAAGAGAGGGATACCTTATCTGCTCATCATCGGAGAAGATGAATTGAAAAACCGGCTCTTTACTTTAAAAGATCTTCAGAAAAAGGACCAACAATCTCTGACGCTACAGGAAATTATTGGTACCATACAGAATAGTCAGATGAACTCTCTTTGACCGATAGCGTTTACATAGAAGCCATATACCAGGAGGAAGATAATGTACAGAACGTGGTATTGTACCGAAGTACAAATGGAACAAGTCAACCAATCTGTTGTACTCTCAGGCTGGATCGAGAGAATACGTGAGATCGGAGGATTGGCATTCATTCTGCTTCGTGACCATACCGGCGTCATCCAGATTGTCATTCAACAAAATAATCCTTGTATGTCTCAGATTAAAAACTTGCATCATGAAGATGTGATTAAAATAACCGGAACAGTTCGGGCAAGAGAATCCGAATTAGTGAACCCTGCCTTAAAAACCGGGACATTGGAAGTGGTATTACAGGAATTGGAAGTATTGAACCCCTGTGCTGCACTTCCTTTTCAACCGTTTCAATCTCAGAACGTGGATGAAAACTTGCGGTTAAAATACCGGTATCTGGACACAAGAAATTCTCAGGTGATCGAGCGTTTTAAAACGAAACATCAAATAATGCAGACAACCCGAAACTTTTTTTCTAACCATCAGTTTATGGAAATTGAGACCCCGTATTTAGGGAGAAGCACCCCGGAAGGAGCGAGAGATTTCATCGTCCCTTCCAGAATATTACCTGGAAAATTCTATGCATTAACCCAATCTCCTCAATTATTCAAGCAATTGCTAATGATCGGAGGAATCAACCGGTATTTTCAGATTTGCCGGTGTTTTAGAGATGAAGATTTTCGTTTAGACAGGCAGCCGGAGTTTTCTCAGATCGATTTTGAGCTTTCATTTACGACCGAGCAAGAGATACGCTTCCTGATTGAAGGATTAATGAAAGAAATCTTTACCGCATTAGATCTACCTGAACTTTCTACTCCTTTCTTTACTATGACACACCAGGAGGCAATTTCTCGATATGGTACCGATAAGCCTGATTTGAGATACGATTTATCTTTTGTTTCGCTAAATGAGCTTCTCCGGGATTCCCCGCAGGAATTTGTTCAACAAAATATGGCTGATGGAAAAGAGTGGGTTGGATTTCGTTTGCCAGGAGAGCTAGTATCACTTTCCCGAAAAGATATCGATAAGATAATGGGAGATTTCCCTTCAGGTGGTGATAAATTATATATACTGAAATACAGGGAAGATGGATTAAATGCAAATTTTTTGGGTGATCAGGAGAAAGAAGCTTTACAGGAAAAATTGGCATTGTTTCCAAATGATTGGTTGGTGCTTTGTATTGGTCAGCAGAGATCAGTGTTAAAATTGCTGGGTTCTTTGCGTTCTCATTTTGGAAAAACGTATATCCTTCCTCATGCAAAACCCTCTTTTCAATTTGCCTGGATTGTCAATTTTCCTCTTTTTACCTGGAACGAAGAACTCTCAAAACTAGATTCGGAACATCATCCGTTTACCCTGCCAAGGATTGCCAATGAGGAGGAATTGAATCAGTTGGATCCATTAACTATCGGCAGCCATGCATTTGATCTGGTATTGAACGGTTTCGAGCTTGGTTCCGGCGGTTTAAGAATCTATAAGCCATCCATGCAGAGAGAAGTATTTCGAAAAGTCGGTTTATCGGATGCAAAGATAGAACAGGATTTTGGGTTTTTACTGGAAGCATTAAGCCTGGGAGCACCACCTGAGGGAGGTTTTGCCATCGGATTGGACCGCTTGGTGATGTTGATCTCAGACAGCTCTTCTCTCCGTGAGGTGATTGCATTCCCAAAAAATACCAAAGGCGTTTCTCCTTTAACCGGTGAGCCGTCAGCTCTTTCTTCCAAACAACTGGATGATTTATCTCTTCATGTAATAAGTGAAGCTAAGATTGAATAAGGGGGAGTATTTTTACCCTTTAATTGACATATAGTCTATATTAGCTATATATATTTACTAGTTTGTTTTGTGTTGATTTTGGTTTTTTGAAAGAGGGGGTTGTGTAGTATGCCTTTACTCGAAGTGAAAAATTTGCATACTTATTTTTACACTATGGATGGATTGACAAAATCCGTCGAAGGTGTCAGTTTTTCTATTGAAAAAGGGGAGACGTTAGGATTGGTTGGTGAGTCCGGATGCGGAAAATCTGTTACTTCCCTTTCTATCATGCAATTAGTCGCCAGACCACCAGGAAAAATCGAACAAGGGCAGATTATCTTTAAAGGGGAAGATTTGCTCAAGAAAAACTCCGAAGAGATGAGAAAGATTCGAGGAGAACAGATCTCCATGATTTTTCAGGAACCAATGACTTCTCTCAATCCAGTGTTTACGGTTGGAAACCAAGTGGCTGAAGTTCTCACCAGCCATTATAATATCTCAAAAACAGAAGCAAAGCAGAAAGTTATCGATGTTTTCTCCCTGGTTGGCATCCCTGATCCGGAGAGACGTTTTAGTAACTATCCTCATCAAATGTCAGGCGGAATGCGTCAACGTGTCATGATCGCTATGGCTTTAGCTTGCGACCCTGATTTATTAATTGCAGATGAACCGACCACCGCCTTGGATGTAACCATCCAGGCGCAAATACTTGAATTAATGCGTGATATCAAGAAAAGAACCAATATGTCAATTATCTTGATCACTCATAATTTAGCGGTTGTAGCCGAAATGGCAGATAAAGTCGCGGTCATGTATTACGGTCGCATTGTTGAATATACCACCATAAAAGAAATTTTCTCTCATCCTATGCACCCATATACTTACGGATTGCTTCACTCGATTCCTCGTGTTGACCAACCGCGAACCAAAGAACCTTTACCAGCCATTCGCGGTGTGGTTCCGAATCCTTATATTGCTCCAACAGGATGCAAGTTTCATCCAAGGTGCAATTTTGCAAAAGATAAATGCAGATCCATAGAACCCGATTATGTTGAAAGTTCACCTACTCATGCCGTTCGATGTTGGTTTCCACTTGAAAAACAAGAACAATCATATGCCAGCAGAGGAGCTTAGTCATGCAAGAAAAAACCATTCATAAAGACGTGATTATCAAGGTAGATAACTTAGTAAAGTATTTTCCGATTTACGGAGGGCTGTTTGGCAAGAAAATTGCTGAAGTAAAAGCTGTGGACGACATCTCTTTTGAGGTAAAAAGGGGAGAGACATACAGTTTAGTGGGTGAATCCGGTGCAGGTAAAACCACAGCAGCCAAAACTGCTATTCGTTTATATGAACCAACAAGCGGAAAAGTGTTGTTTAATAGTTCTGATGGAAGAGAGCTGATCGATATCACCAAATTGAGAGGGGAGAACCTTCGGAAGACTCGTAAACACATGCAGGTTATCTTTCAGGATCCTTGTGGTTCTCTCAATCCAAGAATTCCTGTCGGTGATATTATTTCTGAACCGTTGATCGTTCATGGGATTAAAAATAAAACAGAGCGGAAAGACAGAGTCGTTGCGATCATGAAGACTGTCGGTTTGAGACCGGAGTACCTGAAACGATATCAACATGAATTTTCCGGTGGACAGAGGCAGCGTATCGGTATTGCCCGCGCATTAGTGTTAAATCCTGATTTTATCGTTTGCGATGAAGCTGTTTCAGCGCTAGATGTCTCTATTCAGTCTCAGATTATCAACTTATTGCAAGAGTTACAGCAACAATTTGGATTAACTTACCTGTTTATCGCTCATGATTTAGCAGTGGTTCGTCACATGTCTGATACAATCGGCGTTATGTACCTCGGAAAATTAATGGAAGTGGCTTCTAATGCGGTTTTATTTGAAAATCCTTTACATCCTTACACTAAAGCATTATTAAATGCTGTGCCAATCCCAAATCCAGAGTTAGATAGAAACCGGAAGATCATAATGGGAGACATCCCCTCTCCTATTAATCCGCCTTCCGGATGTCGTTTCAGAACACGCTGCCCATACGCTATACAAGATTGTCACAAAATCATTCCAGAATTAAAACAAATCACTCCCGGTCATTTTGCTGCTTGTCTACGTATTGGACAAATTTAACCATAAGGAGTATAGCTCTATGTTAACACCTCTGGAAATATCCAAAAAAGTTTTTAAAACCTCTATGGCTGGAGGATATAACAAAAGAGAGGTCGATGAATTTTTACAGCAGTTGCGGGAAGATTATGAAATTTTATACCGTAATGTGATCGACTTGAAAGAAGAAAGTAACCGGTTTAAATCCGAAATTGATCGGTACTCCAGTACCAGTGACCAGTTGCAAAAAGCACTCACAATTGCACAGAAAACTGCTGATGAAATCAAAGTTTCTGCAGAACGTCAGGCTGATCTTTCCATTATGCAAGCCAATATCAAATCTCAACAAATTCTTCAAAATACTGAAACGAAACTGAAACATCTGAACCAGATGTATCGCCAGTTTAGTTCTGAATTCAGTTCTTATCTTGAAACGTTCCAAAAGCTTCTGACTAAACTCGACGAGGATTCTCAAAAAGTTGAAAAACAGATATACAATCAACAAGAGATAGAAACCGGGAATACATCTGATAGTGAACAATGATAAAAAGGTAATTTGGTTATCGATCGGGCTTTTTGTTTTCATATTGATAGCAGACCGTATCACAAAATATTTAGCCGTTCGGTATTTACAGGTAAAATCTATTCATATAATGCCTTGGATTGATTTAGTCTATGTTACGAACAAGGGGATCGTCTTTGGGCTTTTCTCAGATACGAAATTTAACCTGCTTTTTCTTTCGATTGCTTCATTGTTGATCATTTCCATCTTAATGATTTATTGGTTTAAACCGATCCCATATCCTATCATTGCTATGATTTTAGCAGGTGGAGTAGGTAATTTGATCGACCGTATCCAATATGGCCATGTGGTGGACTTTATCAAAATACACCAATTCTATGTCTTTAATGTGGCAGATGCTTCGATCACCATTTCAATCATTCTGTTTCTTTGGTTTTATCTATTTAAGGCTAATGGAAAAAATACAGTATAAAGAATCTGATTCAATCAGGCTGGATAAATATTTATCTGATTATTTAGGGATCACCAGGAATAAAGCACAGGACTTGATTGACGCGGGACATGTTGCGATTAATCAAAAACAGGCAAAAGCTTCTTACCGATTACAGACCGATGATTGGATCGAGTATTCTCTGGAGCCTGCCAATCCGAATCTTCTGCCAGAGAATATGGTCATTCCCATCGTCTACGAAGATGAGAATCTTCTGATTGTGAACAAACCGAAAGGAATACTGACACACCCTACACCCAAGATACGGAATAACACTTTGGTGAATGCTTTGTTGTACCATCAAAGAGAATTGTCTCAATCCTATGGCGAAGAAAGGGCAGGGATAGTGCATCGAATTGATCGGGATACCAGCGGATTGCTGATTGTCGCTAAAAATAACAAAACACATGAGTATATCGCAGGGATGCTGAAAGACCGCCTCATCCAAAAATACTATATTGCTTTGATACATGGGCGATACCCCCATAAAAAAGCCTCTATCACCCTTCCGTTAATGCAGAATGTCACCCGCAGGAAAATTGAGGTAAACGCCTCTGGTAGATATGCCAGGACCGATATGACTGTTATCAAGCTGTATAAGGAGTATACATTGGTTCGATTACAGATTTTCACGGGACGTACCCATCAGATTCGGGTGCACCTGGCTCATATCGGTTATCCTGTTGCCGGAGACAGGGTATATGGAAAAGAAGATGAATTCCAGGGGGGGCAGGTCTTGCATGCTCATCAATTAGGATTGATATTGCCTAACCAGGAAAAAGTGACTAATTTCTTTGCGCCGATGCCGGATTATTTTTTACAAATCCTCAGGTCCTTGCCTGTCTAAACCTACAATCCATATTTATTAGATCGCGTGTTGATAATTCCTCAGCTTATCTTGAACCAATCAAGAAGCACGAGTATAATGCCATTATGGAAACTGCTGAAAATGGCGTTATATTAATCGGGGAAAACAAAAAAGCTTACCATTATTACTCTATTGTCGATACTTTTGAAGCGGGAATAGCATTAGAAGGCGCTGAAGTAAAAGCGTTACGCCAGGGAAAATTCCATTTTTCCGATAGCTATGTCGATCATCAAAATCAAGAACTTTTTTTAACAGGTTTCCATATCGAAGCAGTGCCGGTATTTGGTAAATTTAATCCTGAACGCAAGAGAAAATTGCTGTTACATCGTTATGAAATCTCCAGAATTATTGCAAGGTCAACAGAAAAAGGGTTAACGATTATACCGTTAAAAATCTATTTTAAAAAACAACATATTAAACTTTTGATTGCGTTGGTGAAAGGTATAAATAGATATGATAAAAGACAAAAAATCAAGGAAAAGGATTCCAGGAAAGAGATTAGACATGAAATGGAATAAGGTGGGCATCAAGATGATAAAACTAAATCAACTGCTTCCATGGGTGTTAGGTTTATGTTTATTGGCTTCCGGAATTCCTACGATCCCTGTGCAGGGAGAAACTTTTCGATATGCGGTAGTTTCGCCGACAGTGAACGTCCGGAATGCCATTTCTCAAACGGCTGACATTGTGTATGTGATAAAAGAAGCCGGGAAATACCTGATTATGAGTGAGAGCAAAGATAATGAAGACAGGTTATGGTATAAAATAAAAATCAACGAGACTATCCAGGGTTTTATTGCTTCCTGGGTGGTAGATTCTGTGATAAAGCAAGAATCAGAAACTCCGGTCAGTGGAAAAAAAGCGGTTTTGGAGCCTGGCGTGAAAATACGTCTTCAGCCATCTCTGGACGCTGAGATAGATCAAATTATCAATGCGACAGTAGAGAAAGTAATCCTGGCAGAAATCAAGGACAATGAAAACCGATCTTGGTATAGGATTCAATTGAACAGTGGAAAAATGGGATGGGTCGCTTCCTGGGTTGTCATTGTTAAATCCATTAACACTGAGAAAAAATCAGCGACCGATAAACTGATCATTCTGGAAAATGTGAACATCCGAAAAGGACCCGGACAGGAGTATGACGTTGTAACCTACGTTTCAAGTCATATTGAAGCCAGGGGCATCGTGGAAGAAAATGACAAAAACGGGAAAGTTTGGTACCTGATTAAACTCCCCAATAATGTTGAGGGCTGGGCAGCATCATGGGTGGTGGGAGTGAAGGCTTACTCAGAAAAAAAGGAAACCGTATCCGGTAAAAAAGTCAAGATAGAGCCTGTGGTAAATGTTCGTAAAGGACCCTCCACTACTACAGATATTGTAAAAACAGTGACCGTGGTCGCTGAGTATCCAATTTTATCCCAGGGTACCGACATCAATGGAAAAGCCTGGTATGAGATCCAACTGGATCCCACCCTAACAGGCTGGGTAGCCTCATGGGTAGTTAAGGTAATGTCCATTACCATAAACAATGAAGTCAAGGATTCTGCTAACCTTAGAAACGGCCCCGGCACTAATTTTGAAAAAATAGCTGATTTAAAGGCGGGAAGAACCTTTCAATTATCAGGCTCCGCTTTTAACGCTAACAAAGATACTTGGTATGCTATCCAGATTGATGGCAAGAACGGATGGATCTTTGGGCAGTTAGTTACGGTGGTCAATCCGAAAGAACTTGATATTTCAAAAATCGGTACAAAAATTACCTTGAACGCTATAGATACAGTGGCTTATTCCGGTCCTTCCGTCCGATTTTCCAAAGTAGAAATCCCAAAAAAGGAGATTCAATATACGATTGTCGGAGTAGCAGTTAACCACGAAGGAGAAGCTTGGTTTCAAATTAACCAGGATAATGCAACGGATTTCTGGATTTTACAACAAAACCAGATGAATATTCCGGCCAAGCCTGCCCAGAAAATTACTTCACTCAGCTGGAGCAAGAAACAGCAAGGCATAGAGATTGCTTTAGCATTTGAAGAGGTCGGAGAGTTAGAATATGACTCATTTCATCTGACCAATCCCACACAGATGGTCATCGATATAAAAAATGCTGTTCTCTTTAAAAAAGAACATTTTGAGCTCATCAATCATGCGGGTGTTGTGAGTATGAGAGTGACACAGTATTCCGTGAATCCACATATTGTTAGAATTGTATTAGAAACCTCAAAAGAATTTCAACTTATCCAGCGGGCTGAACAAAAAACTTCTTTCTTTGAGTTGACTGATTTTGCTTCTTATCAAGGCCCAAAACTAGTTGTAAACGGTCAGGAGATTGAAAACCATCTTTCTTTGAAAGAAAGCAAAGGGATCCTTTATATCCCATTGTATGTTTTCTCTAATATGGTTAATGGATTGCTATCATGGGATAAAGATAAAAATGAAGCGGTCTTGAAGTTGGGACAAAAAGAATTTCGGTTTATGCAGGATGCTAAATATGTATTGGTTTCCAGCTTAACAGGACAGGAGAAGGTTACCATTACCCATCCAGTCTCAGTGATGGGAGAGGTGATGTATATTCCCTACAACGGTTTGGAGCCGGTGTTCAAAGTGAAAACGTATTCGATTGGCAATTGGTATTATGTAGATAACCAGCTGTTAGAAATTGTCACTTCGGATGAAAAAACTAATCCTGTCATGAAATGCACTTTCTCCCTACCGGTCAATGTACAAAAAAAAGCCGGAGAAGGCATTATGCTGTTTTCATTCAAAAACACCGCGCTTGATCCTGCTTTTAAAGCGCCTTCCATGGACTTTATTGACAAAATACTATCCCTTAAGAGAACCAGCACTACGGTTTCCAGTGTGGAAATCAGCTTGTATATGAGCGCCTTTCCCACTTTGGATACAGCGAACCTTGAGGAGGAATTTACCTACGTGATCTCGATGAAAAAGTTAAAAAGCAAAGGGCTAGCCGGGAAAAAGATCATCTTGGATGCCGGTCATGGTGCATTTTCCGAAGAAAACTATTATGATACCGGCGCGATTGGGCCTACCGGGTTACTGGAAAGCGTCGTGAATTTGAAAGTAGTGCTCTCTTTAAAAACCAAGCTGGAGAAAGCCGGTGCAGTGGTCATTTTAACGCGTGACCAGGAACAAAATAAGGAAGCTTTGACCTTAGAACAACGAATCACCATGGCGAATAAGAGCGGAGCTGACCTGTATATCAGCATTCACCAAAATGCATCGATTAACCAGGAAGCGAAGGGTTCAGAGGTTTATTACTATAGTGAAGATGCCCTGGACTTTGCCGAAAAGATGCTGAAATCGCTGATATCCTTTACAGGATTAACTTCCCGGGGTTCGAAAAAACGAGGTTTTGCTGTCACCAAAGAGATAACCACGATGCCGTCCATTTTGATTGAATGTGCATTTATCTCCAATCCTGAAGAGGAAAGAATGATGCAGAGTGATAAATTTACTGAACTCATAACGGATGGTCTGTTAAAAGGTCTGCAAGTTTATTTCGAATAAGTTATTTCGCTCAAGAGGGAAGATCAGTTTTGATTCATACTGATTTTAGATATAATATTTCTTGTTGTGCGCCTATAGCTCAACTGGATAGAGCATCGGTCTACGGAACCGAAGGTTAGAGGTTCGAATCCGCTTAGGCGCACTTTTTTGATGGGAAGAGGGTTTCTGGTAATATAACCAATCAAACAATCATCACTAAATCCTATGAGACCGTTGCTGTTGAAAAGGGGGATTTTAGTGCCGAAAACGATGATTTTACGTAGAGAGAAATATACATGGGAAACTCTTCTGGATGATTTTTTATTAGTAAAGAAGGTTGATGGTTGTAGAGACAGGACATTACAAGATTACCGTTACCACATAAGGTTATTTTTCAAAGAATATCCAAATGCTTTGTTTGATAACACTTCATTAGTCTATGCCATTCGTTCTTATTTTTCAAAACATTGTGCTCCTGCAACGTTTAATATTAGGCGTGAGAATTTGAAAGCCTATTTCTCATTTTTATTAGATGAAGGCATTATTGATAAAAACCCGATAACTTTTCAGAAAAGAAAAGATGAGGGGAAAGCCTATCAAATACCTGAAGAGACAATTAAGCTGTTGTTAACTCTCCCTGACAAAAGAACCTTTGCCGGCTTGAGAGACTTTTGCTTATTGCTGCTTACTTTAGATACAGGTATTAGACCAAAAGAAGCTTTAAGTATCTTGGCTAAGGATATCAACCTTGGGAGCTTTGAATTAAACATAAGGGGTATCGTCTCCAAAACCAATTCATCGAGAACATTACCTCTATCACCTTATACGTGTACGTTTTTAATGAAGTTTCTCAATACCAGGCCTTCTTTTTGGGAATTTAATGTACCTGTTTTTTGCTCATACAATGGAAAACCCATGCTTGAATCAAGCTGGGGTCATAGACTGAAGAAATATAGCAAGCGACTTGGCTTTGCAGTGGCTCCCTATTCTCTTCGACATTGTTTTGCTCTCTATTATCTCAGGAATGCGGGAAATATCTTCACCCTTCAGCGTACGATGGGACATACCGACCTAAACATGACGAAACGATATTTAGCATTAACCCAAGCAGATATGAAAGAGCAACACCTAACAACAGCCTCCCCGGTGAATATGTTTGTTAAGAAGAGGGTGAAAATTATATCGCCAAAGGAAATTTAAGAAATTCATTTAATGAAAATCAGAACCTTTGAGTTGCATAAGTCAAACCTATAAATAAAATACTGCATAAAGAATTACATCTTTTTTAAAGGAGAGAAAATAAAAAAATTGTTCTGTCCAGATTGTGGTGAAC
>JAJFUD010000056.1 GCA_021372585.1 bacterium
TTTGGTACAGGGGTACAAGTCTCCTGTCCTATTTTTTTATTGATGGTAGCCGTAGCAACTGATAGCAGAATTTTCATTCCAAATGGTTTTGGAATATTTCCCATGACCAATGAAGTACTTGCCCGTTTCTGTAGAAAGGTCCTCATATTGATAATCATGTTGAAAGGATATCATATAATTTTTTAACTGTTCTCCTTTCACGCGCATCTCAAAAGTTTTATCGTCATAATAGTAAGTATTAATCGGAAGATTCCTGAACTCGAAGCTCATCGATTCCTCAATCGGAGTTTGTGTATTAGAAGAAAGATCGGTACCAAGGATATTCATTTTCAGCTGTATAGTTTTAAAATCCTTCGAAAGGGTACCGACTAAGGTTACTTTTATAGAAGTATTATCTTCATTTTTGTTCATATTGTAAGTAAACGTGTTTCCTGACCATGTAACTTTTCCTGGTAAATACTCATCATCTGATTTCAAATTGTACCTTATCTCGTCTCTAATTGTTTCGCCAACATCTAAAGTATACTCATTATATAAATAGATACCGAAAGATATGTGTTTCGGATAAGCTGATCCGCTATCCGGTATAATTGCTTTTCCTCTAGTATAAGTGATGGTTTTACCTGTTCCCGCATCAATTAGGTTTACTTGAATCTCGTAAGTTCCTGGTTTTTTATAACCATGATTCATGGAAATTGTATTGCTAAATTTAATAGAGCTTTTTCCTGAATCAAACCAACCAGTATCGTCACCAAAATTCCATTTTGTATAATAGGAGGCAGGAGGATTGGTTACTGTCACTTTCCAGGAAAATACTTCGTTAATTTTCAAGGTTACTTCTTTTGGATCCAATTCAAAGGAGTCCCCAACGCTGATGGGAACCATCACTGAAAGATCCAAAACGGCATTTCGATGGTAAATTCCAGGACTTCCAAAATAAATCAGCTTTAGTATTGTTCTGCCGTTTTGTTTGCCTCTCACCGATAAAGAAGTACCATTATTGGTTACTTCAGCGATTCTTGCATCCTCGACCATATATTGTAGGCATTTTACTCTTGAGAGTTCTACATCGTTTTTCAGGTTTAATTCACTCTTAATACCGCTTGGGATAATACCAATCAATTTTATTCCCTCAATTTTTTCATTGACTTTTGTATTCAGAGAGGACATGAGTTTATTGTTTTTATCGTAAGCCGAGATATTGTTGATGACATTATAAATATAGTTTTCAATGATTAATGGTTCTGTATAACTCCCATCCGTTGTTTTGAGCTTCAAAAATTGTATGCCTCTCTCGCACGAAACAGCAAATTCAATCCGTTGTCCGGCATTCATCTTTCCTAGTACATTAGCTCCCTCATAAAGAGCTTCTTCCACTATATTCCTGAATATTACCGGAAACAACGCCAAATCGTTATTGGGATCAAACTTAGCTTTTAACAAAGCACAGGCGCTTTCGAGTTCTTTGGATCCCTTTAGCTCTATCTTTACACAACCAATCATCGCAAAGTTTAACGATAGGTTGTTGAGATATGCTTTATCGCTCATGATATAGAGAGTTTCCGGAGGTGTCATGGAGGTTAAAGGCCAGTCATTGATCTCAACATAACGAACATCTTTTGGAGTCGTGATCCCGCTCTTAAAAAGTGGGTATAAGTATTTTTTCCCGGATATCCTCGTATTAATCATCGCATTCTTGATCATCAAAAAAGCCCATTGATACCTGGCATTTAGAACAGAATTATCCAATAAAATAGCCAACGCGTCAGTACCATGATCAGCCCCTGGAATATATTCAGCAAGAATCTGTACCGCACCCCACCCTATTTGAACAAAACCGAAATAGGCACAATTGTAATTTCCCAATCTGATGTCAGAAGCTATATTCGGGATTTGCATTGCCATATCAACCGCGGTATAAGCATTGGAAATGGTATCTCCTGCACCCGGAATAAAACCAACCAGAGAGAAAGTAGTATCAAGGCTTGATTTAAATTTATCGATCCGTATTTGATGAATGCCTTCATTTAAGCGCTGGTTAACAGACCTGATTTTTGAGAGGTCCGTATCGGCATTAAATTGGTCCGCAGGATGAGTTAAAGTGTTCTGCGTGTCTTCCAGCATGAATTGGATTCCGAGAAATTCATCGGGGGCAAATAGTACTATTTTCCAAATACCATTTCGTTTTTGCAGATAGGCAAAAGAGGCGTTATGAATATTCGTTTTTCCACTGGAATTCGATAAATGATAGGTAGTGGAATATCGGACGATAGCTAGCTCCTCCTTCTCAAAATCCGCATTGGCATGTTTGATAAAATTCAAATTACTGATATCAACTTTTTTGTTTAATTCCGTCAGGAGAGTCCTGGCATTGGCATCCCCCTCAGGACCAAACCTTCCCAGATCCACGTAATTTAATTGGGATTCTATATCCTCCGAAACTTGTGCATGGAGAAAATTCTCCACGGTTTCAACGGAACCTTGTTTTTTTTCTGCATATTTCAAGGCAATTATCGTAATGCTCTGCGTTTTTTCCTCCCATTTTACCAAGCAGTTCAAGTTCTCTGATACAAAGCGTAATGGTACCATTGTCCTGTTTTTGATAATTTCCGGGGGAGGGTCAACAGTAATGCTTTTGCCGTTAACATAACCGGTCTTTTTACCAATGAAGAGGAAAATGCTTTTTAGATTCAATAAATATGATACCCATTCTACGCCATCTTTATTGTTACCAGGTTTATATCCGACAGAAGATCCGATGTTTTCGCCGATAAAACGAAATGCGACAAAAGTTTTTCCATTTTTAATGTAAGGAGCTGCGTCCAGAAAGAGTGTTTGGTTGTCCACTTTAGCCATTTTGCTGTTAATCTGAAGCTTGATAGTCTTTAAATAGGGATCGTAGCTTTTATTCTGAATGGAGAGCTTGATGGCTTCCTCTTTGCTATTTTCTTCCGGATAGCAGTCATATTCCTTTGTAGTATGATTGTTGCATCCCACCCAGAACCTGGCAGATCCTGCATATTTCAACGGTACTGCGATATAAGCGTAATTTTCATGAACCGGCAGATAATAGAAAGGGATCTCCTCCAGAAAAGCAAGGTTCATCTTGGCATCAAACCGATTCAGTACCGCCATGAATTTGCCTTTTTGAAATCCCAGAAAGACCAAATTATCGAAGCCATGTCTCATCTCTTCCGATCCATCTGTGCCGGTTTTGCTATTATTATCTGAATCCAGCATGATAAACAGGTTATAGTTTGATGTTTGATGATTCCACTTTTGATAAAAGGTGAATTTAAATATGACCACATCTGTATCAGCTACAACGGAAATCCCTTCGATATCCAATGCCTGGCCTTCATTGTTATCTGCGAGGATCTGCTGAAAAACAGGTAAATCGGCTGCCTTTGCAGTGGGAAGAAAGAAGTTTTGACTTCCGGTTAAAGCAAAAAACATCACCACAGATAAAAAGAATGCTAACTGACGTTTCATTATTTTCTCCTTGTTATACTTTAAGAATCATAATTACTGGAGATTATAAGCAAAATCAACGCAAGGAGCAAGAATTAATCAGTGTTATTTATGGTACAGGGGAGACTGTCGCTTGACCCATAAATCGAAGGGAAAAAAAGGGGGAAGAGTAGCTTCTAAAAAGGGTATACGGCCGATCTTGCACAACAAAATTTGAATTTACGTGTATTTGAAGGATAATTATAGTCAAAGAAAAGAGAGCAGAAATGGTATATGAAGGCTTAATAATCATGGTAGTCGGAGTGATTGTGGTGTTCAGTTTTTTAGCCTTAATTGTGGTTTTGATCCAGATGACGAGCTTTTTAGTTCAAAAATGGACGAAAGAAACCAAAAAAACTACAGAAGAGTTACCGCCCAGCATAATTGCCGGTATCATCGCATTAGCGCATCAACGCCATTTAAACTCGAGATAAGCGCTTTCACAGGAGTGTACTAACATGTCATTAAAAAAAATCCACGTGATGGATACCTCTTTTCGGGATGGTTTTCAATCCGTTTTCGGGGCTCGTGTCCTGACTCAAGATTTTCTGCCAGCCCTTGACGCAGCTGTCAAAGCCGGCATTCAGCATTTTGAAGTAGGTGGCGGGGCAAGATTCCAAAGTCTTTTCTTCTACTGTAATGAGAATGCCTTTGATATGATGGATACTGTCCGGTCTGTTGTAGGACCATCCGTTGAATTGCAATCCTTATCGAGAGGCATTAATGTTGTCGGATTGGATTCCCAGTCAAAAGATGTCATTGAGCTACATGCAAAGCTGTTTAAAAAACATGGCATGGATACTATCCGTAATTTCGATGCCTTAAACGATGTAACTAATTTAGCATACCCGGCTCTCTGTATCAAAAAATATGGCTTAAAACACGAGATTGGCATTACTATGATGGATCTTCCACCTGGTTGTCAGGGAGCCCATGATGCAAAGTTCTATGAGAGTATCCTCAAAGCCATTTTAGAACGAAACATACCTTTTGATTCTATCTGCTTCAAAGACGCTTCCGGCACTGCCCACCCGAGAAAAGTATTCGAGACCATTCAATTAGCTCGTAAATGCTGTCCGAAAGATACTTTCATTCGCTTTCACACACATGAATCTGCCGGTGTCTCGATCGCTTGCTATATCGCAGCGATTGAAGCGGGAGCGGATGGTATCGACCTTGCTATGGCTCCGGTTTCAGGGGGTACGTCCCAACCGGACATACTCACGATGATCCACGCTTTGAAGCACACAGAATGGGATCTGGGGCTTGATAGCCAGAAAATTCTGCAAGCGGAAGAAGTTTTCAAATCTTGCATGAAGGATTACTTTTTTCCTCCGGAAGCGTTAGTGGTCTCCCCGCTTATCCCGTTTTCCCCTATGCCGGGTGGCGCGCTTACAGCGAATACGCAAATGATGCGCGACAACGGGATCCTCGACAAATTCCCTGCAGTTATGAGAGAGATGGAGGAGGTAGTCCGAAAAGGCGGATTTGGCACTTCGGTTACCCCAGTCTCCCAATTTTATTTCCAACAAGCTTTTAACAATGTCCAATTCGGTCCCTGGAAAAAAATTGCGGAAGGATATGGCAAGATGGTGTTGGGGTATTTCGGAAAAACCCCTGTCAAGCCTGATCCGGAAATCATCAGGATCTCTTCAGAGCAACTTCAGCTGAGTCCTACTGATATCTCCCCTCTGGAAAGGGATACTCAGAATCCAAATAAAAGCCTTCCACACTTTATCGGTCAATTAAATGAGAACCAGCTGCCAATCACGGATGAAAACATTTTTATCGTCGCGACTTGCGAAGAAAAAGGTATTCAGTTTCTGAAAGGTAATGCCAAACCGCAAATCAGGAAAAACAAACCTACCGAAAAAGAGAACAAACCGCAATCCAACCAATTTACCGTCAAGCTGGATGGTCTTACCTATGAAGTGGTGCGCATCAATGATCAGGAACTCTCAATCGATGGGAAAATCTATCCAGTAGATATACAGGAAACACAGAAACCAACGTCTCAGAACAATTCACAACCCGCCTCTTCACCGGTTTCCGCAAAAAAAGAGGTAATCTTAGCGCCCATGCCCGGACAAGTGATGGTCATTAAAAAGCTCAACGGGAACAAAGTATCTGTCGGTGATATCATTTTAATCCTGGAAGCGATGAAAATGGAAATTGAGATCAAATCGGCATTCAATGGAACCATTCATCAAGTACTGGTGAAAACAGCCGAAATGGTAAAGCCGGACCAGCCTTTGGTTGAAATTCTGGTTAATTAAGAAGGATATGCGATGACATTTGCAGAGATTCTGAAACAACTCGTTACTACTACCGGAATAGCCAATATGACCTGGGGTCAGCTGATTATGATCGGGGTAAGTTTGTTATTAATCTGGCTCGCGGTGAAAAAAGGCTTTGAGCCTTTATTATTGATCCCAATTGGATTCGGAGGTATTCTCTCGAATATCCCCGTTGCTGACATAGCAGGTGCGACAGGTCTTTTAGGTTTGGTCTATTCCTTTGGTATTGAAAGTGGTGTTTTTCCTTTACTGATCTTCATGGGAATCGGTGCGATGACCGATTTTGGTCCATTGATCGCCAATCCGAAAACTTTGTTACTCGGTGCTG
Source organism: bacterium (assembly GCA_021372585.1). Lineage (GTDB taxonomy): Bacteria > Caldisericota > Caldisericia > UBA6126 > UBA6126 > UBA6126. Next base: position 6,136 of record JAJFUD010000056.1, read on the forward strand.
CCGCTCAATTAGGGATCTTTACCTCTTTAATCGGCGCATTGCTGCTCACCAAATATGCCGGTTTTGATTTTTACCTAAAAGAAGCAGCCTCCATTGGTATCATAGGTGGAGCGGATGGTCCTACCGCCATTTATGTTACCTCACGGTTAGCCCCTCACCTTTTGGGAGCGATCGCTGTGGCAGCTTATTCCTATATGGCTTTAGTTCCCATTATTCAGCCGCCTATTATCAGAGCCTTAACGACTAAAGAAGAAAAACTGATCCGGATGAAACAACTTCGACCGGTCAGCCAAACAGAGAAAATTATCTTTCCCATCGTCACCCTGCTGTTATGTATTTTCCTGCTTCCCTCTGCCACTCCCCTGATCGGCTCGCTGATGTTTGGGAATCTGGTCAGAGAAGCGGGCGTCGTGGAAAGATTATCCAAAACACTGCAAAACGAATTGATCAATATCGTCACGATTTTTTTAGGGCTGGCAGTTGGCTCCAAATTGCAATCCAGCCAATTTCTTCGCGTGGAAACTTTAGGCATCATGGTTTTAGGACTGTTTGCGTTTGCAGTCGGTACTGCCGGAGGAGTCCTGTTTGGGAAATTGATGAATCTTTTCTCCAAAGAGAAGATCAATCCAATGATTGGGGCAGCGGGTGTGTCAGCGGTTCCCATGGCTGCCAGGGTAGTGAATAAAGAAGGTCAAAAATACGATCCTCAGAATTACCTGCTGATGCACGCAATGGGACCTAATGTAGCCGGCGTGATAGGTTCAGCTGTCGTAGCAGGGGTGCTGTTATCTCTGATTAAATAGCTAACTTTTCCAGCAAGCTACCTGATGACCTGAACCAACGTCCATTAATCTGGGTAATCCTTGATGACAGGATTGATCGGCTCGTTTGCATCGGGGGAAAAAGGAGCACGGAGAAGGTTGGCTCTCTGCTAATTCTGTCCAAATCACGTGTTTCTTTGCTCTTTCCTTGACAGGATCTGGTTCCGGAACTGCTTGCAAAAGCATCTGCGTATAAGGATGAATCGGATGAGCAAATAATTCATCTCTGGAAGCCATTTCAACAAATCTCCCCAAGTACATCACCGCCACATACGTGCTGATGTACTTCACCATCGACAGGTCATGAGATATGAAGAGATAGGTTAAGGTCAGCCGATCCTGAATATCGGTAAATAAATTAATAATCTGCGCTTGAATAGAGACATCCAGAGCTGATACCGGCTCATCACAGATAATAATCTCCGCACCAACCGCTAATGCCCTTGCCAATCCTATCCTCTGCCTTTGCCCGCCGCTGAATTCATGAGGATACCGATTCAATTGCTCGGAACTAAGACCCACCAATTGCATCATCTCGGCTTCCAGCGTACATAATTCTTTCGTCTGACCGGCCATGTTATGGATTTTATAGGATTCACCGATAATCTCGCCTGCAGTCATTCTCGGATCCAGTGAAAGATAAGGATCCTGAAATATCATCTGGATTTTTTTTCGCATCGGTCTGAATTCGCTCTCAGATAAACGGGTGATCGGGATGCCGTCTAAAATAATATCACCTGATGTAGAAGGGTATAATTTGACGATAAGACGACCGAGAGTAGATTTTCCACAGCCGGTTTCTCCGACAATTCCCAGCGTATCCCCTTTCATCACTGAAAAACTCACATGATTGACAGCCGGAATAGGCTTCGTAGCAAATGGCAGGAACGGATTAGCAGATACATGGAATATTTTAGTCAGCTCTTTCACTTCTAATATGGGGGTCATTCTGCAAGCCTTCCGGGATTTCGTGGATCATACAGCCAACAGGCTACTTTTCTTCCCTTCACGGTTTGAAGAGTAGGTTCCTCGATGGCGCATATTTGCATCGCAAATTGGCATCTTGGATGAAAAGTGCATCCGGTGGGGAGGGCAATTAAGTCGGGGGGAGAACCGGGAATCGTTGCTAACGGCTCTTCATCAAGACTTGTTAAACGAGGAACAGCTTTTAATAAGCCCATTGTATAAGGGTGAAGCGGATGAGCGAATAAATCATCAATAGCGGAATCTTCCACAATTTTCCCGGCATAAAACACCAGTACCCGTTGACACATACCGGCAACTACAGCCAGGTTATGCGTTATCAACAGAATAGCGGTGTTGGTGCGAACCTGAATATCTCTCAGCAGATCAATCATCTGCGCCTGAACAGTCACATCCAGTGAGGTAGTAGGCTCATCAGCAATAATCAGATCCGGATGACAGGCAATGGCGATGGCAATCATGATGCGTTGACGCATGCCCCCCGATAATTGATGAGGATACTGGCTCAGCACTTCTTTTGGTTTTCTGATGCGGACTTTGTTTAAAAGAGAAATGCATTCCGCCTCTATTTCGACGGCTGTTTTTTGGGTATGATACTGCAAGATCTCTTTCATCTGTGTCCGAATTGTTAACACAGGATTCAGGGAGGACATCGGGTCCTGGAAGATCATAGAAATCTTATTACCCCTGATATCCAGCCATTGTTTTCTGGGAATTTTGAGAAGGTCCTCCTTCTCCCACCAGATGGAGCCTTGTGTAATCAATCCCGGTGGATTTGGGATCAGGTTCAGGATAGAAAGCCCGGTAACAGACTTTCCGCAACCAGATTCTCCGACAATACCGATGGTCTCTCCGGGTGAAATCTCAAAAGATATACCCCGGACAGCTTTCACCACACCAAATAATGTTCTGAACTCGGTGTGTAAATTTTCAACACGAAGGAGAGTTTGTTTTGTCATTTTCTCAACCTTGGATCAAAAGCGTCTCGTAAGCCATCCCCGAGGAAGTTAAAAGAGAGCATGGTTAAGCAGATGAAAAAAGCGGGGAAGAATAACAGGAACGGATAAGCATTGATAGCACGAATCCCATCGGAGGCCAGTACTCCCCAGGAAGCCATCGGGGCGCTAACGCCAAGACCGATGAAGCTCAGGAAGGCTTCAAAGAAAATGGCATTGGGAATCATCAGAGTAACACTGACCGTAATCGGTCCAATCGTGTTCGGAAGCAGATGCTTAAATAAGACCTGCCGATTTGTAGCACCCAGCATTTTAGCAGCCAGTGCGAATTCCTGCTCTTTCAGGGTTAAGATCTGTCCACGAACGATTCTGGCCATACCTACCCAGTAACTCAAACCAAGCGCAATAAAAATGTTGGTAAGTCCAGGTTTTAAGATGACCATTAATAGAATCACAATAAGTAAAATGGGGATGCTGTAGATGATATCCACGATTCGCATCATAAATTCATCTATTTTACCGCCAAAATAACCCGAAATACCTCCGTATATGACGCCAATGACGAGGTTAATAAAACTAGCCACTAAACCGACGGTAAGAGAGATCCTGCCGCCCCACATCACCCTGACCAGTACATCACGGCCTAATTCATCCGTCCCAAACCAATGTTGCCAGGAAGGGTTCAAAAATGTTCTCGCCAGGTCGATATTTTGATAGGTATAGGGTACCAAGAACGGACCGATAATCGAGAATAGTGCAATGAGTATGATCAGATACAACCCTATCATCGACATCTTGTTTTGCTTCAATCGAGACCAACCGTCCTGCCAAAAATTTAAGGAAGGCCTGGTTTTTTCTTTCTTTTGTAGTGCTTCTTTTGGTAAAGGAGCAAAAAGAGAGTCGTTAATCATTTTGTTTCACGATTCGAATCCGAGGATCCACAAATGTATAAGAGATATCCACCAGAAAGTTTAATCCCACCAACAAAACGCAATAGAAGATCGTGACACCCATTATCACCGTATAATCCCTGTCATATATTGAAGAGACAAAGTACTTTCCCAATCCCGGAATAGCAAAGATGCTCTCCACTAGAAAGCTTCCGGTAAAAACAGAGGCCACCAACGGTCCCAGATAGGTTATCACCGGTAGAATAGCATTTTTGATAGCATGTCGGGTAAGCACAATTCTTTCTGGTAATCCTTTTGCTCTGGCTACTTTGATATAATCCTGGTTTAAAACCTCGAGCATATTGGTGCGTATGGTTTTAGCGATGAACGCCATCGGATAGGCTGCCAAAGTAAATGCCGGTAGAACGATATGAGCAGGAGACCCCCATCCGGCAACCGGGAACCACCCCAGCTTAAAACCCACCACATACATCAGAAAGGTGGCGAGTATAAAACTCGGAATAGATACCCCGAGTAAAGCCAGGAACATAAACAGGGAATCCTGCCAACGGTGAGGATACAGAGCAGAAATAGTGCCTGCAGCGATCCCCAGTATCAGGGCGATGATAATCGCAACAAAACCTAATACGGCTGAAATGGGAAACTTCTGTCGAATAATGTCATTCACGGTTAGTGCTTCATAGCGAAATGATGGACCCAAATCCAGCCGGATCAAATTTTTCATGTAATCAAAGTATTGGAATAACACTGGTTTATCCAGGTTATACCGGGCTTCGATATTTTTTTTGACTGCTGGCGGTAACGGTTTCTCGCGGGTAAACGGGCCACCCGGTATCGCATGAGCCATAATGAATGTCAAAGTCGCCACGGTTAACACAACGATCACAATATAAATAAATTTGCGGATTAAATACGTTGCTAAAGCCAATTAATTCATCCCTGCCATTATTAAATACTGAAATCTACTCTACGGTGTTGTCTCTGCGCTGATCTCAGTCCATTTAAAATCAGTATAGCCCAAACTGGAGGAGATGTAATGCTGCAGTTTTTTGCTGATCAATATCGGACGGGTATAAAAATAGATGGGAGCGATTGGCATATCTTCCATTAAGAGCATCTCTGCATCGTGCAAGTAACGCATCCTAAGAAAATTGTCATTCGCTGAACGCGCTTTTTCAATTAGCGCATCAAAAGAGGGACTTACCCACCCTGTATCACTGGTGCCGCTTGAACTGTAAAAGGTATCCAAAAAGGTGCTGGGGTCCATAAAATCACCAATCCATCCAGCTCTGGCAACATCATAATCCAAACTGGATCGCTTATCCAGATAGACCTTCCACTCCTGGTTCATTAAATTACATTTAATCCCTAATCCTTCATTCCACATTTGTTGTATTGCCTGTGCAATGCTGTGGTGGGTTTCATTCGAATTATATAGGATGTTCATTTCAGGAAATCCGGCCCCTCCCGGAAATCCGGCTTCCGCTAATAATTCTTTTGCCTCTTCTAAGTTGTTATCAGTAAAATACTGATCTCCTCCGACTGTTCGGAACTCTTTGTCACTGGTTGAATCGGGAATGCCATACGGGACAAATGCCATGGCTGGTTTTTGCTCGCCCTTGGTGATATTCTGGACAATGGATTGACGATCAATCGCAAAAGAAAGCGCTTTCCTCACTCTTACATCATCAAAGGGCTTTCTGGTTGTATTAAAAGCGTAATAATACGTACCCAGATAAGGTAGAATTTGTAGTTTTCCTTCTTTTTTTAACCTGTCAAATTCGATAGGGGGCGGATTAGTGGCGACATCCAGCTGTCCGCTTTCCCATAATACCAATTCTGTGGCTTGGTTATCTACCATGGTGAATAGAATTTTCGAAAGCTTGACCACTCCTGCATCCCAGTATTTCTCGTTCTTAACCACCTCTATTTTGTCTGCATGTATCCAGGTATTCATCTTGAAAGGCCCGTTACCGACAAAGTTCTTGGCTGATTTTGACCAATCAGGATTCTTTTCTACGACCAGGTGATTTACCGGCAGGTACGTAGTAAAAGTCAGCAGTGACAGGAAGAAGGGCGTGTTCGATTCTAAACTGACTAATAGAGTATTGTCATCGGTTGCTTTGACCCCGATATCATCGAGAGAGAAAGGTTTATCAAGATCAGGCACCTGACTGTTATCAGCGTTTAAGACCGGATTTCCTTTTTCATCCAGTTTCGGATAATAATATTTGTTTTCCATCTTAAATTCGGTCTGTCCTTCAGCAGGAACCGCGGAATTTAAAATTTTTCCATTTTTCAAATAATACAACTGATAAGCATATTCTGATGCTAACTCCGGAGAGAGGGCTCTTTTCCAGGAATATTCGAAATCATAAGCCGTAACAGGATCTCCATTGGACCACATTACTCCTTTACGGAGAGTAAAAGTGTATTCATTGTTTTCATTGGGACCATTCCATTTTTCTGCCACAGACGGAATAATCTCGTTTTGTTCGTTATACCTTGTCAAACCATCGAATAAATTCAATAATACCGTAAATTCAGGAATGCCGGTAGCTTTACCCGGATCAAGATATTGCGGTTCTGCGGCAATATTATACCGCACGATAGACGCAGATTTTTTTGGAGAACAACCGTTTAAAGTCACAACGGAAAGCAGAATGGAGACTACAACCAAATAAACAAAACGTTTCATGGATTCCTCCTCTAATTGTCCTGAAAATATCTCTTAATTTAATTGTACAAGGGAAACGCCGTAAACCAATATTCAATCCCCCTTTTTTTTAACTTGGAAAAAAGGGGCTAGTTCTTCTGTAGAGATAATACCCTCGCGAATCATTTTATATCGATCATTTCCAAATAATTGGATCACGGTGGAAGGGAGTGCTTCCATCTCCCCCCCATCCAGCACAATCAACTCTTGGATGGAAAGAGATAGAAGCCAGCTTTGTATTGAATGTCCTTCCCGAAAAGGAGAAGATCCGCTTGGATTGGCGCTCGTGGTTAACAGCGGGAAATCCAGAAAAGTAAACAGATCCAGCAGGATTTTATCATCAGGGACACGCATCCCGATTGAGTCAGGATCATCCTGACCGAAAAAGAGTTGGGAGCTCTTCTCAAAAGGTAAGACCACGGTCAGTGGTCCCGGCCAATAAGCATTTATCAGAGGATGTTGCAGAAGCTTTGGCTCACTGATATAAGGCTGAAATTGAGCTACCGTTGATCCAAGCAATATCAAAGGCTTGCCCTTTTCGCGGTTTTTCACTTTATATAGCTGGTCAACCGCTTGTGAAAGCACCGCCTTCACTCCGATCCCATAAAGCGTATCGGTGGAAAAAGCAAGAATACCTCCGTTATTCAGGTGATACAGAATAATCTGTTTCTCTAGACGAGATAATGAGCTTCTGCCAACTGTCGAAATGATCATTTATGCTTGCATATATTTTGTTTGAACATGACTTTTTCTTCATGAGAAAGCAGTCGTTTGATATTCTCCCGGTGCTGCCAAATTCCTAAGATAGCAAAGAAAAACACAAACACCCAAGCCAGCTTGTTTTGAAGATTCGTGGCAGGATGAATAAGGATCATTAACCAAGGTGCTGTACATAATGCCAGGATGGAAGCCATTGATACCCAGCCGGTAATGGATATGGTGATAATCCATAGGATAACCAGTATCAAAGCGATCCGATAATCATATATCAAGAGTAAGCCCGCAGTGGTTCCAACCCCCTTTCCTCCCTTGAAGGAGAGAAAGAGTGAAAAATTATGTCCCAGGACGGCGGCTGAGGAAAGGAGCAGAGAAAGACCGCGTTGTCCCGGAAACAGCTTTTCTGCAATCAGGAAAGGGACAATTCCCTTGGAGAGGTCGAACAATAAGGAAATGATGCCAAACTTAAAGCCTAGCACTCTTGTAATGTTAGTAGCACCTATGTTTCCGGATCCTTTTTCCCTGACATTCGTATGGCAAAAAACCAGAGCCAGCCAGTATCCAAATGGAATAGAACCGTAACAATAAGCACCAAGAACAAACAGGGCGATGGTTAAGATAATAAGAACCCTCCGATAATCCTCGGTATACCAGATAGGTCATCCTTCGCAAACAGATTGGTAAAACCGGATTCTTTCATCAGTTTTAATGCAGATTGTTTTTGCTGGTATCCAATCTCAAACACAAGACAACCCCCGGGTACCAGATACTGTTTCGATTGGTGAATCAGCGACCGGATCACTTCCAGCCCGTCTTTTCCGCCATCCAGAGCAATTTTGGGTTCAGATAGCACTTCCTTTGAAAGCGACGGTATCTGTTCGTTTGGAATATAAGGGGGATTGGAAACTACAAAATGATACTGTCTTTGTTCGGGTACTTTTGAAAATAGGTCGCTTTGAAAAAAATGGATTCTATGGAGTAAATGATGATTTCTGGCATTTTCTTTCGCTACTTCAAGCGCTTTTTCAGAGATATCCAGAGCATCAATCAGAATGTCACTACAATGATAAGCCAAAGCAATGGAGATAGCACCTGAACCTGTTCCAATTTCAATCAATTTAACTGGTTGTATCGGGTATTTTTTTATTTGAGCAATCGTTTCTTCTACCAAAATCTCTGTTTCATGTCTGGGAATCAACGTATGGTGATTCACAAAAAACGAGAGCGCAAAAAATTCCCGCTTATTGGTCAAATAACTCAATGGTACCCCTTTTGCTCTTTTTTTGAGTAATTGCTTATAACGAAATTCTGAAGATCTATCGACTTTATTCAACCAATTCTGATAAAGAGACAACTTATTCTGTTTGGTTACATACGATAGCAGCATTTCTGCTTCGATACGGCTGGATGCTTTGTTAATCAGCTCTTTATGCCCAAAAAAAATCAAGTCTCCAATCGTTTTTTCTTTTACAACTTTAGATTTTTTATGTCTCTCTTCCATGGATTATCCGACCCTCTCTCTACGCTTCTGATCATAATTTACACGAAGAGAATGAATCAATTCACCGAGATCACCGTTCATGATTTCAGGAAGGTTATACAAGGTTAATCCAATTCGATGGTCCGTCACCCTATTCTGTGGGTAATTGTAAGTGCGGATTTTTTCAGATCGGTCTCCCCATCCCACCTGTGCTTTTCTCTGGGCAGCTTCTTCTTTGGCTATTCTGTTCTGCTCTTCTTCCATCAATTTGGCACGGAGTATTTTCATCGCTTGTTCTTTGTTCTGTAATTGAGACCGTTCATCCTGACAACTGACCACGATACCACTGGGTATATGAGTAATGCGGATGGCGGTCTCATTTTTCTGGACGTTTTGTCCACCATGTCCGGATGCATTGAACACATCGATCCGAAGGTCTTCCTGTTTGATAGAAATTTCCGCTTCTTCGGCTTCTGCCATAACCGCTACCGTTGCAGTAGAGGTGTGAATTCTTCCGCTGGCTTCTGTTTCCGGTACGCGCTGAACCCTGTGAACCCCGCTTTCGAAACGAAGATAATGGAATACGCTGTTCCCTTCAATTGAGAAGATAATCTCTTTAAAGCCGCCTAATCCAGTTGGATGAGAGGATAACAGAGCGATTTTCCAACCCTTGATTAAGGCATAATTGCTGTACATTCGGAAAAGATTGGCTGCAAACAAAGCTGCTTCCTCACCACCCGCAGCAGCTCTGATTTCCATAATGACACCACGGTCATCCTGCGGATCTTTTGGAAGAAGCAACACTTTCGCTTCTTCTTCCAGAGATTCCAATTTTAACTGAGTCAATACGATTTCATCTTCAATTTCTTCCAAAAGGTCCGTTTCGGATTCCTCATTTTTTAAATGCTTCAAATCCTCAAGGTCCTTTTTAGTCAGAAGATAAGTCAGATATAATTTATGATAAGGTTTTAAGTCTGCTTCCTCTTTCCCATACTTGATCAACAGATCTGAGTCTTTCAATACTTCTTCTGTAGTGAGCTTTCCGATAACTTCTTCGTATTTTCGGCTTAATTCAGCCAACTTTTCAAACATACCCAACCATTCTTCTTTCTACCAATATTTATTTATTATCGATCGCAATACTCTCCAGGAATTTTTCATTCGAGGGAGTTTCGCTAGCCCATTTAATGAGTCTCTCTAAAGCTTCAGAAGTGTCCAGATTAGAGATGAACCGTCTGAGTGTCCAGATTCTTTTGAGCTCATCAGGTAAGTACAGCAACTCTTCTCTTCTGGTGCCGGATCGCTTTACATCAATGGCTGGATGAAGTCTTCTTTCAGCCAATTTTCTGTCTAAAACCAATTCCATGTTGCCTGTTCCTTTAAATTCCTCATATATGATCTCATCCATTTTTGAGCCGGTTTCCACCAGTGAAGTTGCAATAATGGTCAAACTGCCGCCGCCATCAATATTTCTGGCTGCACCCAAAACTTTTTTCGGTCCATGGATAGCCGCTGTGTCTAAACCTCCGGTTAAGGTTCTACCACTTGGAGTGACCGACAAGTTGTAGGCACGCGTCAACCTGGTAATACCATCCAGCAGGATCACCACATCACGTTTGGATTCAACTAAACGTTTCGCTCTCTCTACCGCAAGTTCTACGACTCGTATATGATTTTCCGGCAGTTGGTCAAAGGTGGAAGAAATGACATCCGCTTTGACAGATCGCTGCATATCGGTTACTTCTTCAGGACGTTCATCTATCAAGAGAATCATCAGATATACTTCAGGATGATTAATCGAGATACTTTGGGCTATTCTCTTAATGACAGTGGTCTTTCCCGCTTTGGGGGGAGAAACGATCAAACCTCTCTGCCCTTTGCCTAGCGGAGCGATTAAATCAACCAGTCTGACAGTCATATTGGTCACTTCCGGAGACTCCAGCTTGAATCTTTCAATGGGAAAGATAGGGATTAAATCTTCAAACCTAGCTCTTCCCTGTACTTCTTCATAGGGGAGCCGGTTAATTGTCTCCAATTTTAATAAGGCGGCATATTTTTCATTTTCCCTTTCAGGGAGGCGAATAAAACCCTCTATCTCATCTCCTTCGCGTAAACCAAATTTCTTAATCTGAGAAGGAGCGACATAAATGTCTGTCGATGAGGGAATGTATTTGGCTGATCGGAGAAAACCATATCCGTCGGGATGAATATCTAAAATCCCTTTTCCTCTGTGTAACAATGGGATCTCATCATCCTTACGTTTTTCTTCTCTTGGTGGTTTGATCGCCGGTACTGCTACAGGTTTAATAGATTCCAGAGGCACTTCTGTGGTTTCAGGCATAACATTGTGTTCTTCTTCAGATTCATTCTTTGCCGTAGTAGTGGTTGAAGCAGGTTCTGCCCCTTTATTCAACTCGAGTATCATGTCGATTAACTCGTCTTTTTTATACCGGGTATAGCGTTTAATGTTAAACTCCCTCGCTACATCATACAAATCTCTCGCTTTAAGGTTCTCTAATGATTCTCTTGAATAGTTCTCTAATTTGGTCAAGAGACGCCTCCCTTTCTGTATCTTTTTCTGTGATAAGATTTAACTTCTGATTACATAAAAAATCAGCTCTTGTATTTTTTTCTCTCCTAATATGCTCGATTAAAAAATGATGAATTCGAGGCTTCATCGATAGATAACATTCAAAATAAGGAACCAGATTCTTAGACTTCACTCTGTAATGCCCATTCAATTGTTTGACCAGCAATTCACTGTCACTGAGCACTTGCACTTCATTGAATTGATGGGTAATAGCATAAAGAAGCGCCATCAGCAACCCGGAATATTCTGCCTGGTTATTGGTTGCCAATCCTAAAAAAAAGCTCTCTTCGTGTATCACCTGACGATTCTGAAGGATCACATAAGCACAGCTAGACAATCCGGGATTCCCCCTTGATGCACCGTCAATATAGATTTGAACCATCAATCTACCATAATAATCCGTTTACAGTTATCACAAAAGTGAAGCTCATCCTTTTGGGTGTAAAGCTGATCTAATTTACTGGTGGGGAGCATAAACCGACAAATCTGACAAACCCCCTTTGAGATTAATGAGACTGCTTTCCCCTGACTTTGCAGGAAAGTTTTGTCAAAAGTCGCCAACCACTCTTCATCAATTTGTAAACGCAATTCTGATTTCTTTCGTTCCAGATCCTGCAAGGAAGAGTTGGTTTCTCCTACCAAGACGGCATGAGCGTCTTTTTTAAGTTGCAATAGGCTCTGTGCATCCAGGTAGTCTTTTTCTATTTGGATCGATTTTGCTTCATCGGCTTCCAATAAATCCATTATCTCTAGTACTTTGTCTTCACTATGACTCTTGGCCGTTTCATTCTCTTTGATTTTTGCCTCGATGTCTCGTAAATATTTCGGATTGGCGGTATGGGTAGTGAACAATTCTGTATTCCATTTTTTAATGTTGGCTTCAATGGTTTCCAACTGTAAATTCTCTGCCATAAGCAATCCTTTATAGCTGGCAATACTCTGTTTCAGCTCATTCCACTGTTTTTCAGCCGCTGTAAAAGTCTTTTCTAATGCCAATAAAGAGAAAACAGATTCACGCTGTCTTTTCTTAATTTCTGCTTCCTGGTCACAAAACCTTTGCAGTTCGAGTAAAAGATTCACATTTCTCATCTGGTAAGATAATGGGCCCTGAAGGACTCGAACCTCCGACCCGCTGGTTATGAGCCAGCTGCTCTAACCGACTGAGCTAAGGGCCCGTCAAACCTCCTGATATAAACTAAAAGGGTATAAACGGGTAAATTGTTTTCATTTTTTGTGCTTATATCAATTTAAATAAATTTTAAAGATTGTCAAACACTATCGTAAAAAAAGGTTTTGACTACAGAATAAAAAATGATAACTTAGAAAGCGTTGTGGCTTAATAAATGAACTAGGAGGATATATTTAAATGCGAATTGGTTTTCGATTCACCCGATCCTGGAAAATACTATTTTTCTTTGTTCTCACGAACATTCTGGTTTTCAGCTCGCAATATGCTTATGCTGCCGAAACGGCGAATGCAGGTTCCAACATAACCAAAATCTGGATCTCGATTGGTATATTGCTTATCGCTGCCATCTTATTTCTGACAGAAAAATTACCTTTGGCGATTACCTCCTTAATGGTACCTGTTTTATTGGTAATATTCCAAGTCATCCCCTTTAAGGATGCTTTTCTTGGTTTTTCTGACCAATGGGTGTTACTATTCCTGATGATGTTTATCGTGGGTGATTCCTTATTTAAAGTGGGTATCGCTGATAAAATCGGGAAGGCGATTATCAAAATATCCAAAAACAACGAACGGCTGGTCATTATCTATGCGATGCTGATCGGTGGCGTTATGTCAGCATTCCTGAATAATACCGGTACTGCTGCCTGCTTATTACCCATTATGCTGGCTATCAGCAAAACCAGCAAAATCGAACCAAAGAAATTATTGATTCCGATGGTTTTTGGTGTTTCCCTGGGCGGTATGCTTTCTTTGATCGGCACCCCTCCCAACGGCATAATTCAGTCTGCCTATGAACAAGCTACCGGCAAAGCCTTCGGTTTTTTTGAATTTGCCAAACCGGGTATTTTTGTTTTTATCATTGGAATCCTGTTTTATGCGACCATCGGGATGAAAATACTGGACAACATTTGCAAAAAAAGCTCTGGCAAAGTGAAAGAATACCACACTGATGAAGCAGACGCGGTTCAGGTAAATCCTACGGAGTTCCGAACCAAAAAAGCCGGTGTCGCTTTATTTGTATTTTTATTAGTGCTATTCTTTATGATTATGGATCCTGTATGGGGACAACTCTTTAATAATGAAGCAGTAGTGAATTTCTTCAAAAATATTCCCCTTGTCGTCTATGCGATGATCGGTTTTATCATCCTGGTTGCAACGAAAACGATGTCAGTCAAGGAATCGTTTGAAGCGGTAGACTGGAGCACGATTTTTCTGTTTGCCGGCATGCTCTCCCTGAGCAAAGCCCTTGAAGCCACCGGGGCTGCTGTGTATATTGGCAACAGTATCGTGAATGTCACAAAAGTACTGCCAATCGACCCCAAGATGGCCGCTTTAATTGGTCTTACGCTTATCTCGACTATTGTCACAAATTTTATGTCGAACACGGCTACTGCTGCTTTATTCGCTCCGATTGCGATCGCGATTGCCACCCAACTGGGTATGAACCCCGCTCCCTTATTAATGGCTGTTGGCTTGGGCGCTTCCATGTGCTTCCTGACCCCTGTCGCAACACCGCCCAACACATTGGTGGTCATCCCTGGTAAAATATCATTTATTGAATTCTTTAAAGCAGGATGGCTGTTGCAGTTAATCGCGACGATAATGCTGATTTTATTGATTCCGGTGTTTTTTCCGCTGTGAGGTAATCCATCAGCAAAAGTCAGATTTTTCAGATACATCATCAAGACGCAACCTGCCAGGCGCGGGTTGCGTCTTTGCATACCCACCATGGAACGATCCACACACCCGTATTTATGCCGGTTGGAACGGCAGGAACCGTCAAAGCAGTGACGGTTGACCAGCTAAAGGAGACAAACACCCAGATTATTCTCGGTAATACGTATCATCTCTATCTGCAGCCCGGAGACGAATTGATAGCGGAAGCCGGTGGTTTGCACCGGTTTATGAATTGGGATCGATCCATCCTGACAGACAGTGGTGGGTTCCAGGTCTTTTCCCTCTCCAAAATCAAGAAAATCGAGGAGGACGGGGTGATGTTTCAGTCATTTCGCGATGGCTCCCGTCACTTTTTTTCTCCGGAAAAAGTAATCGATATCCAGCAAAATCTTGGCTCGGATATCATGATGCCTCTGGATATCTGCACCCCGTATGGCTTTGAAAAAAGTGAAATGAGAGAATCTACCGAAAAAACCATTCGTTGGGCAAAACGTTGTTTGGATCATAAAAATAAAAATAGCCCTCAATTGCTGTTCGGTATCGTTCAGGGTGGATTTGAGACAGAATCCAGGATTGAATGCGCAGAAAAACTTCAAGAAATGGAGTTTGATGGTTACTCAATAGGTTCACTCTCGGTAGGAGAGCCGCCAGAATTATATGAGACCATTGTTCAGGCTCTGACCCCCCACATTCCGGATAAACCGCTATATCTGATGGGGGTGGGCGATCCGGAGAGGTTGTTAACCGGCATCCAATATGGGGTGGATATGTTTGATTGTGTGTTAGCGACAAGAATCGCCCGGAACAGAGCGGTATTCACGAACTATGGCAGGATTATACTGACCAATAAGCAGTATGAAAGGGATTTTACACCGATCGATCCTGAATGCGATTGCTATACCTGCCGTTATTACACGAAAGCCTACCTGCGTCATTTATACAAATCCAAGGAAATTCTGGCATCTACATTAGGCAGTATACATAATATCCGTTTCCTGCACCGTTTGATGGATAAAGCAAAAATGGCGATTGAACAAGATCGCTTTATTCCATTTGCGAAAAATTGGATTCAAACGTATATTGGTAAATAGATGATTACTTTAAAAGAATTACAGAACAATCAAGATATTATCGTTTTGATAGAACAAGCCGATATGTATCTTTCCGCGCTCGGTTATACCAACCATGGGTTAGACCATGTCACTACCGTAACAAACCGTGCCAGAATGGTAGCAGAAAAGATTGGTTTTTCCCCTGCTGATGTCGAACTAACCAGTATCGCCGCATATTTACACGACATCGGTAATGTAACGGGAAGAGAAAATCATTCTTTAGCAGGCTCTATCTTGGCCTTTCAAATTCTTTTAAAACTTGGGTTTCCCATGTCGGAGTTATGCCGGGTAGTGACGGCGATCGCCAGTCATGATGAATATCAGGGCGAAATAACCGATAATCTCTCAGCCGTATTAATTATCGCTGACAAATCCGATGTACGCAAAACTCGTGTACGGGAAAAAATCCTGACAGAGTTTGATATTCATGACAGGGTGAATTTCGCAGTGCAGTTTTCCGAATTGATCGTGATTGAAGCCAGTAAAGAGATCTGGTTGAATTTAAGTATTGATTCTCAAGCTTCCCCGGTGATGGATTATTTTGAAATCTTTTTAAACCGTATGCTATTATGCAAAAAAGCCTCCAGAAAATTGCATTATACGTTTCGTTTGAAAATTAATGACAGCATTTTATATTAGAAAATGGGTGTAATCCATGAATAAAAGAATTGCCTTCCTTTTCCCCGGACAGGGTTCCCAGTATGCCGGGATGTTTGAGCCGGTCAAGCATTGTCAATTTGCGAAGGACTATATCGCTCAATTTGAAAATCAGCTTCACTACCGTTTTGATAATCTAACTGAGGATGAGCTACAGCAAACTCAGATTACCCAGCCGGCTTTGTATACCATGTCAGCCATTTATACTTCTCTGTTAAAAGAGGAAGGCATCACACCTCATTTCGTTGCCGGGCACAGCCTTGGCGAGTTTTCAGCGTTATATGCTGCTGGATTTTTCTCTTTTGCTGACGGTCTGTCTATTGTCACTCTCCGCGGTAAGTTAATGCAGGAAATAGCGAACCAATCCACCGGCAAAATGGCAGCCATCATCGGTCTTCCCAGAAATACCATTGTTGAAATCTGCGCAGAATGCAGTCAATATGGCATCATCTCTGCAGTCAACTTTAATTCTCCCACCCAAACAGTGATTTCCGGTCAATCTGAGGCATTACAAAAAGCATGTGAACTCGCTAAAACATCGAAAGCAAAACTGGTAGTTCCATTAGCGGTGTCCGCTGCTTTTCACTCTCAGTTGATGGCACCGTTACGCGAACCTTTTGAAAAAGGCTTACAATCCCTCACTCTGCATGATACAAACATTCCTATCATCCAGAACCTGGACGCACAGCCTCATCAGCAAAAACAGGTTATCGTAGAAAATTTGATCAGTCAATTGCATCAACCTGTCCTTTGGCAGGATTCCATCGACACATTAATCTCTCTGGGAGTTAATTATTTTGTGGAAGCCGGTCCAAAAAAAGTGTTAACCGGATTAATGAAACTCCTCCCTTTCCAGATGGTAATATCTGAAGAGTGGATAAAAACGAAAGGAACAACAAATGGTCACAGAGCAGCAAATTAGAGAAGCATTAAAATTGGTACTTGATCCTGAAATCGGAATCAGTCTGATAGACCTGAATATGATCAAAACGGTTCAGATTACAGACAAAGAAATTCTCGTCGAGATGGTGCTGACAATGCCGGGTTGCCCGATGTATGTTTATATGTTGGAAGAAGTAAAAAAAACTATCGAACCAATGGCAGAAGGTCGTCAGGTGATTGTCAGAAAATTGGATGAAAAATGGATTCCTCCCTGGGAAACCCTTAAGGAATAACCCAGGCAAGAATATTCTGTGAAAGGAATTGAATCTTCCATAGTATTTTGCCTGACCATTCCGTAATAACGGGCTGTTGAAGCAATAAAGCAATCATAAAGAGCAGAATGAATTTTATATTTTGGATACCTTCATGCATCAAGAAAAATAACTTCAGTTTTTGATATACTACAGGTTGTTTGATTTTCCATTCCATTTGATGTGGTTCTATGTTAGACAGTTTTTCTAGAATCATGTCTCCTCCTTGATTTTCTTTTTGGCTCTGCTAACCAAGCTTTTTAAGGTTCCTACAGGTTTTCCGGTAATGTTGGCTATCTCTTCGTAGGTTAAACACTCTTGGTATAACAGAAGAATAATCTGTTTCTCTTCCTGGTTCAACACAGATAAAAAGTCATCCTCGTAGGCAAATGGTGTGGGAATATCCTTATCCAGCAACATCTGCTTAGGCTTACGCATTAAATCAATCGCAATATGGTATGCAATTTTAAACAAATAGGCTTTAGGAGATTTCCAATCAATCTTGGATCGAAATGCCCGGAAAAATACTTCCTGCACCCCATCCTGGGCATCATCAGAAGATAGCCCCAATCTGCGTAAATACGCAAAAATTCTTGGACTTATCTCCAAAAAAGCGGATTCAGGATCCATGCCTGATTAAAGATCGGCTATAATGGTGATATTCCCAAGATTTGTTTCCGCTTCAAGCTTGATGGTTCCTAACGAGCCATCGCCATTTTGTTCGATTTTAATCTGCCCTGCTTTTGTTTTGATGGAATCGACCTCCGCCTGTATTCCTTTCGGGATATGAATTGTGATATTGCCGACATCCAGTTTTATTTTCATGGAAGAAACCAACGAATACAGATTTAAATCTATATTTCCCATGTTCACATTACAAATGAACGACTCGATTTTTCCTTTCAGATCAAGATGAATATTTCCAGCATCGGAATCCAGATTTATCATCTCATACGTTCCATCCAGCGTTCCCCGTATATTCCCAACATCCTTATTGATTTTAAGCTCTTTTATCCTGTTGCGAATTTGTATAGAGGTTTTCTCTTGAGAATTGGATATTTTATAGGTATTTTCAGATTGTTCTTCCACTTTCGTTCCTGAATCCACCGTAAACAAATTTTTTAGCTCAGAGGAAGAAAAGACCAAGTTGCCTAAAGTGGAGGTCAGGGACAGTGTATCATCGGTTTCCTCGCCAAAAGAAGTCCTCGCAGATGATGTCTGATGATCATCGAGGGGAGAAATGATTACCTGTGAAGATAAAAACGGAAAATACTGTACAATACTGGCATCATTTTTAACCATAACAGGCGCTTGATCATAAAGAAATCCAAAAACCAAAGCCATCACCACGCATGTAACCACGGATCCAATTGGCTTTTTCCAGATCATCTTGATTCCATAGGAAGTCAGTATTAAACCGATCGCTGATTGAATAAAGTAAGGGAAAAAGATAGAACTGATATTGAATTTCCATTGCAGGGAAGCGATCCAAGCTAGCCCGATCAGGATAAAAATAATACCGGTCACTAGGTGATCAAGGTTATCCAGGTTAAATATCTCCAGGACAGAGCGTATAAATAAGCTGACCAGCCAAATCAATAGAAACCATTGTACAACTTGCATCCAGATCATCATTATTCTCCTTTTTTCTTAAAGAAGTTTGGTGATAACAATAGTATGCCAATACCAATTAGAACGAAAGCTACAGAAAATTTTTTAAAAGAGAGGAAATACGCTTCGGGAACCATCTTTTGAAAAATCAGAAAAACTCCTCCTATAATGAGCAACACAGCAATGATGATGCTTACCGAATTCCCAGAACTGCTTTCTTCACTTGGCTGTCGGGTATTGTCAGGCATCTCATCGGAAGAAACAAATTTTGATCCGGTTTGGTCTGATCCGATAGAATCGTTTTCTTTTATCTCCCTGGCGGAACCTTCCTGTTTTGTCGCTACTTCGGAGGGAAGAATAATCCAACATAGGAGATACCCGACAATCAACCACCATCTGAACCATCCTAGTAGTAACAAAACGATATAGGCGATTCGCAAAATGACCGGATCAATAGATAAATACTCACCAAATCCGGACAAAACACCTCCCAATACGCCGGTTTTTTTGATTCTTACCAATTGTCTCATTAGGTCTCCTTTACAAGATTCTCAGGGATAATGATCCAGGCAATAATGTACACAATAATCCCCACACCAAACCCGCCTAACACCAAAAGCGCAAACAGAATTCTTACAATATTGGGGTCTATTGACCAGTTAAAGTACTCAGTAATTCCCCCCACCACTCCTCCTAACACTTTATTTTGACTTCGATACAATTTTTTTTTCATCATGACCTCCAATAGGTTATACGTTGAGAAAGGTCTTTAGGTTGCAAACCTTTTTTTATTTTTTCTTAAAAAGAAGTTTTTCTTCCTGGTAATCGATTAAAAGGGTGTCCCCCTCATGAATCTTCCCGTTAAGCAGCTCTATAGCCATAGGATTCATCACTTCTTTCTGAATCAGTCGTTTTAATGGTCGTGCGCCGTATGTCGGATCGTACCCGGCTTCTGCCAGATACTGAATCGCGGACTGAGCAGGTTCGATATGGATGGATTTTTCTGATAACCGGGCACTTAATTGCTGAAGCTGAAGGTTGACTATTTTTCGGATATCCTCTTTGCTTAGTTGATGAAACACAATGATTTCATCAATGCGGTTTACAAACTCCGGTTTAAAAGATTGATGGACTAAAGTCTGGATCTGTTTCTTGGCTTCTTCGTAGGAAAGAGCAGGGTCCTGAAGAAATTCGCTTCCAATATTGGATGTCATGATAATGACGGTGTTTTTAAAGTCTATCGTCCTCCCTTGACCATCGGTTAATCTTCCCTCATCCAATGTCTGAAGCAATACATGAAATACGTCCGGATGGGCTTTCTCGATTTCATCCAGAAGGATGACGGAATAAGGTTTTCTCCTAACCGCTTCGGTTAGCTGACCACCCTCTTCATATCCGACATAACCCGGAGGAGATCCAATTAAACGTGCCACCGAATGTTTTTCCATATATTCACTCATATCGACCCGGATCATCGCTTTTTCATCGTCGAACAGGAATTCGGCTAGTGCTTTTGATAATTCTGTTTTTCCAACACCAGTGGGACCTAGAAAAATAAAGGTGCCAATGGGTTTATCAGGGTCAGCAATACCGGACCTGGCTCTGCGAACGGCATCCGAAACAGCTAGAATAGCCTCCTCTTGTCCAACCACTCGCTTCGATAAGTTTTCTTCCATATGAATCAGTTTTAAAGACTCCCCTTCCATCAGTTTTGAGATAGGGATTCCGGTCCATTTGGAGACTACTTGTGCAATATCTTCTTCTTCCACTTCCTCCTTCAGCATTCTTGTTTCCGGAGAAATCTCCTCCATTTTCTTTTGTAAAGCTTCTAATTGTTTCTTTTTTTCCAATAGGACACCATAACGAAGCTCTGCCGCTTTATCCCAATTTCCGCATAATTCTGCCTGGTGTTCTTGGTTTTTAATATCATCCATCTCCGCTTTTAAAGCGCTAATCTGATTCAGAACCTGCTTTTCAAGCTGCCATTCAGCCCGTAAACTTTTGGCATTTTCTTTGTCCAACATTAATTCTGCTTCCAGCTTCGCCAGTCGTTGTTTGGACAAGGCGTCTTTTTCCTTTTTCACTGCCTGCTTTTCGATTTCAAGTTGTCGGATATGTCTCTCTACTTCATCTAATTCTGTAGGAAGACTGTCAATTTCAGTCCGTAGTTTGGAAGAAGCCTCATCCATCAAATCGATCGCTTTATCTGGTAAAAACCGGTCAGAAATATACCGGTGAGACAACCAGGCCGCTGCTACCAGCGCAGAATCCTTGATTCGTATGCCATGATGTACCTCATATCGCTCTTTTAATCCTCTCAGTATCGCGATCGTGTCTTCCGGTGATGGTTCGGCTACTAATACCGGTTGAAATCTTCTTTCCAAGGCTGCGTCCTTCTCGATTCTCTTTCGGTATTCATTCAGGGTTGTAGCCCCTATCGCTCTCAACTCCCCTCTCGCCAGAGCTGGTTTGAGCATATTCGAGGCATCCATGCTACCTTCTGCTGCCCCTGCGCCAACAAGGGTGTGCAATTCATCAATAAAAAGGATGATCTTCCCTTCAGAAGAGACCACCTCTTTGATCACTGCTTTTAACCTCTCCTCAAATTCACCACGATACTTTGCTCCTGCAACCAAAGAACCCAGGTCAAGGGCTAACAACCTTTTGCCTTTTAGCCCTTCCGGGACATCTTCGGAGGCTATTCTTTGAGCTAGTCCTTCTGCTATGGCTGTTTTGCCAACACCAGGCTCTCCGATTAATACAGGATTGTTTTTGGTTCGCCTGGATAAAACCTGGATCACTCGACGGATTTCATCGTCCCTTCCTATCACGGGATCAAGCTTTCCTTTTTGTGCTAATTGGGTAAGGTCTTTGCTGTATTTTTCCAGAGCCTGGTAGTTATTTTCTGCCGATGGATCGGTCACACGCTGACTACCGCGAATTTCCATTAACTGGGTAAGCACTGCTTCTTTCTGAATGTTGTTTTGTTGGAGTAAAGCGGTAATAAAAGGGATGTTCACTTCATAGAAAGCAAGAAATACATGCTCCACCGCAATAAACTCGTCCTTAAACTGGTGCATGATGCTTTCGGACTTAGCGAGTAAACTAAGCGATATATTGCTAAATCCCGGCTCCTGTGATGATCCATACACAGCTGGTTTGTTTTCCAGCTCCTGATTTGTTACTTGCATCATGTGATGAATATCAGCATTCATTTTGGATAAAATAATGGGGACAATCCCCTCTTTCTGAGAAAGCAGAGAAGACCATATATGTAAAGGCTCGATCGCTGGATGATGGTATTGTTGTGCAATCGCTTGAGCTTGCGCTAAAGCCTCCTGCACTTTAATTGTCATCGGATATTGTTTCATCCGAGCACCTCCTAAAAAAAAGTCACTATTATAGAGATACCCAGACCAAACAAATTTTGCTAAAAAAATAATTAGTTAGAAGATTGTATAAACTTTTCCCAGTCTTGTTTAAAGACCTCGATTCCTTTTGTCGTTAGAGGGTGGTGAAACATCTTTTTCAACACAGGATAAGGTACGGTTGCAATGTGAGATCCAAGCAGTGCAGCCTGCGTCACATGAAGAGGGTGACGGATGCTGGCAGCGATAATCTGTGTTTCGTATCCATAAAAATCAATTATATTGATAAGATTTTCTAATAAAACCATACCGTCTTCCCCGATATCATCTAATCTGCCAATAAACGGAGATATATAGGTTGCACCGGCCTTAGCAGCTAATAATCCCTGGTTTGCAGAAAATATCAGCGTACAATTAGTCGGAATTTTATGAAAAGCAAACATTCGAATTGCCCGCAATCCTTCTTCACACATGGGTACTTTGATCACTACATGCTTGTGGGAAATGTCAAACAGACGTTTTCCTTCTTCTAGCATCTCTTCCGCTTTTTGCGATAACACTTCTAAACTGATAGGACCGTCAACAAGATGAATGATCTCTGAGGCGATCATTTGTAATTCTTTCCCCGATTCCTTGGCTAAAAGTGTAGGATTCGTCGTAATCCCATCAATGATACCCATTTGAGCCGCTTCTTTAATTTCCTGAATATTGGCCGTATCTAAGAATATCTTCACTATACCCCTCCCTATTGAAATAATAACGGACTTACTTTTTGCACTTCACTGTGGTAGACTAACAGAGCCTCCCCTTCAAGTACTTCCAGCCCGAAACGATCTGAGAGAAGCACGTTGCTCAGACCTTCGGAGCTCAATTTTTCAATCTTTTCATTCGATAAAGAGTATTTTAAGTTAATTGTTTGTTTAATCCAAATAAAATCTGATAAAGATATCAAAGATAATATATTCCCTTTAATACCGAAGCCTTTTACAAATTCTCCTCCTTGAATAAAACGAATCCATGTGTGTTCAGAAATAAAAATAGGTTGAAATCCTGATTGAAGAAGTTTTCTTCCGATATCTATATTCAGAAGCGTATGATCAATTCTTCCTCCAAGCATAGCTGCCAAATAAACAATCCCTTTAGAGGACTCACTGATTATTTTTTCGGCCGCAAGCTCAAAATCAGATTTGTCTTTTTCGCTGGGATAGACAAAGAGGGGAATCCCTTCTGTTTTTAACCAACGCAGCGTGAAATCTGCTATAGAATCATTATCTCCCATTACCCAATCGGGTGATTGCTTTAAGGCAAAAAGGTGATTGGCTCCTCCGTCAATGCCGACTATCACATCACATTGGCGGATAATTTTTTGATAATATGGTAAGGGATCTACAGAACCGGAACCTATTATGAAATAGGTTGACATAAAGCCCTAAAAGAACGAATGTACTCGGCAGGGTCCTTTTGCTTTACCAGGTCGCTACCAATAATAAACAAATCAACTCCGCTAGCTGCTAAAGCAGGCACCAGGGAGAGTTGAACTCCCCCGTCCACTTCGAGCAGATAGGGGTAGCCATAACAAACTCTAAGCTGATTGAGTGTTTTCGCTTTTTCCAGAACGTCCAGATGGAAGGATTGGCCGCCAAAACCGGGATTCACAGACATCAACAGAATAAAATCCAGCTGAGGCAAAAATGCTTGGATTCTATCAATGGGTGTGTCAGGATTGAGCGCCACACCAAATTCAATATGCTGCTCTTTTATCGCAATCATTACTTCCTCAAGAGATGGAAATGCTTCTATATGAACCGATACTCTAACCGGTTTGATAGCCAAAAAAGCTTTAATAGTCTGTTTGTATGCAAGAGAGGTCATCATAAAATGAACATCAAATGGAATTTTTCCGGACATTTCATGTATTTCTTGAGACATCGCCGGAGAAAAAGATAGATTAGGAACAAAGTTGCCATCCATGATATCCAGATGTATAAAATCCACCCCAGATGACACAATCTTTTGATATGTTTCAGAGAAATGCTTGAAGGGAATTGATAAAATCGATGCGCCGATTTTATGGTTTTTCATTGACAATGATATTGACGATAGTACCAACTTGCGCAGGGCTTTCCGGAATAGGTTCCTGTTGATATACCACTCCCCTGGCATGATTTGGGTTAGGGATGAACAACACCGATCCAAGTTTGTAACCGCTGGATTCAATCATATGTTTAGCGTCTTCAAAGGGAATATCCAATAAATTAGGAACAGAAGGTAAACCGGGGACAGAGACAGAAACATTTACTGCGCTTCCACTTAACACTTCGGAATCTTGTCGTGGATTTTGGGAGAGTATGGTGCCCGGTACTGCTTGATTGTCATGTACTTCGGTAATTTCTCCTAAGAATAACCCCATGGTTTTCAGCGTTTCAGCCGCTTTTCCATAATTTTGGTTGATTAAGGAGGGAACAGTCACTTTAGTAGCTCCCTGACTGACAAAAAGTTGTATTGTTCTGCCTTTTTTTACTTTGGTCATCGGATACGGATTTTGTGTAACCACATAACCTGCCGGAGTAGTTGGAAAAAATCCCCCCTCTACAAAATCAGCTTTAAGGTTTTTGCTTCGAATTATCTCCATCGCTTCTTCCTGAGATTTGCCTCGTAGATCCGGCACCATTTGTAAAGTTGAACTACCAAGTTGACATCCGACTAAACAAACCGATATCATTAGAGTCATCGCACAGATACTCGGTTTGTTTAGTCGATGTATTGTCATTCAGTTATCTATTTTTGTACTCTTTCAAGATACTTAATACCTGTCGGATATCTTCTTCGGTATGGGAAGCAGAAATCTGGAAACGAATCTCCTCGTCTCCGCGCGGTACCACAGGGAAACTCAAACCGGTTGCCAATACGCCTCTTTCTGTCAGATAATTTACCAGAGCGATATTCTTGGCGGTATCTCTTACCATCAAAGGAACAACTGGATGTTCTCCGGGTAATGTCTCGTAACCATTTTCAATTAAACCGTCTTTAAACATTTTGGTAACTTTTCTGAGATGTTCAAGAATCTTCAAACCTTCCGGGCTGTCAATAATATCGAGGGCTTTCATGGCTCCGGCTGCTTCGCCTGGTGAGATTGGATTGGAATAAATATAAGTAGGCGCTTTTTGGTGTAGGTATTCCACAATTTGAGCGCTGGTAGCAACAAATCCACCGTTTGTACCAAAAGATTTTCCCAGGGTGCCCACTAACACATCTACCTTGCCCATGGCATTGGCATATTCAATTGTTCCGCGACCGGTTTTACCAAAAGCGCCAATACCGTGTGAGTCATCTACAAATAACAGGATGCCTTCCTGGAATTTGTCATCATATTTCTCGCAAAGACCGGCAATAATATCCAAAGGAGCATTATCGCCTCTCATAGAAAAAATACCGTCTGTGATGACGATGACGCGGTTTCCTTTCCCAATAGAAGCCTGTATCTGTTCTTCCAGCATCTTCATATCCAAATGTTTGTAAATCATCTTCTCTTTTGGACGGGAAAGCTTCATCGCATTAATAATGCAGTTATGATTTAACTCATCGCTGATGATGATGGTTTCAGCAGTTGTCAGTGAAACAAATGTACCGATCGTGGACATATAAGCTGAACTGTAAAGCATCGCAGCTTCAGTTCCACAGAATTTGGCTATCTTTTTCTCTAAGGCAATATGCACATCAAAAGTACCGGATATAAATCTGACTGCGCCGGGACCGGCTCCATATTTCTTCGTAGCTTTTTCTTCCTCTTCTATGATATCTGGTCTAAGGGATAATCCTGCGTAAGAATTAGCATTCATACGGATGAATTTCTTTCCGGGGTAACCTTGAATGATGAACCTGGGACCGATATTGCCAGTGGCATTTTCGACACCGGTTACAACCATTTCCGGTGCTTTTGCAGTACCTTTTTCAATTAATTCACTAATTTCAGAATGTAATGTTTTGTGTAGTCTTTCAAATGGCATCTAATTTTCCTCCTATAAATTATTTAAGTTTTTTAGATAACGTATCGAGCATATCTTTCGTCATATTATCCAGGTTATATTTCGGATTCCATCCCCATTCTTTTCTGGCAGCGGAGTCGTCAAAGCTGTTAGGCCATGAGTCTGCAATCCCTTGGCGGACAGGGTCAATGTTATATGTGATGGTGAAATCAGGTATATATTTTTGGATAGCGGCGGCAATCATCTTGGGCGTAAAGGACATGGCCGAAATATTAAACGCATTCCGGTGAATCAGTTTGGATGGGTCTGCCTCCATTAACTGGATAGAACCTTCAATCGCATCAGGCATATACATCATATCTAAGTAGGTATCTTCCCGTAAGAAACAGGAATAGGTTTTTTGCTTAATCGCTTCATAATAAATCTCAACGGCGTAATCAGTCGTACCACCACCAGGAAGCGTAAGATTGGATATGAGACCGGGATAACGTAAACCTCTGACATCCACGCCCCATTTCAGGAAATAATAATCACACAGTAGTTCTCCGGCTACTTTGGTCACACCATACATCGAAGTTGGTCTCTGTATGGTATCTTGAGGAGTATGATCCATCGGAGAGGTAGGTCCAAAGGCAGCAATCGAACTAGGAACGAACAAAGATAAATTAAACATTCTACCGGCTTCCAGAACATTGTATAATCCTCCCATATTTACATGCCAAGCCTTTTGAGGATTCTTTTCACCGGTGCCAGACAGAATAGAAGCCATATGGTAAATGGTCGTGATATTGTGTTTTTTCACAACCGCTACAACCGCTTCCATATCCGTAGCGTCCAACGTTTCAAACGGTCCGGCTTTGAGTACTTCTTCCGAAGGAGCCTTCACATGTCCAGCGACAACAACATTGTCTGAGCCGTGCTGTTTGCGTAATGTGATCATCAGTTCAGAGCCGATCTGCCCTAATGCCCCTGTAATCAATATTTTTCCCATAATTTCCTCCGTATTTAGTTTGTAACCATCAACCTTAAATTTATACCATATCCGCTTTTTTTATTCAATGGAATGGCCTACCCGCTACATTTAAGTAAATCACTTATAATCAAGGTTTTAATAAAACCACTGTTTAAAAATTCTGATTTGTTCTGAGTCTTCTTCCAAGCTATTTTTAGGAGTCTCTAAAATAAAGGGTATTTGCTGGAATACCTTAGCAAAGGATTTTAAGTCATCTTCCGATATTCTTCCCTGATTTAATTTTGCGTGATGATCTTTTTTCGATCCTAGCTCATCTTTTGAATTATTCAAATGAATGACTCTTAAGCGTTGTTGATCCTGCCAGCCTGATAAAACTCGATGTAAAGTATTGTCTTTCGGTGTTATTCCAAATCCCCATAAATGTGCTGTATCCATACACACTCCCATACCGGGAAAGGCATCCAGCAGACAGGAGAGTTCTTCTAAACTGCCACCCATGGCATTGGTCTGTCCAGCTGAGTTCTCTATCACGAGCTTGTGAATAGCAAAAGTTCCCTGAATAGAATTCAGGGATTCTCTAAATCGAAGAAAACCGGATTCGAAACTGCTTCCCCCATGATACCCAACATGGACTATCAAATAAGTATCGGGCTTGTCTTCAATCACATGCAGAAGATTCTGAATAACTATGGCACTCTTTTCTCTCACAGATTCATTGGTTGAGCATAAGTTCACCACATAAGGGGCATGAATGAAGATAGGGGAGATGCCTTCTGTTGTTGCCATCCGGTAAAAAGAGTTCCATTCCTTTCTTGTTACTTTCCTTGGTTGGTAAGTATGAGGGTTTTGTAAAAAATATTGTGCCGTATTGGATTGTATTTCTTTCGCCCAATCAATGACACTTGATAAAGCTTTATTTACCGGACAATGTACACCCACCCTTACCATTCTGTTCCTTTCAAACTAAAACGAATCAAAAAAAAATATCGCCTTATTTTAAGACCAGCCCAAAAATGAACTTGAAAATATCCCTGAATATTTTATCATTATTCTGTTATGAATTATATGGGCCTCTAGCTCAGTTGGTTAGAGCGCGTCCCTGATAAGGACGAGGTCCTTGGTTCGAATCCAAGGAGGCCCATATACTTGGGGATGTAGTTCAGCTGGGAGAACGCCTCGCTTGCACCGAGGAGGTCAGCGGTTCGAACCCGCTCATCTCCACTTGTTTTGAGATCGAATTTAAATTAGGTGTCCGCGGAGGAATTATGAAAAAATTGATTTCATTTCTATCTGTTTTGTGTATAGCGTTTCTTGCTTTAGTGCCATCCTTCACTGTTTTAGCAGCAGAGACGAAAGTATTTCTGAAACCCGTCGAAGAAAAAATTTATTCTGATACTGAATTCGGCATCCAGATTCATATTCAAGAAGTTGAAAAACTTTGGGCTATGGGATTAGATGTCATCTATGACGTCGAAAAAGTAGCCTTTTTAAGGGCGGAACAAGGCAATTTCCTCTCTTCAGATCAGACAACCGTACTAATGCCTATCAGGAATAGAGAAGATGAAGGCAGAATCGTGTTTGGAATCTCCAGAACCAAAGACTCACCAGGTATGGATGGAACAGGCATCGTGGCTACCTTTATCTTCAAGGCTCTGGCAACCGGGGATACTGTGTTGGGGATTGACAACCTTATTCTGAAAGACCCTGCATTAATGGATATCAAGTCCAAATCTGAAGCGTTGAACCTGACGATTCTGGAAAAAGATATCGATCCCCCGGTATTAACTGTGGAACCAGTCCCTCCGACATATGCCGAAAAAGCAACCATCATCGGAAAAACAGAACCAAAAGCGATCGTAAAAGTGGATGACAGAGAAGTTACCATTGAAGACGATGGTTCTTTTAAATACGAAGTCACCTTAAAAGCCGGTGACAATCTTTTTACCATCACCTCCCAAGATAAAGTCGGCAATATCACTAAAGTGTCTCTTACCATCACGAGAAAAAAGCCAGTCATTATTCAGCTGACCATTGGCAAAAAACAAGCCTTTGTAAACGGTCTGTTAGTACCGATTGATGCGCCTCCTTTTATTGACAAAGCTTCCGGCAGAACCTTAATTCCTATTCGTGTCATCGTGGAATCGATTGAAGGACAGATTAACTGGGAAGCAAAAGAACAAAAAGTCACGATCATAAAAGACAATATTATGATAGAGCTTTGGATCAACAAACCTATTGCTCAAATCAATGGCATTCCAACCCCTATCGACATTCAGTCTCCAAAATTGGCTCCTAAGATTGTGGCCGGAAGAACATTCCTTCCTTTGCGGTTTGTAGCTGAAAATCTCGGAGCAGAAGTGGGTTATGAGGCAAAAACACAAACCATTACTGTCACTTACCCGAAGTTATAATATCCAACCCATTAAACCCTCCCATGACTTGTTCCTGGGAGGGTTTTTCATTTGATGAGAACCGTTAGCGTTATTGTTGAGGATTTTCCTCTTCTCAGTGAATTTTTGTTTCCTTACCAGATCCCAGACAATTTTGCTGAAAAGATTCAGTTCGGATCCATACTATTAGTCCCATTTGGTTTACATAACCAGCCAAGACTTGGTTTTGTTGCTGGATTTGAGCAAGAAACGCCGACAGAAACAGAGGTTAAACCAATCTATCAAGTAGTGATCCCGACAACCATATCCAAAGCACAATTTCGAACAATTCAAGCCTTTGCTATATTTCATCAGGTACCAATTTCAAAACTTTTAGCCTGGGGCGGATTGTATCCTAAAAAGGCTCAACCTGATCTTTATTATGTACCGACGATAGACTCAGAAGACTCCTTGATTGGTTTTCGGAATACGAAAGCACTGTTTCGATACCTCTCAAAACATCAGGAAAAGATTCATCCGGTATTGTTTAGAAAACGTTTCCGCTTAACCAAAAACACGACGATCTTAAAAAAACTGGAGAACAGAGGGTTACTGACCAGGTTGTATTCTTCAGAACCGGTTGTATTCCAGACCCGAGAATCTTGTACACCCAGTCCGAAAACCTGGGTGTTGAATGGTTTGACACAGAAAGAACGAGTCAAGGTCTATATCCAATACATCCAAATCGGGCATTTGAAACGGGTATTGGTTGTAACACCCAATCAGATTACCCAGAGAGAGATCCAAGATCAAATCAACCATGCGGTCACTGGAGCTACTATACATTATGGCTCAAAGATAGATCTCCTGAAATATGACACTCCTTGGGATGCAGTCATCGTTGAAAACAGTACAAGCCAGGAATATCAGATAGAGATGCCATTTTCTTTCCACCATGAAAAAATCGCTTTTATCAGAAGCAGGGTGGAAGGCTTCCATCTTATTCTGGGTAGTTACCTTCCTTCGCTGTTTAGTTTTCAAAAAATCAGAAGCGGATCATTACATCATATCTCTAAAAATATTGAGCGCCGGCAGTCCCATCCGAAAATAATTATCCGTTCGATGAATCAAGAAATCAGGACACACGGATTTCATTTGATTCCTTTTACGTTACAGGGAGAGATGGACAGAGCCTTCAAATCAGGGAAAAAAATAGTATTGCTGCTCAATCGAAAAGGATATGCCAATATTTTATTATGTCAGCATTGCTCATCCCTGGTGCTGTGCCCGAAATGTGAATCTCCCATGACTCTTTTTTCAGATAAGAAAATCATTCGATGTAAAAATTGCGGATACCAGTCTGAGTTCTCTCCAACTTGCTCCCAGTGCGGAAAAAATGCTATCAAGCTATCCAGTTTTGGTACAGAAAGGCTGGAAGAAGAAGCGAGAAGAAGATTTCCCTATATGCATACGATCAGGATCGATAGAAACCAAGCGCCCCCGACAGAGGAAGACCTTGAACAATCTCATTTGATTATAGGTACTACCCTTACCCTAAACCGGGTATGTTGGGACGATATCGACTTTTGCTGTATTCTGGGGATTGATGCCAGAATGAACTATCCTGTTTATCATAACCAGGTGGATATTTTTTACCTGTTCTCCCAGCTTTCTGAAAAACTCGTTACGTCAACAGAGGATCGAAAAAAAATTCTTGTCTTTTCATTTACCCCTATGGCAGAAATTTTTCAATGGTTGACCCCTTCGAGATTTCCCCTCTTTTTTTCCAGTGAGCTAAAAGTAAGAAGTGAATTGCAATACCCTCCCTTCACTCATTTATTAGAATGGAGGATTCAATCAAAAGAAGTGGCTGATTTACAAGCTGAACTAAACTCTCTGCGCTCATTTTTTTCCGGTTTGCCAGATAAAGTAGTCCCTATTCTTTCCCGAATAGAGAAAATCCGGGAAGATAGGTATGCATGCAGAATCCAGTTTAAAACCAGGAATTTATGGAATCTGTCACATTTTTTTCGGGTAAGGATTGATGAATTAAAGAAAAATGAGAAAATAGTGTTTGATGTAAAAAAATGGGAGTGGTAAATTGAAAATTATAACTTATGGGAGTCCTATGCTTAGGAAAAAAGCAAAATCCGTAGACAGGATTACCAAAGAGATAAAAGAATTAGTATTTGAAATGTTGAATATCATGAGAACGGGAGAAACCAAAGGAGTTGGCTTAGCTGCCCCACAGGTTGGATTTTCTCACCGTATATTCATCATGGAGCCTGAGCCTGAATCCGTATATTTTTTTGCTAATCCGGAAATAATCAATCTTGGTGAAACAGAAACAGATACGGAAGGATGTCTGAGCGTTCCCGGCGTGTATGCTAAAATTAAACGCGCCAAACACATTGAGCTCAGGGCTATCAACATTTTAACCGGTAAGAAAATCATCCTTGATGCCATAGGTTTTCCAGCAAGGATCATTCAACATGAAAATGACCATCTAAATGGCGTTTTATTTACCGACTATATCGATAATTGGGATGATTTTGAGATCTATAACCTCTCCAAAGTACCAACCCAACTTAAAGGAAGATTTCAAAAATGAAAACAGGCTTTTTTGGTTCTAGCAACTTTTCGATTCCTTTTTTAGAAGTTCTGAAGGAAAAAACGGATATAACATTAGTCATTACGACAGAAGATCAACCCAAAGGACGGGGGCAGAAAGTCATCTCTAATCCGGTGAAGTGCATTGCCCAGGATGCAGGAATCCCGGTAATCACTCCTCTCAATCTCAATGATGCAGGCTTTCAGCAAATATTTCGTTCGTATCAGCTGGATTTTGTCATCACTGCTTCTTACGGTAAAATCATCCCGAAATCCTTGTTGTCTCTGTCACGCCTAGGCTTTTATAACTTGCATCCATCCCTTCTCCCGGATTATCGGGGAGCAGAACCCATTTTTTGGCAAATTGCGCATGGTGTTCCAGAAGCAGGCATATCACTCTTTAAAATGACTCCGGAATTGGATGCCGGGGATATAGTTGACCAAGCTTCTTTTCCGATTGCTGACAATGATAATTATGCAGCTGTAGAGGCAAATGCGATTCGAACCGGTATCGTTTTGCTCAGAAAAATGTTGGAAACGCTCCAAGCTAACCAACCTCTTCCATTACATCCACAAAACCACTCTTCAAAGCCTTTATTTTACGCCAGGAAAATTACATACCGGGATGAAGAGATTAATTGGAAACAACCTGCAGAGATCATCCACAATCAAATTCGTGCATTCTCTCCCCAGACAGGAGCTTACACAATTTTAAGTGGAAAACGCCTGAAAATTATGGAATCGAAGAAGACTACCCAAAAAGCGATGGAATCTCCCGGTACATTATTGTTACAAGGCAAAAAACTATTTGTTGCTTCGATGGATTATTATCTAAAGATTGACATGGTAAAGCCGGAGGGGAAAAGCCTAATGAAATCAGAAGATTTTATTAATGGTTACCTGACTAAAGAACAGCATCTCGTTTTTAGTTCCTCTTCCAATCGGTAAGCCAGCTATCCAAAGCTGACTTGGTTATGTTCCAAGCCGGTTGAAAGTCTTTTTCATGAGTGGGACAGAGCTGTTCATCACTATCTCGCTCTACTATGACTGAAGTCAGGCATCCGGTTCGTAATCCCAGTACGGAACCTAATACAAACAATGTGGAGGATTCCATCTCGTAGTTAAGTACTTGAAGGTGTTTCCACATATCCATTGCGTTATCCCAGGGCGGAATAATGTACCGAGTCTTCGTATCTGCTCTCTGTTGACCTGGATAAAATGAGTCTGTTGATGCTGTGATTCCGGAATGAAAAGAGACTTTATTTTTCCTGGCTGCATCTTGCAAGCATTGTACCCAATCAGGATGCGATACAGCCGGGTAGGATAACGGCGCATAAAAGGGAGTTACTCCTTCCAGTCTGACAGAGGCAGTACTAATAACCACGTCTCCGGATTGCAGGGTAGATTGGATTGCTCCTGAAGTGCCTATACGAAGAATATCCAGGATACCGAGTAAAGCCAGCTCTTCCACCAATATACTGAGAGAAGAGCCCCCGATACCGTGAGAAGCAAAAATAATCGGTTGATCGTGACGATGAGCCAACCACACCGCAAACTCCCTGGTATGGGAAATCTGCTTTGCATTCGCGTCCATTTCACGAGCCATCCAGGGAACGCGAAACGGATCTCCTGTGATGCAGGCCAACTCAGCGCCCGTAATATCTGCTTTCGTAAAGGGTAAATGATTCATGATAGTATTATACTCACTCTTTTTGACAATTTCATCTTTTCCCACGGGGACGGAGTTGTTGGGCAGGCTCGTTGA
>JAJFUD010000061.1 GCA_021372585.1 bacterium
CAATGCCTGGAGCGAAAGCTTCTTTGCCACCCTGAAGAAAGAGATGATTCATGGCAAACCGAGAAAAAGTAAATCGGAACTCAATCAAGACCTATTCATTTATACGGAAAGCTTCTATAATACTAAAAGGATACAAAAGAGATTGGGGTATCTTAGCCCTATGGAGTGGTTACATCAAGAGTTGATGAGAAAACTGGAAAGTGTGTCTTAGGAAAATGTCCGAAAAAGTGTTGACGACCCATTTTATGACAACATGAACAGAATTATCAATGACTCAAATTGGTCCTATGAATATGATACATATGGTCAACTAACCAAAGCGTACCGCGGAGAAACGAAAGAATGTAAGTATGAATATGACATTGCAGGCAACCGAACAAAAAAAGTGTTAAAAGATGGATTGATTAGCAATACATGGACCTATGAATATGACGATATGAAACGTATCACAAAGATAAATAATCCAAATTCGTCCATATCCAATTATTATTATAATCTACCGGATCATCAATCCATTCATGCTATGCTGGGGCCAACTAAAATTGTGAATAAAATTGGAGATACAGTTCAAAACACGACTATTTATGAGTACAACCCATTAGCTTTTCCAAAAAGCATTGCTTCTTTTGATGGTGATAATAATCCTATAGGTTCTGTTACAATGGAATATGATCCTGTTGGAAATAGAACAAAAATGGGTGATCGATCATTCTATTACTATGATGGTTTGCCCATATCAGAATTTCGGGAAGGAAATCCTACTATCACAACAGATGATGTTTTGCTAAATTATACTTTTTATGGAACTAATCCATTATTAATGCAGGTGAATCCAGTTCCTGGAGTGTCCAATATTCCATTTTCAAATGAGCTCTTTTATACCGATCATCTGGGTTCGGTTATTGGCACCACTGACGACCCGACGCTTAATCTGCCTTTAAAATCAAGAACGGGCTATTTGCCTTTCGGAGAAATTGAATCTTCACAAGGAACATCGTTTAATCCACTAAAATATGCTGGAACTTACTATGAACCTACCTCTTCTTCATATGCTTCTCCTCCGGTTGATCAGATGTATTCAATGGGCACAAGATTATACGATTCTTCCATCGGTCGTTTTCCATCAGCAGATATTTGGGGTCCTGCAAACTTGACCGATCCATGGGCAATACATTCCTATCATTATTGTGGAAATGATCCTGTTAACAACATCGATCCATTTGGTATGAAAGAAAGCTGTTTAGATAAACAAAATAAACTCTTTCAGTATAGAGATCTGTTAATAAATGCCCAAAAGACTATGGCAGATGCAATAAAACAATCAAATAAAAGTCAATGGGGTGCTATTTATAGATGTGCTGGTGGAGCTCTTACATTCTTGGGGAACTTATTTATTTCAGCTTTTTATCCAATTGCAGCATCAGCTTTGTTAAAAACTTTTGGTTTCTTCTTGGCAGCATGTATTCTCAGGGCGGTATGTCGATTCAGGAAGTTTCGGAGAGTTTAAAAGATGCTTTGATAGGTACTTGTGAATTGATATCTTGTTTGTTGCAAGAAATGCTTGGAAATGATCCAGCAACAGGACAGCATGATACACAGCTTGAAGATTGTTCAATGGTTATACCAAAATGGAATTATGGGGTATGTAATCCTTCATATGGTTGTGATCCGAATGCTATTTATACTACTAAATATGAAAATGAAAGAAGAAATAATTTTGTAAAAAAAGCTGGAGATTTTTTTGGTAGCGGTGGTACGCTTTTTCCATAGTGATTTGATTAATATTTCTTTAATGAGGTGTTTAAGATGAACAATAGGCAAAATCGGATGCATATGTTTCTGTGTTTTGTCGTTAGTTTTTGTATCCTCACTTCGATAGGTAGTTGCAGAAAAATCGACACTAATTATCCTCAAACAAGCGTTGAGTCGGGTAATACTGCAGATAATATTTACAATTCAGGCAAAGTAATTACCAAGGGGGATTGGACATATTATAGTTTTGGTGGCGAAGGTTTGTATAAAGTTCGAACCGATGGATCGATGAAAACAATACTGCATAACGATCAATGCTGGTATATCAATGTGATCGGTGATTGGATTTATTACAGTAATGTTAATGACAACCTCTCTTTATATAAGATAAGAACGAATGGTTCTGAAGAAACATTGCTAAGTAAGGGAAAATGTCGCTATGAACAAGTAATCGATGAATGGATTTATTTTATAGATCCAGGTGAAGGTGAAGGGGCACTTAGTGGGCAACTTTATAGAATACAAACAGATGGTACTGAAAAAACAAAAATTCTGGATGATAAGGTTCGGTATTATTGCATAGCTGAAGATTGGATTTACTTCACTAATAGGTCTGATGAAGACAGAATATATAAAATTCATACCAATGGGGTCGGTAAACGTCGAATATGTCGAGATAGAACTGACTGTATCAGCATTGTGGATGGTTGGATTATTTATGTAAATGTTTCAGAAGCATTTAGAATATACAAGATACGATTAAATGGCACTCAAAGAACTAGGTTAAATACTGAGGTTAGTTGGAGTATTAATTATAATCATGACTGGATATATTACTATGCTTTGGAAGATCATGGGCTATACAAAATCAAGATAGATGGCTCAGAAAAGACCAAAATAAGCGATGATAGGATTACTTTAGATTTCAATCTTTCAAATAATTGGATATATTACAATAACGAAGACGATCGTCATCTTTATAGAATTCGAACGGATGGAACTGAACGGGAAAAGATCGAATGAATTATCAATCGAGTATATATGTAAATATTATTGTGTTAAACAACCTTTTTCTTCGGCTATTCAACATTGTTAAGTTGTTTTTCTTTCCTTGTATTCCATCAAAGAGGTTCGAACTTCGTCCCACCAACCCCGTAATAGTCAAAAAAAGCTATTCAAGAATCCTTGAAATATTTTATCGTACAGGAGACAGTTATCTTTACTAATAAACCTATTCAGTGACAAGTGCCATTTTTGGATCAAAGACTACTTTCATTCCGATAATTTAAATTAACCTTGTATTTTTACATTATGTATGTAATAATAACCCCGTATAATTACATGATAACTAAGGAAAGCAATATGCAAAGGGATATAGAAGATAAATTGATAGCCTGGATGAAAGCAAAATCGAGAAAACCTCTGATTATAAGAGGAGCCAGACAAGTTGGAAAAACCTATACTATTCAGGAGTTCGGAAAAAAACATTTCACCAATCTGGTAACCATTGACTTTGAAAGAAATCGATCCGTTCACAAAGCGTTTCAAAAGGATCTGGATCCCAAAAAAATACTTCAGGAGCTGGAATTTTATGCAGAAGAAAAGATTGAACCAGGGCAAACACTCCTGTTTTTCGATGAAATACAGGCATGTGAGGACGCACTGCAATCAATCCGGTATTTTTATGAAGAATTGCCCTCCCTTCACCTCATATCAGCCGGATCACTCCTGGAATTCTCCTTAACAACCAGCTCTTTTCCTGTCGGCAGAGTTAGCTTTGAATGGCTTCATCCTATGACTTTTCGGGAAGTTCTTCAGGCGTCCCGCAAAGAGATATTACTACAGAATCTTCCCTCTGTTTTTTCTTCATCGCCCATTCCTTCTGAGATGCTTCATCAAAAGATGATGGAAGAATTAAAACGGTATATGATTATTGGGGGAATGCCTGAAGTGGTAAAAACTTACCTGGAAACAGGATCTTTAGCCAAAGTGAAAAGGGTGCAGGATGAGATCGTACAGTCATATCTGGAATCCTTTAAAAAATACAAACAAAAAGCAAACATGGGTAACTTGGAACAATTGATGAAAAAAATTCCTTCTCTGGTCGGCAATCAGGTGAAATATACCCATCTTGATCCTGACAGGAGAGTAGAAACGACTAAATCGTCATTACACCTTCTTGAAAAAGCCCTACTCATCCATTTTATCCGCTCAACCAATCTATCAGGATTGCCACTGGGATCCAGTGCTTCAAAAAAAGTTTTTAAACTGTTGTTTCTGGATATAGGGCTCCTACAGCAAATCAGCGGTTTTGATCCGTTAAATATTCTCGAAGCATCGGATCTTACTGCGCTTTATCAGGGAACTTTGGCTGAACAATTTGTTGGACAAGAGCTACTTGCATACGGAGGATCTGAAAATTCAAAACTCTATTATTGGCATCGGGACAAAAAAGGAAGTTCCGCTGAAATCGATTATGTGATTGTTAGAAATGGGAAAATACTCCCTGTGGAAGTAAAAAGCGGAAATGCAGGGAAGATGAGAAGTATGCATCAATTAATGGCTGAGAACACTCATATCCATCAAGGTTTGATTCTAAATTCTCATGCTCCCAAAGAACAAAAAGATCAGAATCTGATTTTCATGCCCCTTTATGCATCCCTTGTGTGTTAGCAATAAAAAAAAGCCGGTCTATGACCGGCTTTTTGGGTAACTAATTTTGTTTAGTTAGTGTGTTTTGTGGTGCGAATTACCAGGAGCGATTTCTATTTCCACCAAATCCGCCCTGAGTGCGTGATCTGGCTGGTCTTTCTTCTCTGGGTTTTGCTTCAGCTGCATTGATCGTTCTGCCATTGATGCTTTTGCCGTTTAAGGCGGCGATAGCTTTCTGAGCTTCCTCATTGTTTGGCATTTCGACGAATGCGAAGCCACGTGACCGATTGGTCATTCTGTCTTTTAAGACGTTAACAGAAGCGAGTTCACCAAACGGTGCAAATTCAGCACGTAACTCTTCATCAGTGGTTTCGAACGACAAGTTTCCTACAAAAATATTCATTATGTTGCCTCCAACATTTAATTTATCACCAGAACCATTTTGTTGGAGATCAGTTACGAGCCGAACCAACAGAACAGATCTAATAACAGTGAACAATACTACCACACAATTCAAATAGTTCAAATAATAAATGAAAATATTTTTAAAAAATAAAATGATGAGATGTAATGAGCCTCTACAGATTTAAAAAAGTAGTAAACCATTCAACGCCAAACTCATTTTTCGAAACATTATGGCAGTCAGGTCCTCTGGAGGAGTCATTTATCGCCTGTTATTGGTCTGAAGCTATTCATAAGCAATATTCTGCTGAAGATTATCACATATTTGAACGATGCCACGCACTGCATTACGATACGCCATCGAGAAAATGCCGACTGATTTACACAAAGTAGCGATGGCAAAATAATAAATCCAGTTAACAGAGTCACAGATAAAAAACAGGACTTCGCTCAATTGTATAA
The DNA here is from genome assembly GCA_021372585.1 of bacterium. GTDB lineage: Bacteria > Caldisericota > Caldisericia > UBA6126 > UBA6126 > UBA6126. Next base: position 5,269 of record JAJFUD010000061.1, read on the forward strand.
CCTCTGAAAATGGCTACAATCCTATTATGGACATACAAAAGATTTATGGCAATTGGGAGGGGATGAAAACCAGCCGGTTGGCTTTCCGAAAACTCTCTCTTGACGATAAAGAAGCCATTTTTCATTATTCTTCAGACCCGGAAGTAACGAAATATGTCTTATACCCGACTCACCAGTCCTTTGATGATACCCTTTCCTTCATCAATCAAACAATCACAAAATATGAAAAACAAGAGGTATCTTGCTGGGGAGTTACTTTGCAATCCACTCATCAACTGATCGGCACCGCTGATTTTGTTTGGTGGAGCACCGACCATCGGAAAGCGGAAGCAGCCTACTGTTTCTCAAAAGAATATTGGAACCAGGGATACGCCACAGAAGCTTTGATGGGATTAATTACTTTCGGTTTTACTTACATGGATCTGAACAGGGTAGAAACCCGTTGTTTTGAGGAGAATAAAGCTTCTGCCAGGGTGATGCAGAAAGCCGGCATGACACATGAAGGGCTTTTAAGAGAAGTCCTGTATGCGAAGAACCAATTTAGGAACACCCATTATTACTCTATTTTAAAGACGGATTACTTACAAAACCCGCTTTATAAAGATTTTCCGTTAGAAGTAACATGGGGAAATCCTCTTTAGCCATTTCCCTTACCGGTGCCTTCTCCTATACGGGTCGATATATCGCCAAAAAACTGGCTTCAGAAGCTATTCCCTTCAGAGCCATTACCAATCATGCCCGACCTGAATTGTTCCCGGACCTGAATATTCCTGTATCACCTTTACAGTTTACCAATTCGGAACTCATGATAGAGGCGATGGAAGGATCAGATGTAGTCATCAACACTTACTGGATACGATATCCGTACCATTCCCTGACTCATGAGAAAGCGGTGGAGAATATTCTATTCTTGATTGATTGTGCCAAAAAAGCCAAAGTGAAGCAATTCATTCATATCAGCGTCACCAATCCTTCAGAAGATAGCTCCTTAAGTTATTTCAGAGGTAAAGCACTAGCTGAGAGAGCCGTTCGGGAAAGCGGATTAGACTTTTATATCCTTCGTCCTTCCCTTGTGTTCGGTTTAGAAGATATACTCATTAATAATATTGCCTGGCTCTTGCGTACTTTCCCCTTCTTTGCCTTGCCAGTTCCGATGAATTATTCTGCCCAACCGGTCTATGCTGCCGATGTCGCTGAGGCAGTTTTTGAAGTGCTTTTGTCTGAAAAATCCGGTACCCGGGATGTGGTGGGAGAAGAAGTTTACCGCATGGATGAACTGGTGCGCTTAATCAGTGTTGCTATCAGTCATCCCAAGCGAATATTGTTATTGCCTAAGCCTTTGACATTACTATTTGTCCGGTTTCTAGGATTTCTGTTGCATGACCGGGTATTAACCACGGATGAATTGCAGGGATTGATGGAAAACCGCCTTATATCACAGGAAGCCCCCTTAGGAACAACCTCATTTCGATCATGGGTCATGCAAGAAGGACCCAGACTCGGAAAACGCTACACCAACGACTTTTCCCGCTTTTATTCCTAAATCCCAAGGGGACGGGGTTGTTGGGAAGTTTGAATTAATCAAACAATTCCGTCTTTTTTTCATGCACCGCTGTCTCTGATTCATACAGTTAACAAGTTTAAGTTGAGAATGGTATAAATTCATGATTTATCTTGAACAGATCAACCATTTTACCAATCCAGAATTTGGTTTAATGGCTACCTCTTAGTACCATCTCACTATTGTGAATGCAAAAATGCATACTATAATTGTATCATAAAATGTATAGGAGACTTAATCAATGAAAATGAAAGAAAGCAATACCATTAATTATTGTATGCGGATATCTGATGATCTTTACCAGTTTCTGCTAAGTGAGTCCAAGGTGAAAGAATGTTCAGTTAATCTTTTATTGAAAAACATTGTGAATGAATACAAAGAGAAGCAGGAAACCAAAAAACTTGAAGATGCTTTTTCTCAGATTGACCTGGATGATCAGGATGTTGAATATGGCATTCATGCCCAAAATGAAGTAATTCATGATAACTGAGTTTCCAGTTGTCTACCGTGGAGACATCTGGATGATTAATTGGAATCCCGGTCGAGGTTCCGAACAAAAAGGGTATCGGCCTTCTTTGATTATTCAGAGTAATGCCGGTAGTGCGAATCCACGATATGGAAACGTGATTGTAGTTACTATTTCATCGAAATCGACCGGAACTATCCCCTTTCATTTGTTTCTTCCAAAAGATTCAGACAATGGACTTACGGTGGATTCTTATATCAAATGCGAACAAATCTTAACTATTTCAAAAGACAGATTAATCAAGAAGATCGGGCATCTACCTGAAGATGTTACGAACACTGTTTTCCAGACAATCACCACGCTACTTCGGTAACTCTGTAGGAGTTCCCCAAAAGGATCAAATCATTTCTTACTGAAATTGTACTGTTTGAGATTTGACAAGTAGTACAAACAGTTGTATTGTTACAAATATACAGCACCGAATAAATTAAGAAATTTCACTATTTCATTTTTGGAGGAAAAGATTATTGAAAACATGGTCAAACAGAAAGAAGTAAGAAGTACCTACGAGGAAAGCCATGTTGCTCAAGCTATTATTGGTACGATTTTTGAGTTAATGGAAGTGATCCTCGCGCTTCGTTTTATTGTTAAATTGTTTGGAGCGAATCCGCAAAGTAGTTTTGTAAAGGGAATTTATTCCGCAACACCATTTTTTGTTGGTATTTTTCAAGGGATTTTCTCCCAGAGCACCGCTCAAGGTGTTGAAACCACAGCGGTGTTTGAGCCCGGTACGCTAATAGCGATGATAATCCTCTCTATTATTGCCTGGGTTGTGCTGAAGTTGGTTAAATCGTGTGACAGCAGTCGTGTTGAAAAGACAGAGTATAAAGTCAATGAATAATAAAGAAAGGAATAACAACATGTTGTGGACAATTGCAGTCATTATTTTAGTTTTATGGCTTCTTGGATTTATTACTTCTACGGGTGGTGGATTGATTCATATTCTTTTGGTAATTGCAGTCATTGTCATTATTATCCAGCTACTTAAAGGTAAAAAATAATAAATTCGTAGAAACGTCACAGGATCCTCATTATGTATCTTGACTCTCTTCTGACTAGGAAGGGCTGTTTCGTTTTGGTTCTCTAAGGCTCAGTCGCCCAGCGTTACGTTAAACCGCTGGTGCTGGTCGTGCATTTTTTTTTCAATAAAAATGATTTTTTAGGGAATGTGAGTATATTTACATCTTGAGAGGGAATGTTGTACAAGGAGGCATCGTGCTGGGATTAGTCTTAGAAGGCGGTGGCGCCCGGGGAGCTTATCATATTGGTGCTTACAAAGCTTTGCTGGAAGAGGATTTTACATTTAACGGCGTAGTCGGCACCTCTATAGGAGCGATAAATGCCGCCTTGATCGCTCAGGGGAAAGTGGAAAAAGCGTACGAACTGTGGCAAAATATCAGTACGGAGAAGTTGTTTGGCATCCCTCATCTATCCTGGGGAAAGTTAATTGATGACGGTATTCAGCTAAAAGAAGCCTCGAAGATTTTAAAAACAGTCAAGGGTGTCATACAGAAGAAAGGATTAGACCGAAGTAAGGTTAAGCTATTATTGGAAGATGTGTTGGATGAAAAAGCGATTCGGGAATCTTCTATGGATTTCGGTTTGGTGACGTACTCCCTGACAGAGCTGAAATCTCTTGAGTATATGAAAGAAGACATTCCTGAAGGCAAAATCATCGAATACATTCTGGCCAGCGCAAATCTTCCTATTTTCCAAGCAGAAAAAACAGATGGCAAAATCTTACTGGATGGCGGATTGTATGATAATTTACCCGTTCAATTACTAGCCCGAAAGGGATACAAAGATTTAGTATTAATCAGAACTTTTGCTATCGGCAGGGTGAAAAAATATAACCAGGATGAAGTGAATGCGCTCGTCATTGAACCCACTGAAGATCTTGGCAATATTATGGATTTCCGACCGGAAAAAGGGCAATATCTGTTGAATCTTGGTTATTATGATGTAAAGCGGAAATTCCAAAATTTAAAAGGATCAAAATACTATATCCAGCCAAAAAATGAAGAAAAGTTCTTTGTCAAGTATTTAATAGATTTCTCAGCACAAGGTTTGAAGGAGTTGGCTGATATCCTGGAATTGGGGGATGTCCCTGACCTTCGGTTCACATTTGAGCACGTCATACCGTTGATCGCTGATGCACTTGATTTACCAAAACATGCTACTTATGAAGAGATATTACTCGGTGTGGCAGAATGGATGGCTGAAAAACTCGAACTTGAGAGATTTAAAATCTACACGGCGGAAGAGCTGTTTGACGCCATACAAGCCCAATCCAAGAGGAAAAAAGTATTCACAAAACCAAAAAAACTACCAGCGGTCTTAGTAAAAAATGAACTTGGCGCCAAGCTGTTTAAAGATAACATTCTGCACGAAATCAGTTGGTTCATCGCCAAAACAAGAAGCGTGTCAACCACTCCATCCCCTTGACACACTTCTTTTAAAGACTGTTGATCTCAAATTCAAACTGACAATTCTCCCCACCGGAACAGGATGAACAAAGTACTTTTCCCGTCAACTTTTGTCCCAGGGCTACTTCCAATAGTGTATGAACATGTCCTTTACAGCAGTAACACCAGGTAATCGAGACTGGTTCTTTTGATCCTTTCGGAGTGCAGACACATTTGGATCCGTATAGCACTTCAATTCTTCCGAACGGGTACTTATGCTTATATTCCATTGCTCTTATCCACCTTTGCAAAGGATGATAATAATGTATTACAATCGGTAAATCTGGCAAATATCTCTCAAAATTGGTTTAGAGAAATATGAAATATGGTATAATAGTATAACAGTTAGAATATTATACCGGAGGTAATTGAATAAGCATGAAAATTGTATCTTTAAAGCAAAAATCCCAGGTTACCATTCCACAAGATATTATGGAGTCAATGCACCTGAATGTGGGAGATAAGATGGAAGTGTATGTTGCTGATAATCAAATAGTGTTAAAACCAGTATTAGTCATCTCAAAAGATCAAAGCTGGTTTTTCAGCAATGAATGGCAAGAGAAAGAAAAACAAGTTGAGAAGGACATCCAAAAAGGTAGAATAAAAAAAGTCATTTCTTCCGATGAGCTGGTAGCCGAACTTAAAAAGGAATGATTTATTTTTCACAGGAGTTCAAAAAAGCCTATCAAGCTCTCACAAAAACTGATCAAAAGAAAGTGGATGAAAAACTACGTCTATTCATTCAAAATCCACATCATCCCTCTCTAAGAACAAAGAAAATACAATCCATGGAATCTATCTGGGAAGCTTCAGTCAACACTAAGATTCGCTTCACCTGGTGTTATTACGAAGAGGGCGTCCTCTTAAGAACCATCGGAGCTCACAACATTATTTAAGTTTTACTTGCGGGAGGTTTTAAGGTGAGAAGCCAATCTCCGCTGTTTTGTTTGGAAGATACCTTCTCTGGCTAATCGGATATCTTCGACTGTAAAGAACGCCTTAGGATCAACCAATTTTATCTCATGAACCACATCAGGCAAGTATTTTCTCTGGATAATGGTATAGAGCATATGTACTTTACCCTGTGAGCCCTCGGCTTCCACAATCGTCACTCCATGGTTATTTGAATACAATGCTTCCGCTAACTGTTTGGCTTTCTCATTGATGAAAACGCGGACTAAAAGGGTACCTAATGCCATTTTCTCTTCAAGCAGGATTCCTATATAGTTCCCAACAGCGAATCCACCGGCATAAGCGACATAACATACCCAATTACTAAGATTCTGCATCACCTGGCTAATGGCTATCAACCAAATCAACACTTCAAAAAAACCTAAGATAGGAGAAATGATTTTGTTCCCTTTCGATACGAAAATAATCCTGATGGTGCCAATAGTAACATCACACACCCGTGTCAATGCGATTAATATCGGCAAAACGACCCATTGAAAAATGTTTGGTTGCAGCACTTTTTTCCTCCTATTAGTTAAATAAGTGTAAGGTTTTTTGCTTTTGTTTCAAATCGATCGAGAAAAAAGATATTATGCTATGGATAGGTTTTAAATAATCTTTATTTAATGGGGTATGAATCAGGAATATTCTTCCATCAGCTGGTCGGCTAGGACAAGAAAACGATTTATGCTTTCTGAAAATAGCTTTACACATCGTCTTCCGTCATCGGAGCGAGTTCGTGGTAGTAAATGTTTTTCTCATACCGTTCCAGAAAATGAATGATCTCACCATTGGCTATTGTGTGTATCAAATTTGTCTCGCCATGAAAGTGAAAAAAGTGATAGTGATAATAAAGGTATTCTAGTTTGAATTGGAAGAAACTTGACAGGCAGAATACCTAGGGGCATGGCTATAGCTGGTAAAAATGATGTTCTCCCGAGGCAAGGGTAAAAAAATGGATGCTAAATCATGCATCATATCATTTACTTCGATTGGATAGTAATGCTGAAGCTCAAAATTCTGGTTATAGAGGAACAATACCGTTCTATCGCTGTGAATATCCTCAGAACTGACTTCCTCATTCATCACTATCACCAGAACGGGATAAACCTGATCCAGTTCGAAAATAGGAACCACGTCCGCTATGCGTTTTACCATCTGCCAGGCGCTTTTTGCATCCTGGAAACAATTCTCTTTCTCTTTACCAAAAGAAAATCCGGAAAAAGGATTCCAACCGGTGTCGAGTTTGGCTACAAACTGCTTCAAAAACTCATTTCTCTTGATCAGGAAAGCCCCGTGAAAGCCTTTGTGGATTTTTACCAGCTCCCCGGTTAGGGTATTTAATGAGAATAAGTAATAATCGGAGGCTTTTTCTCCGTAAGTAGCCTGGATAATGAAGCACACCCAACGTTTTATCATGTCAGGGCAACCTAAACACGGTCTGGATCTCTTGGTGATTCTTATCTCGGAACAGGATGAATAGATGATGATACAAGGGAATATATGAAAAATACGTAGGGTTGGCTTCGTGCAGCCTTGTTTGTCGGATTGGATCGATACGGTGTCAGCGTATTTTCCAAGGACCCTGCAGGCAGTAACCGACTTGGGTAATGAAAGTCCACCTTATAAGGATGATGAAGAGTTGCGGTGTTCCTGTTTGGGTATGATACGAGGTAAAAAAATCCGGGTTTAGGTTCAGCAGAACTGATCGGAATGGGAGGATTCGTTAACAGGGATCTGCCATTGATCCATAAACAGGATTGTGTCTTCGCGGATTTTTCTGATAAGAAGATTTCTTGTGGAATAGTTTGGGCTGACCTTCCCGGGATATAAAGGAAACACAAAAGAACACCCTTTATACTCACATAAACTGAATGAGTTAATTTTCTTGGCATCATGATCCTTATTACCAATATAAGTACACCAAGAATCAGGAAATACAACACTATTCCCTCTTTAATTTTTAGTACAGGGGATACAGGGGATAGAACCATGTGTTACAAAAAAACCGGATTCAACCTTTTCTAATATCATATTTGCGTTAGACTTGAATCACTTAGTCTTGAATTGTAGAGAGGAAAAGTAGGAATGAGCGAGCCGAAAGCAGCTATTATAAAGATGAGCCATCTAACCGGCTTTCTTATCATGCTGACGGAATAGAGATAGATTGTGGTTCAGGACAGAAACAAAGAGGATGTTTGAACATATAGGAGTGACCAGGATATGAGCAATAAAAGAAACCAAGATAGCTTTCGGGGTTGTTTGATTGGCGGGGCTATTGGTGACGCCCTTGGTTGGCCTGTTGAGTTTCATTCGCTGCGGGAAGTAAAGATAAAATATGGCGAAAACGGTATCCAGGAATTAATCGTCAATCAAAAAGGCGTTGCTGAGATCACCGATGACACACAACTCACTCTTTTCACTGCTGCAGGCATTGTATCCGATGAACCTGTTGGAGTATATTGCTCCTATTTGCATTGGTTAAAAACGCAGGGATTTAATACTAACATCAAAGTCAAGATAGATTGCTGGTTAGTGAATGTTCCCGAAATGCACGCACGAAGATCTCCCGGTATCACCTGCTTGAAAGCACTTCAGAGCGGTCAGTGCGGATCTGTTACCTCGCCGATCAATGACAGCAAGGGATGTGGGGGCGTGATGCGTGTCGCTCCGGCAGGTCTTTTCTTCCCCATAGAAGAAGCGTTTAAAAAAGGGGTGGAATATGCAGCCATCACCCACGGTCATCCGCTAGGTTATCTCTCTGCCGGTGCATTTTCTTACCTGATCGCTACGATCATGGAAGGTTATCCCTTGGCTTTAGCGGTAGATAACACACTCCAAAAATTATCCGGTTACCCTGAAGCCAAAGAGTGCATTGTAAAAATTGAGCAAGCCAAAGAACTCGCGAAATCAGACATTCAATCGGAAGAGGCGATTAAGCGTCTTGGGTTGGGTTGGGTTAGTGAAGAAGCTTTAGCGATTGCTTTGTACAGTGCTTTGAAATACCAAAACAACTTTATATCTGCTCTTAAAGCTGCTGTTAACCATGATGGTGACAGTGACAGCACAGGTTCCATTACCGGAAATATTCTGGGAGCACTCCAAGGATTTAACCGGATTCCAAAATCCTGGTTGGATAAGATTGAACTGAAAGATGTCATTCTCCAGGTAGCCGACGAATTATGGATGAAATATAACGAAACCACTGATCAAACCAGTCGGTTTTTCCATTGACCCTGTCATCTTTTATTTTCCCAGCTTGGAAAATTCAAAATAAATCATCTTGACGAGAGTGCTTTTTAATCCAGCACAATTAGTAGCTTCGAACTCGATTGTATTCATCCCCCGGTTTAGGGTAACCATGTAGTTAAATTCCCCCTGGGAGTCGATAGGAACGTTTAAATGGTTTATCGTGAGGGTATCCATACCGGAGTCAGGATCAGTAGCATATCCGGTGATATAGAGGCTGCTCCTATTGACATTTTGAACCAGGTCATTATCCGGGTAAAACACGCAAAGAATGGGTTCTGTCTCATCTGCTATGCCGAACACCTCAATCCTCTTGGAAACCATGAAGTCATCATTATTGATCGCTGTAACCACCATCTGATTTTTTCCATACTGCAAAGGTATTCTGTGCTCGAAATTGCCAAATGCATCCATCAGGACAATTTGTTGATTGACGATCACCCTGTCCATTCCAAATTCAGTGTCTGTAGCTCTCCCCTTGATGATCACGCCGGAATCCCGGATGATTTCATTTTGTGCCGGGCTCTCGATTTCTAACAGCAAAGAATCGGTTAAGGCGGCATTGGTATTTCGATATCGGTATACTCCGGAATTGGTTCCAGCATAAAGCATTGTCGAATGAAGCGGATCCAGTTTCAGGTCATACACCCAGACTGTCTCATTCTCGTCTTTTGAGAGAATTTGGGGTAATGCTTCCCAGTTTTTAGCGCCATCCTTTGTGTGATATACATACCCATTGTTACATCCTGCATATAGCTCATCCGGTTTCAACGGATTAATGACCAGGGAGTAGATCTCTTTCCATACCGAAGTGAGACCGTTATTGCAGGGAAACCAATCTTCCCCGCTGTTGACGGATTTAAATATTCCTCCCAGTGTACCCGCATATAAGGTGACGGGATGAATAGGATCCATTTTCATTGTTTGGATGTTTAGGTCATACAGGCCACTGTTCTTCTGATTCCAGGACTCTCCTCCGTTTTCAGACACCAGAATGCCTTTCCCGAATAAGCTGGCTGCGATTTGGGAGGGATTGGCAGGATTGATCTGAAGAGAAGTCACCCGCGAGTCCAAGTGAGGATTGCCTTTGTACAGATAGGTCCAGGAATTACCGTTGTCTACGCTTTTAATGATACCTCCTTCATAGGTACCCACGAAGAGAGTCTGTTCATCAACCGGATGAAAAGCGATTGAAAACACCTGCATCACACTGGTTCCGAATTTTCTTTCGTACCAGCTGGAACCAAAATCATCTGAGATGAAGAGGCCAACCTGAGTTCCGATGATTATCTTATTGTGTTGATGAGGATCAATGGCGATACAGTTGATCCAAAGCCTTTCAAACTTCTCTAACAGCATATTTTTCCATCGTTTAGTGAAGTTATTACTGATAAACAAACCCTTGATCTTAGATCCAATCATCATTACCGCATTGTTATCCGGATGATGCACCATGCAGGTTACCCCACCAAAGTCAATTCCTTGACTGCGGTCCTCCCATACTTTATTTTGTGGCGCTAACTGCAGGGGTTGTGGAACAGTCAATAAGATACAACCAAGAGCTATCAGAATCCCAATTCCTGTCTTTAGATACTTCAAGGAGTCGCCTCCTTCTCGTCCTGAGCGAGTGGTATGAAAGCATTCGCAAGAACTTCCTTATCTATGGGATCCTGCAGTAAGACAACCAAAGAATACTCCTGCACGTTTTCCAGGAATCTGATATCCGGCATATCGTGGTAATAAAAAGTAAAATGGGTAGAATCCTCTCCAAACAGAAAATGAGGCGCGTTCCATAGGTTTTTTGCCGACTCGATAACTTCCCAGTGGTTGTCTGCTATCTTTTGGACAAGTAAAACTGTAGATGCTAACACCAGTCTTGGATAGGGACCCACTTTTTTTAAAGAAATCTTAACTTCTTGGTCGGTCTCATCATTCGGAACAGAAAGTTTCTGCCAGGTAATAGAAAAATTTGGTTTCCTTGCTTGCATCTGCATTAGTCGGACGGTATCCTCCAGCTTATCTTGCATGGTGAGAAAGGTTGACCCATTTACCATACACCAGTTTTGCCGACAGAGATCATATAGACGGCTTCTGCTCTTAATAGCCTGGGAAGGATGTTTATTCGGGTAGTAATGGAGCACGGTTAACTGAGGTTGCTCCAAGCTCTTGAAATATTCCAGGAGCTCTGCGGCATGATCAGGAGAATCATTGGAATCGTAGCACTCCGCTAGCAAGAAAATTGGCAACTCTTTTTTTTGATGAACCAAACTGACTTCTTTACTTCTCAATGATGGCTGGTTGTTCTCGTCATAGGCGAAAACGTAAAAATAGTAATTGCAGTCATCTTCGATACCGATCAAGGACAGAGAGTATTCCAGTACATCCTCTCCTTGTAGCATTCTTTGTTCTCCCCGTAATAAGCCAGGCGCTTTGATGCCATATTCTTGAAACCTAACGCCATAACCTTGTATAGGCGCTTCTCCGGGAAGAGAGGGTGACCACTTTAACTTTATGTCCCCTTCTTCTTGTATAATCATCAACTCTTCCGGTACGCTGGGAGCAAAATAGTCAATCTGGATACTGGATATAAAAGACTCGATGGCCTTTGTTTTTTCAATTTTCAAAGAGGGCATAGTTGTCGGAAAGTTTTCTGAATTCGTAACGCCAACCAGCGTAATCTTATTCTGATAAAGCGATCCGTCATGGACAGAGTCATCGCTTCTTCCACCCCAATAGCTGCAATAAGTAATTTTTTGTAAGAAATGGTCGAACCTGGCGATTACACCCTCCATGCCACTGGTGCGATCGATCCAGTCTGTCAAAATCTTTTTGGTCGCGTTATGGGTTACCGGGAGATCCATAGACCTGGTATTACCGGTAATATAGACTTGCTGTTTCTCATCCACCGCAATGGATACACCAATATCATCGCCTGTTCCACCAAAAAGACACGCTTGAAGAAGATGAGTTTCCTGAAAAGCCATAAGAACAATATCTCCTCCTTGAAATATATCATTGGTGTCGTGTCCGATATAAGATGGTTCAGTGGTTAGCGGAAAATCCTCCGAAAGCGTCGTGCCGATCAGGAAGGTTTTTTCCTGGTTGCATACGATATCACCCGGAAAATCATGGTTATTTCCCCCGAATAGGTTCGAACCAGCCACGACGAAGGAAGGAGTATAAGATGTTACAAAGATATCCAACCCCCCTTGGTAATCATTCTCTTCTCCTCCCGATGTAAAGAAGTCAGGAGACTGAGTGCTCCCTGCTACTATGAGACTACCATCCTTCTGAATCGCAATACACTCTATAGAGTCCTGATTCATTCCGCCTAGAAAGGTGGAGAATTCCATTTGTTTCTTCTCAATCGCTATCACCGAGAGAAAACCGTCAAAGAGACCCTGTATGGATCCCTGCACCGGTCTTTTTAAAGGAAAATCCTGTGAATTCGTATTTCCGCCCAAAACAACATTGCCATTTTGTAAAACAGCCAGAGAGGTTAGATTATCTGATTTAGAGCCGCCCCAATAGCTTGAAAATAAGATTTCTTCTGTCTGGGAATTCATCACAAAGCAAAAGGCATCTCCAAACCCTTGATAACGTTCCTGTACAGCGTTCCAACTGACCGGAAAATCTTTTGAAGTGGTGGTGCCTGCAATATAAACCGCTTCGTTGACGGAAAGTTGGATTTCGACCGGTAGCTCATCACCGTCCTCTCCTCCAACGATAATTGATTGGTAAATCGTCTCCCCTTTAGGATCCATCCTCAGTAAGATTGTATCCGTATTGGTTTTTTCAGTTCCGGTTTGGGAGCCGTCCTCCGGTGAGAGGACAGGTAGTTGTATACTGCCGCAAGTGTATATTGCACCTGATGCATCCTGGACAACTGCTTCAAGTGACACCGGATCTTCCTCACCGATATAGGTAGAAAACTCGATTTCCGGATCCACGACAATCGGGAACTTGACAGAATCCGGATAATCGATGCTGTAATGATACTCATTGGCTGAATCAAGTGTGAGTCTGTAGGGAACAGGCATCCTGTCCTCTTGTTGAAACACGGACAGAACTGTTTCCAAGGCGGTAAAATGGGGTATATTCCAGCAAAGGCTTTGATCGGTCTGAAATATTTCACATCCCGATAAGCGAAAATGCAAATTTTCCAATACTACCTGCTTTTTCACAAACAGGTCGTATTCCAGGTTCTCCCGGCTGTTCACATAAAACTCGATATCGACACCGTCCTGGACGTTCCGGTAGCCTAGTCTGTCGTCTATAAGCTTTACTTGTAACCCGGAAGGATCGGGGGATTCAAACGTGAGCGTCACTTGCACTCTTTCCTCAGCGGATACTTTGCAGAGAAACACCACAGCGGTTGGTTTAAAAAACACTGTCACCGAGGGAAGCAGTAGTATCCAATCTTCCCGTTGAGGGCGTATCACTTTAATAAAACGGTTGGATATTCCCTTATTTGACGGTACAACAGGAGATTGTTGAGAGGATTTTACCTTTGGAGAAGGGATTCCAACCGACAAGGCATGGCTGAGTATAAAAATCAACAAGAGAATCCAGACAGCACGACTTTTCTTCAACGGGTCACTCTCTCTCCCATTTCACTTCTACTCCGGCCGGTCCGGTATGGTCATAATAATAAATCTCGATCAGGTGTTTTCCTTCCTTGATATGCAAGCGTTTCACTTTTTCCCGGCGGGTCTGGGTAAACCACTGGTCCACAATTTTCTCTCCGTCTACCATAATAACCAAGCCATCATCGGATTGGGTGGTAAAACGGTAATATCCTTCAACAAATTCATAAAGCCCTGTCCAATAAACAGAAAAATGATCCTGATTCACGAAAGCATTTGGTTTTTTGATTCCCCAATCATAGTTAATGGTCCTGGTTTTATCTTCATAAACCGGTTTACCCAGGCAATTGGCATTATTGTAATATTTGGCCAGTAAAGAATTCAGGTTGGCAGTAAGAGCCTCCTCTTTTTCCGGGTCATCACTGATAAAACGCAAGGAAGTGCCTTCGGGAATCTGCTCTTGGAAAAGAGTGTTCCGGGTATCTTGCCAGCTTAGGTATAGCCAGTTCTTTTGATTTGGGAGCGTTACGAAAGATTCTTGGTTGATCAGGATTTCCAGGTTTCCTTGCTGGATAAACTCATTTAGTTTTTCAGTGACAGAGACTACATGATCCGGTACGCCATCTTTCCAGCCAAACTCAGCTGTCAGGATCTTTCCGGTTGCTGGCAGGTCGAAAAACACTTTCTCTTCAATTGGTTTTGTGTGAAAACTCACTTTTCTGGTGCCCGAGATATCGAGTAAAAACCAGGAATCAGGCGGTAAAGGATTGGTAATATTCAAAGTCAGTGTCCGGGTAGGTTGATCCCAGGCGGGAGTGTAAGAATAATTCAGGTTGGTAAGTAAGTCTGCGATCAGAATGGATTCCTTGACTGACTGAAGGTCTTTTTTCGTTTTGATAAAAGTGTAGTTAAATTGGATGTGAATCCGGTTTCCTTCAAAATATAATTCTCCGTCCAAAGGATCCGTTTTTACTACAGTCTTCTTTAATTCTAATGGGAGGTTATAAAAGCCGATCAGAGGATCTCCAAACAAGTTCATAGAATAATGGCTCCAGGTCTTATTGTGCATCCTTAAGTTGGTATTTTGCATTTCCTTAAAAGCTGTACCGATCGGAAAACCCATTCGCAATGATTTTAATAGTAAAGATTCCAAGAAAATCGAGCTATACGGACCGTTCTCATAGAAATCTCCCCCGTTTTTAACATAGGTGGTCACCCCATATCCTGTATTCCCAATGATGCCAATAGCTCCCTGTTCAAGCATTGTTTTTCCGATAGAGTGAATATCCGGATCCAGCAAAAAGCTGGCGTCTGATATCACAATGGGATGTGCTTCCGATTTCAGTCTTTCAACGCTTTTATCAGTCATGTAAGAAGGGTATCCCATCTCTCCATAGTTTGGCCTTTGATCTTGGTTGATGTCCTCTTTCCAGATTTTTCGATACATGGATGGAGTCAGTTTCATTTTACCGATACTGTCATCCAAGGCTCCTGACAGTAACACTATATCCGGATCTGTTTCGTTGTAATATTTGATAAGATTCTCTTCTGTCAGGCTGTCGTCAGCGAAATATTTCCTATTCGACGCTTTTAATCCTTCTAACTCATAAAGACGGTATATTGAGTACTCTTCAGGAAAATAAAGCGGAACGATCTGTTCGAGCAGATCTGCTTTGTCAATGCTCTCCCTGGGATGAAAATTAATCGTTTGAAAGGGAGGCTGTTCGAAGGGGAATCGATCATCGGCATACAATAAACACATCCAATCGTAACAATGTTGCATCCAAAGCCAACTACCGGTTAGCAGGATATTTTTCTCCTGGGATTGGGCTTCTTTCCAGAAAGTCTCCATATTGTCCAGGTATGGGATGATTAAATCCGGTTTTTCAAAGGGAATTCTCCCAATGCACAAATCCAATGTGCCTTCAGGATCGAGAATGGAACCATAAACCATATCTGAATAGCAAATCAGGTTCTGGTCTTCATACTCGCTTAAGTACTGCTTCATCGGGATAACATATTGATGAGTCTCATCCTTCGTTGTTGAACCGATCAATGTGACATACTCGATTTTATAGAGTAAAAACTCCCGTTTAATGACTTCTTTCACGATTTCCATGTCCTCAAATTCTCCCACTTGGTAGGGAATGATCCGAGTCCGGATACCTATTTTCGACAAACTAGTTGCATAAGGTATCACAATCTGCTCCAACGCATCAGGACAAAGAATCAAGTATTCATATTGCTGTCCGTTGTTGGAATGCACAGGTTGGTAAAAGAGAAGAAGTAACAAAACCAATAAAGTTATGGATCTACATAATCTGTCCATTTACACTGTTTACCCTTCGGTACATTTTTATCCTGTTCTAAAATTATAATACTAAGTTTTAGCCATTAGTAAAAAACAGAACGATTTTTAACAAAGCTACGAATTATCAGAGATTTTTTACTCGGTATACACTAACGTGATGAGTTGCTCTTTGGCTTCCCATTCCACTGTGCACCCGATGGTTTCCCCTATAAAGCGTAAAGGGACAAAAGTACGTCCAGAACGAATCACCGGCGGGATCTCCAAGGTGGTTTTCTTCCCGTTGATGTAGGCAGATGGACTGTCGACAGTCAGGATAATCTGCAATCCTCTCTGTTCCAGTTCTAGTATGATCATTCTGTAACCGGGGTTCCATTCTATCCCGGCACCAAAAGCCTCCCCGATAAAACGCAATGGCACCATCGTGTAACCGGATTGAATAAAGGGAGGGCCATCTAAAGTGATTTCGCTGGATATCTCATTGATTTTTATAGAAGCCAATCGATTCCCAATTTGCAGTGTAATCGTGACGGGATAATTAATCACGATGACATCTGCTCTTGCTTCAATACCTTCCACGCTTGCTATTACCTGACTTTTTCCTTTTCTCAGCGCATAAAACAATCCATTTGAATTGACTATGCCATTGTCTCCCAGGAGAGTCCATTTGATCGGCATATCCTGCATCATTTGATTTTCCTGGTTATACACCACCACGGTAAATTGTATGGTTTGTTCCGGATAAATCGTTGCAATGGGAGGGCCGATCGTGATTTTGACTGGTGTGGGAGCGGGGGGATCATAGGCGATACAAATTTCGATGGATTCTTTAGTACGGATTTCCTGAAAAGAACTGTCCACCGGTTTGATAACAAAGCAATATGTCTCCCCTTTTTTCAACGGTTCCGTGACTAGATAATTGGTTTCCCTGACCAGGAAAGTATTCAGCGAGTGGGAAGGATAGGCGGTTTCCGAAGCCAATTTTTGGTAAACGTTATACCCAGCTTTTGCTTCCGGTACGTCTTCCCATTGCAGAGCGATCCCGGTAATCAGGCATTTGGCTGAGAGATTAAAGTAAGTTTTCTGGATGGGTTTGGCATAAAAGTGGATCCAAGCGGACAAAGGGCTTTTGTCTCCTTCCGATGTAAAAGCCATCACAGCGTATCGATAACTATTCTCCGGTATGAAGAATGTTTCATCGATATCAAACGTGTATTCAGGAACACTGATTAGCTTGGTTAGGTTCTTCTCCGGTTCTGAGGAGGTGCCCGAAATCATCAACAGGTATTGG
Source organism: bacterium (assembly GCA_021372585.1). Taxonomy (GTDB): domain Bacteria; phylum Caldisericota; class Caldisericia; order UBA6126; family UBA6126; genus UBA6126. The sequence continues at coordinate 22,206 of JAJFUD010000061.1, forward strand.
GAAGCACGATCGACCTCATTCCATCGGAAGGTGTAAGGTGGAAACAGTTCGTCCCCTTCTAATGGTGAAATAGGGATGGGGGTATCCATTTTAGGTTTTGGGTCTTTTGCTTGGAGGGGGGTATTGTTCTTAAACAGGTTGTTCTCATTCGATTCAGTGATTTCGTTCTGTGAATCAACCAAAAACAGCATCCATACCTTGTATTCACCGGTGCCCATATCCGGAAACAAAAAGCTAAACGTAATATCAAAACTCTCTTTGGCTTCAAGACTGGGAACCTCCTTCTCCGGCATTCTGAAATCATCGGCAATATCCCAATCCTCTTGAGGGGACAGATAAAGTCTGATATGAGAGGCACCCGAAGCCCTTCCGCCGGCATTGGAGACAGAGACGGTTATTTTACACACAGCTTCTTCTTCCCTCTTTTCGGTGGAGGCGAATCTAGTTATCTCTAAATCAGGTAAACTACTGTTGGTAGCCTCTACCCGAAGGCTTTCCGCTTGGTAGATCTCTTTTGTGACGGTGTCCTGCAGAAAGCAAACCAGGTAGTAATCCTGACCTTGTTTCATCCTGTAATTGATCGAGATAGTTTGTTGAATGGTTTCATTGGAAGAGAAGAAAATTTCTATACCCTGCTCATCATCAATATAATCCCGAATCACCTTTTTATGGGCTAATTCTCCGTTTTGTCCTTCGTAAAGGACCAAATCCTCAAAAAGCAAAGTGATGAGTCTGAGTTGATCAAATTCTTGTGAGGTTCCATTCTGCAGATTCAGCTCCAAAGAGCGGTTGGTGTATTGCATCATCATCCTGAAAGGAGAGTTTTTGGAGAGATATTGATTGATATAACGGCGGTTTTTATCCATCTCTGCGGGATGAGATTGCCTTTGTCCTCCCGTTACCATGGCTGGTATTCCGCCTATTCTATAAAAATCAGCCCTGGCATCAGTTTCCGGGGTGTTCAACCCATCTTTCCAGCAATGGTTTCGGACGAGAATCACCTTCTCCGGTCCAAACTCATCTGCCAACTCATCCGCCAGATGACCATATTCAGCGCAGGGTCCGCACCAAGTAGCGGTAAAAAGTTCTAATAATACTTTTCGGGGGAACGGATTCCCTGCCATACTTCCTGTCTGATTAGATACCAGTTTTTGATGGCATGAGGCAAAACCGGGCATCAGGCTTGTCAGGAAAACAGCCAAAATCACCAATCCGAAGAGCAACCTTTTCATGAGCTTTCCTCTTAATACAGGTCTTTTATCAAAAAAGTACCACGCTATTTTGTAAACACAAGCTTACCTGCAAAAACGAGAGTAGAAATAAATTTGCATAATACAACTATTTTATGATACAATTTTTGCATGATGAAAATAAATAAACAGAATAATGCGCAGGATTTAAGAGAAATGATCAGGCTGTTTGAGCGTATCATCGGCATGGCTGACGAGAACCAGATGACTTGCTGCCACATGACATTGGCACAATGCCATGCGCTTGTTGAAGTGGGGAGGGTGAAAGACATCTCCTTGAACCAGCTATCTCGGATACTGGAATTGGACAACAGCACTCTGAGCCGCACTGTGAATAATCTGGTAATATCAGGACTGGCAGAGCGATATGAAGATCCGAATGACAGACGGTATATCAAGATCAAACTCACTGAACAGGGAATGATGAACTTTCATGCAATTGAGAAGACGATGAATACCTATTACGAAACCCTTTTCCAGATGATACCGGAAGAAAAACGTGACCAGGTCATCGATAGCATACGAATCCTCAATGAAGTAAGCTCAAAAATTCAGTGTTGTGTGAAGGAGAAGAAAAATGAAGAATGAAATGCGTGCGAGAGTGAAAGAACATTACGGAAAAATCGCTGCCCGGGTCTCTAAAAAAGCAAAAAGCAGCTGTTGCGCGGGAGGTTGCGGTTGCAGTAGCGGAGAGATCACTGACACAGCTTCTTTTTATAAAGGAATCGATTTGAAGGACCTTCCTGTGGAAGCAGTGAATGCTTCTCTGGGATGCGACAATCCTCTCGTATATGCTCAGTTACAAGCAGGGGAAACTGTCCTGGATTTAGGCAGCGGGGGAGGGATTGATGTACTGATAGCCTCAAAATATGTCGGACAGACCGGAAAAATCTATGGACTGGACATGACCGACGAAATGTTGAGGCTGGCGAATGAAAACAAAGCGAAGATGGGCGTGCAGAATGTGGAATTTCTTAAAGGTTATATTGAAAAGATCCCGTTGCCAGATGAGTCTATTGACGCTATCATCTCCAATTGTGTGATCAACCTGTCTGAAGACAAGGAAAAAGTCATCCAAGAGATGTACCGCGTATTAAAACCCGGCGGAAGAATTGCTATTGCTGATATTGTCATGTTAAAAGAGATACCCGAGTCCCTGAAAAGAAATACCGATTTGTGGTCCAGCTGTATTTCCGGATCGATGTCTGTCGATGAATACAAGACCAATCTCCGCAAAACTGGATTTAAGCAAGTTAGCATTAACCCTTCCCATATTTACACCAAAAAAGTCATTCAACAAGAAGTATTAAACCAAGAGCAGATGAAGCAGATTCAGGCAACTGATTTGGAAGCGGTAGACGGCGCTTTTGCAGGGGCTCAGATTAAAGCCTGGAAGTAATCACCAAGATCCAGGGTTTGCCAGCCGTTACCTTTATCCAACAGCGTATGGTGGTACAAAAAGAAGCCCATGATCATATTCCGGATGTTGAATCATTGGATTTGGCCGAAGTAAGGGAATTAGTTTATCAGCCTTATTCACCTCTACCGAATCCAGTATAAAACAGAGTCAAGTAAAAAAAAAGGGTGCTTTCTCTTGCCCTCACTCAAATAAAGGGATTATTGTATCGGAATTTTTTCAAGTTCTCTCTTAACTCAAAACCTAGCGAAGGTAAATACATTTGGTTGTAGGGTATGATAAATTGTATATTCAGTTCAATGAATCTTTGTCGATTATAAAATGTAATTTTTGAGCTTGAATAAATCACGTCTATACGCCACTTTTTTTTAATAAAATCAATGCTATTGCGTAATTTTACAGGTGTTTGTTCAAATTCGTTTTGATTGATGAACAACAAAAAAGTTTGGGATTGAATATTTAAAGTAAAAAAAAGGTAACGACTTCTCAAATACAGAGGAACACGATCCGTTTTTTCCCAAGGTTGATAAGTAACCGGAATAGATAATCCTTTTTGGATGTAATCTACGACCATTTCAATCAGCTGAGGATTCTTCCCATTTTTTATATACATAATCAATATATTTTTAACGTTACTTACACAAAAATGCAAATATAAAGTTATATTACTCAATCCATGATATTTTTTTTACTGGCATAAATTACCTTCACAGCATTCTTTTTAAAAAAAACTGTTATCATTTTTTTATCTCCGAAATGAAAGTTTCCTAGCTTCTTTGGTTTCTTTCCTGCTTGATGTAAATTCTCGGAAAATCCGAAACGGTAGAAGGGAACCAACACTTATCAAAACATGAAAATTAGTTATAGTTATGTCAAGATGGAAAGTATAAATATACAAGAACATTTGCTTGCTTTAAAGAATTACTGGTCTCCACAGGTTATTGCTCTTCTTAACGATCATCAGGTGAGGCTCGCTCTGGTGAAGGGTGATTATGCCTGGCACAAGCATCTCCATAGTGATGAACTCTTTCTGGTAATAGAAGGAGATCTCCAGATCGATTTTAGGGAACATTCTGTTTCTGTCGGGGAAGGGGAATTCCTCGTGGTGCCAAAAGGAATCGAACATAAACCTTATGCGGATAAACCATGCAAAATTTAACTACACATTGTTTATTAATTATGATATATGTTTTGTTAGTTTGGATGGTAGGTGAAATGAGGTTTTTATGGACTGGTTTGAATGGTTAAAAGAGCACGCTGGATATGTAATTGCAGGCATCATCATAGGTTTGGTGAGTTTTTACCTTGGAACACAATACCAAAGCAAGTACTCCGTTTCGACAGAAACAACGTCTGCATTAACTTCACTGGATGAAACCACCGAAAAAAATCCGGAAACTATTGAAGTCTATGTGTGCGGAGAAGTCTCTGAAACCAAAGTGGTGGAATTACCCTACAACGCTAGATGGGAAGATGCTATCCAGGCTGCAGGAGGCTTATTGGATTCTGCTGATCGGAACCAAATTAACCTTGCCAAATCACTAAAAAACGGAGAGAAAGTGTTCGTTCCCAAAAAAGCAGAGGTAGTGAGCCAAAATGGCTCTGTGATGATGAATAAAACCGCTACTTCCATTCTGGTTCCCATCAATAGTGCTACAAAAGAAGCCTTAATGACTTTGCCGGGCATCGGAGAAGTAAAGGCAGAGGCAATCTTACAATACCGCGAGGATGTCGGTCGTTTTGAGGAGTTGGAAGACTTAATGAAAGTCAGTGGGATTGGGGAAAAAACTTTTGAGAAGTTAAAAGAGCTGATTCGCCTGGATTAATGAAGTTTTACTGGTTCCTTTGGGTACCTGCCTGGATTCTCTTTTTTATTGCAGGGATACTGACTTCCCTTTACCCTCCTCAAACCTTACTCCTTTTTCTGTCTGCTTGTATCAGTTTAGGGTATTTTATACATCAATACCGCCAGTTATTAAACGTTGGTTTTGTCATTCTGGTCTGTTGTCTGTCATTGCTGAGTTTCGGAATAGGCTTAGTTCGTACTAACTCATCTCTTCAACAGGATTACCAGTTGAAGAACGTTTCAGGGAAGTCCCTTATCCTGGAAGGAAGAGTGATTGATTGGCCGGTTCTAAAGAGCAAATCCATGGAATTCCCGATCAAGGTGAACCAATACAAACTGATCGCCGTCTTACCGGTACAAACGGAGTCGGGATTCTATGACATTGCAAAAGGTGATACGATCAGAGCGAAAGGAACCCTTACTCAACAAAAAAACCAATACACTTCTCCTTTGTCTGACACAAGAAAGCTGGAGCAGGCAGATGCTCAGGGCTTTTTTCAGATTGAAGAGACGAATTCTTTGTTGATACAAAGAGATAGCTTGTACTCACACTTCCAGCGTATCATCAGACAAATCAGGGAGCATGCCTGGGAGAAGCTGTGTTCCTATAAGATGGATTCAGCTTATACCCACTTTCTGGGGGCTCTCTGGCTGGGCTTGGAAAAGGAGAATTTTCCGTTACAACCTCTTTTTCAGAAAATTGGTTTAAGTCATATACTGGCGATCTCCGGGTCGAATTTTTATTGGCTGGCAGGGATTTTTCTGGCTTTGTTTACGCTTTGGAAATGGGAGGAACAGAAAAAATCGACCGTCATTATATTGATTCTATTCGTGTACTGCGCCTTGGTCGGTTTCCAGGCTTCCACCACCCGAGCTTTGCTGATGATCTCACTGATGCTGATTGCGCGCAGTAAGCTGGAAGGGTATCATTCCCTATATGCGATGTTGTATACTGCCTGGATTATGCTGCTTTGGAATCCGATGTGGTTATCGGATGTTGGCTTCCAGCTTTCTTTCATCGGTTGTAGTGCGTTTATTCTCTTTCCTACCCCGTTGACCAAAGGATTGGGAGCTACTATCACTACCACACCGCTTGTCGCTTATAGATTCAACCTGATCAGTCTTTCCTCCTTGTTAACCAATATCCTGGTTCTCCCGATTCTCACGTTTTTTTATCTGTTGGTGTGGGCTTTTTTACTACCGGGAAAGATAGGTTTTTTCCCATTGAAAGTAGGAGAATGGTTATGGAAAGTCGTCATATGGTTCATGCAATTTCTCACCTCGCTTCCTTATAGTTTTCATCATATCCGCACTTTCCCCTTCTGGATTCTCCTTTCCTATTATCTTTTGTTGTTTGGCGTATTGTTTTGGTCAAAATGTTCCCTACCGGCAAAACGAATCACAGCCACTACGATGGCTCTTCTTTTTTTGTTACCGGCCGGCTTGTTGCTCTTTCCCGGAAAATCTCCCTACCTGACAGTTACTTATCTAAATGTAGGGCAGGGAGACGCAACATTGATCCAGACAAGAACGGGTAAAACAATTCTGATCGATACCGGTCCGGGGAAAAAAGAACGCGATTCTTTTGATCCAGGTGCAAAAGTCTTACTTCCTTTACTCAGAAAAGCAGGGGTGAACTGTATTGATCTCCTGATCATCACGCATTACCATGACGACCATTATGGTGGATTGCCGGCCGTATTAGAACATATCCCGATTGTGAAAGAAATCGTATTGCCCAATACAGTATCGGAAGAATCACGAACTTTTCAATCGACATTTAACTCCAGGCTGAAAAATGTTACATTACATACCTGGTGTGGGCATCACCGTTGGCAATTTTCCGATCTTGTTTTGGAGCTTTTTTCCCCGGAGTGTGAAGAAAATGCCTGGAGTGATCAGGAAAACAGTCGATCTCTCTGTTTTTTACTCACCGATCAATCGGTTTCTTTTTTATTCACAGGTGACATCGAAGCGGACACAGAGAGTAAAATAGTTGACCAATATGGCGAAAAATTGCGTTGTACTATCCTGAAAATACCGCATCATGGCAGTCAGACATCTTCCTGCCAGGCATTCATCGAGACAGTACAACCTCGGTTTGCAGTGATTTCGTGCGGATCCAAAGCGTTGTTTCGGCACCCTTCCGACCAGACTCTTACCTTGCTGGAAGAGCTTCAGATTCCTTATCACATCACTTTTTTACAGGATTCATTACAAATTGTTTCCGATGGAACACGTTATGAAATTTCACCAGATATCAAATGAAAGTGGGTATAATAAAGAATAGTTGGTTTGAAAGGGGAAAAGAAATGGCCGATGAAAAGTCTCAATTGGATTTATTACGTGATAAGTTAACTTATTCCAGAACCAATTGCTGGAATCTGTTTAATTCTGACAGAATTATGAGTTTCGCTGACGATTACAAGAAAATTCTCACTGCAGGCAAAACAGAACGTGAATACGCGATGATTGCCGAAGAAATGCTAGTTGCAAACGGGTATCAGAAATTACCCGATACAGGCAACGCTTATCCTACTTCTCTGCTGCAGAAGAAGTACTACAGAAGCATCAAGGGAAAAGGAGTTATCGCTTTCTTCGGTGGCAGAAGACCACTGAGTGAAGGTGTTAACCTGGTTGCCTCCCACATTGATTCGCCAAGACTGGATATCAAGCAGAATCCTCTGTATGAAGATTCAGGTTTTGCTTTTTTGGATACCCATTATTACGGCGGGATTAAGACCTATCAATGGATGAACATTCCTTTAGCGCTTCATGGTAAAATCGTTCGTAAAGACGGGACTGAAGTTGCGATTTCGATTGGAGAAAGCGCGTTAGACCCTGTGTTTGTGATATCGGACATCCTTCCTCACCTGGCCAGAGATTATAAATCAAAAACAGTGGGCGAAGTGTTTAAAAATGAAGCACTGGATGTCATAATCGGCAGTCTTCCCATTGAATTCAATGAGAAGGAAAAAGAAGCGGTCAAACTGAATATGCTGAAAATCTTACACGAAAAATATCAGATCACGGAAGAGGATTTCTTAAGTGCTGAACTTGAAATCGTACCTAGAGGAGAAGCTCTGGATGTAGGATTTGACCGTAGCATGATTCTTGGATACGGTCATGACGACAGGATTTGTGCCTATACTTCCTTAAAAGCGCTGTTGGATATGACAGAACCTCCCGAATTAAGTTCATGCGTGTTATTACTCGATAAGGAAGAGATCGGTTCTGAAGGCAACACAGGCGCTAAGACCAAAGCAATCGAAGAATTCTTTGAAGACCTGATTGCAGTGAGTGGTGAAAATATACGTTTATCCAAGGTGTTTGCTAAATCCGCTTGCCTCTCCGCGGATGTCAGCGCAGCGTTGGATCCTCATTTTAAAGATGCCTTCGAGGAGAAGAATGCCCCCTATTTCCATAAAGGCATTGTGTTGTCAAAATATACTGGCGCTGGTGGAAAAAGCGGTTCTTCGGATGCTTCCGCAGAATTTGTGGGGAAAATCAGACGTTTGTTCAATGAGCAAAACGTGAAATTTCAGACAGCCGAACTCGGTAAAGTGGATGTAGGCGGTGGTGGTACTGTAGCTAAGTATTTTGGAGAAAGAGGGATGGAAGTCATCGACGCCGGTCCTGCTCTACTATCCATGCACGCTCCTTATGAGATTTGTGCAAAAGATGACCTTTATGAAACATACAGAGCTTATTCTGCTTTTTTAGCACATCATAAGTAAGAAATAATCAATCAGAACAGGCGGATCTACCTTACCTGATCCGCCTGTTCTATTTACTCTAGTGAATGTCCTTTTTAAACAGATACGAGGATAACCGATCTCCCAAAGCCAATTTCATGAGAAAGAAAAGAACGGAGTTGGCTCCGCTATGAATCAGGTTAAAAGGGATTACTACTGGCCATATAGATTTTCTGACAGAACTAACATACTGTTCCATTGTCCAACCTGGTGGCGCTTGGATTGTACTCAGGTAATATGGGGTCAAAAATATATTTGCCGGAACCATCACCAGAGCTCTGGCTAATGTTCCTAAAGCAAGTCCTAAAACAACATGAAATACTTTTTTCTTTCTGGAAAAAAAATAAAAAACTGATACAAAAGCAGAAGAAGCTAAAAAATGCATCAAGAGACCGTACAAAGGAACAGGATCCGGTGGTCTGATTAAAACAAACACGACAGCTTTTATTCCAACTGCAATCAAACCAGGTGCAAAACCAAACAGGTAAGCAATAAAAAGAATCGGCAAATCACCTGGAGAATATAGCAGATATGGAGCTGCCGGAATAATCGGAACCGCAAATGAAGTCTCTAATACAATACTAAATGCAACAAGTAACCCAATTAGAACTAACCTTCTTGTCCTAAACATACAATCCTCCCCAAAGTTTTATTACATCAAGGCATTTGGGGAAAAAGATACCATCTTCTTCCATCCAGACTTTACTGTCGGCTCCGGAGTCTCACCGGATCTGCTTTCGCTCGCGGGCTTTACCGCCGGTAGGGAACTGCCCCCTGCCCTGAAGACAAAACAAATCTTACTCCATTTTAAGAGGTTTTCAAGGGGTATCATGACAGAGG
>JAJFUD010000087.1 GCA_021372585.1 bacterium
AAGAAAGAATTAATCTGGATGAGGTAGTCTTAAAAAAGCGATTGTTAACCGCATTGAACAATCTCAATCCTGAAATACCACCGGATGCAATAGAACAAGCTTTTAGACAAATCTGTAGTCTGCCTACTCAAAACCTGATAGATAACAATGAAGTCTTCCATCGGATGATGACCGAAGGTATCGATATAGAAGTGATGGGCAAAGAAGGTATCAAAGGGGAAAAGGTTCATCTCATTGATTTTGAACATCCTTGGAATAATGAATTTCTAGTCACAAACCAATACACGATCATTGAGAATAACATCAAAAAACGTCCAGATGTAGTTTTATTCGTGAATGGATTGCCATTGGTCGTAATTGAGCTGAAAAATCCTGCTGATGAAAACGCGACTGTACTCAAAGCTTTTACCCAGTTACAGAATTATAAAAATGCGATTCCATCGTTATTTTATTACAACAGCATTCTGGTGGCTTCGGATGGACTTGAAGCTAAAACCGGCACTATCTCATCGGAATATTCCCGCTTTCATATCTGGAAAACAGCAGATAGCAAGATAGAAGACTCAGCTACCACACCCAAGATTGAAACCTTAGTAAAAGGGATGTTGAACAAAGAAATTCTTCTTGATCTTATACGACATTTCATTGTATTTGAGAAAACCAAAAAAGAAGATCCGGAAACAAAACAAACCTTGATTGAAACAGTGAAAAAGATAGCCGGTTACCATCAGTATCATGCCGTGAATAAAGCAGTAGAATCAACGCTTCGGGCTAGTAACCATCCATTAAGAGTGAAAGATTCTCCCGAGAAGCATGGTTTGTTCAATGTAAATAAACAACCCATTGGGGATAAAAAAGCCGGAGTGGTGTGGCACACACAAGGTTCCGGTAAATCGCTTTCGATGGTTTTTTATGTCGGCAAGATCATTCTATTATTGGATAATCCCACCATTGTGGTGATAACGGATCGAAATGACTTGGATGAACAGCTATTTGATACGTTTGCCGGGTGCAAACAACTTCTCAGGCAGGATCCCATCCAGGCACAAAACCGTGAACATTTGATGGAGTTGTTAAAGGTAGCCGGGGGAGGGATTGTGTTCACGACCATCCAGAAGTTTTATCCAGATGAAGGATCCACGCAGTTTGAATTATTATCAGAGCGATCCAATATGGTCGTGATAGCAGATGAAGCACATCGCAGCCAATATGGATTTGGTGCCAAGACTACCTATCAAAACGATGAAGCCAGAATATCCTATGGTAATGCTAAATACTTACGCGATGCGTTACCAAATGCTACGTTTCTTGGATTTACCGGTACACCTATCGAGAAAAAGGATAGGTCCACCCCAGCTGTATTTGGGAATTATGTGGACGTTTATGATATCGCCCAGGCAGTGGAAGACGGTGCTACGGTAAAGATCTATTATGAATCCAGATTGGCAAAGATTCACTTGAAAGAGGAAGACAAAGAGAAAATCGACGAACAGGTGCTGGAAATTACCGAAGGGGAAGAAAGCAACGCTACCGAAAAAGCTAAAGCGAAATGGGCACAATTGGAAGCGATAGTGGGTCATCCGGAAAGATTGAAGATAGTAGCTTCCGATATCATCCAACATTTCGAAAAACGTCAGGAAGTATTTAACGGAAAAGGGATGATTGTTTGCATGAGCCGGAGAATTGCGGTGGAATTATATGCAGAGATCATAAAACTTCATCCGGAATGGGATGACAAAGATATCCGCAAAGGGAATATCAAAGTGGTCATGACTTCCTCTTCTTCAGATCCGGAAAACTGGCAAAAGCATCACACCAACAAACAGGACAGAAGAACCATCAGTGATCGATTTAAAGACATCCATGATCCCTTAAAGTTGGTTATTGTCAGGGATATGTGGTTGACTGGTTTTGATGTACCTTGTTTACACACGATGTACATTGACAAGCCCATGCAAGGGCATACTTTGATGCAGGCTATTGCGAGAGTCAACAGAGTGTATCTTGATAAACCGGGCGGATTAATCGTTGATTATATCGGTATCGCATCAGACCTTAAAACGGCTCTTTCTGTGTATGCTGCCAGCGGGGGTAAAGGAGAGCCGGCATTTGACCAGGAGCAGGCAGTTTCTATCTGCATTGAAAAATATGAGGTAGTGCAGGAAATCTTGCATGATTTTCAGTATCACGAATACTTTTCTGCTGACACCAGGAGAAAGCTTTCCATCATATTGGAAACAGAAGATTTTATTCTAGGATTGCCGGATGGGAAAAGCCGGTTTATCAAGCAAGTGACAATGCTATCTCAAGCTTTTGCATTAGCGGTACCCCATCCAAAAGCAATGGCGATCAAAGAAGAAGTCGGTTTCTTCCAGGCAGTGAAAGCAAGATTGTCTAAGTTTGAAGGTGAAAGCGCACCCGGCAAATCTTCCATTGAAATTGAGACTGCAATTCGGCAAATTGTCGATAAGGCAATCGTATCGGATGGCATTATTGATGTCTTTGATGCTGCCGGGATAAAAAAGCCTGATATATCCATTTTATCGGATGAATTTCTGGAAGAAGTGAAACATTTCGAAAAAAGAAATCTGGCTCTAGAACTATTAAAGAAGCTACTGAATGACGAGATAAAAGTCCGGACCAGAAAGAACTTTACTCAAAGCAAGAAATTATCCGAAATGTTAGAGAATGCGATCAGAAAGTATCAGAATCATCTGTTGACTACTGCACAGCTGATCGAAGAATTGATTAAAATGGCAAAAGAAATCCGGGATTCCGACCAACGAAAAATCGAATATGGCTTAGAATCCGAAGATGAATTAGCCTTCTATGACGCATTAGCCGATAATGAAAGCGCCAAACAGGTATTAGGGAATAAACAACTCGCGATGATCGCGATTGAAGTGTATAAGAGCGTGAAGGCAAACGCCAAGATTGACTGGACCCTCAAAGAAAGCATTCGAGCCAGATTGCGAAGGGATGTAAAACGCATTCTGAATCGGTATGGTTATCCTCCCGATATGCAACAATTGGCTACCGATAACGTCCTCAAACAAGCTGAATTGTTGGCAGGTGAGCTGAATGGATAAGTGGAGAGTAAATTTTCTTGATTTTTTGGAGGCAATTGATTGAAAAAGGAAATGATTCAAGCGTTAACAGGTACTTTTGAGTCCTATGCAAAGAAGTCAGATGATGGGATTGAGTTCTGGTTAGCCAGAGATTTACAGAAAATGCTGGGATATACTAATTGGGTAAATTTTGAAAATGTAATCAATAAAGCGAAACAATCTTGTGAAACCTCTGGTAACATTGTTTCTGATCATTTCGTTGACGTCAGCAAAATGGTTCATCTTTACAACAAGGTTTTTTAACAAATGAGTACAGAAAACTCCATATCAATACAAAAAATTCAATTAGACCCAGATACAAAACGGATTAAAGAATACACATCTCCCAAATGGCCCAAACCAGTTTCCGCCGTCTTAAGTGCCCTTACTGCCCTAAGTATTGCTTACGGCACCAAAAAAAGTTCTGCCGAAAACACCAACACTAATCTAAACAACACCCAATTGGGCGAATTAATAACCAAATCTCAATCAGATAATCGAATTCCAACATTGGAAAAAACTACATATATCAACAACATTAATAATAATTCTTTTTTTATTATTCGTATTCCCACAAAATATAGTAATAATCAAGATACTACAGCTAACGAAATTACTAATAAAAGAGCGGAATATTATTTACTAACCCAACCAAATGCGCATAATTTATCCCCTCAATTAATATTCAATGGCAAATCAGCTAATGAATTTAATAATAATGTACCTGATAAAGACTGGAACGATTTAATCAAATATACAAAAGAAAATCCCCAACAACAGGGTAAATTTAGCATCAAAGAAGTCGAAAGAAATAAAAAGTTTGAAATCGAATTTATCACCGATAAAAAAGAATTAATTAATAATGGTAACTACAATCTTACTGTTATTGCCTATGAAGATTGGGTCAATGTTAATGCTGAAAATGGTGAACGAACCTATAGAAATATCTTTTTGGAAGCACCCCTTGGTCCACTTGGAATCAATACAAAAATTAGTAAAGATGGTATGGTCTCCCGTACCATAACTTTTAGCTCCAACAAATTATCCGAAAAAAACCGAAAACAATCCGGTTTTGTTGTCTTTCTCCAAAATAGCAATATGAAAGATAAAAATGCCAAACAAATCATTGCCACCGGCCTCTGCCGCTTCGCCGAATTAGATAACCAAAAATATCCCATCAAAGGTAATTGGAACAATCGTCCCAGCGTTTCTTATGATTATCAAAACAACACAGAATTTCCAGAAACATTAGAAAAACTCGGTCTCCAAGGAATGGATCTTTATTTGGAAAATTTAAACGGTAAAAATTTAAAAGAAATAAAATTTAATATTTTTCAAAATGATTGGGACGATGATTGGTATGAAGTTTTAGCCGGTCAATTAAATCCGGAATTAAAAGGCAAAGCTGATTTTAAATTTGACCCAAAAGATAAGAGTGT
>JAJFUD010000090.1 GCA_021372585.1 bacterium
ACTGAGTTGAATTGGCGAAATGGCGCGTAATATTTTCCAATAGAGCCAAGATCGATTGGAAGTTGATTCAACAAAGCGAATATAAAGAAAAAGTAATCGACCTGCTCAATTTAATAGAAAAGGATCCATTTCATGAGCCGCGCCACCTGTAAAACAACTCCAAGGTGATTTAAAAGGTGCTTATTCACGTAGAATCAACCATCAACACCGATTGGTGTACAGACTCGATAAAGCGAAAAAACTCGTGAACATCATCATGATGTGGCTCCATTACGAGTGATTCATCACCGAAATAATACAAGTGGGACAGTCCCACTTGTCCGAACCTCTGTCCCCTCTGTCCGAATACTATAAGAAACCTACATATACCGTTTTAATTGCTCATAAAAATTTTCACGAGTTCCGGCAAGGATTACAATAACATAGGTGTTATCTTTAATGATAATTCTGTAAGCCAGCTCATAACTTGTTTTGTTATAATGAAAATCAACTCCGTATACTCCTGAAAGATCTCCGGTTTTTTTCTCACCATGAAAAGGATTCTCTATGATTTGGTCAATGGTATGTTGGAATTTTAGCTTTAGCGTGGAATCTTTGATTTTTTTCAAGTATTTTGCTGCCGGGGGAAGAATAATCAATTGATTCATTGCTATTCTTTTTTATTGAACACGTCTTCATAGCTGCTAGCTAAACTGGGATTTTCTGCTGCTTTCTCTGCTTCATCTAGCAATTTTTCTACGGCTGGTCTTATTTTGCTTCGTTTCTCTTTAAATCGAACTAATAATGATTGACCGGAGTAGCCTTCTGATATCAACTCAGCAAGAATAATCTCATCAAAAGCACCGTTATCTTCGTAAACAGGAATGATTTTGATGGCATTTTGTTCTAGCACGCAATCCGCCTCATACTCAATGCCCAGTTGCTTTACAAAAGCTAATGGAAGCGTTATTTGTCGATTTGGAGAAACAGCAATACGCTTTTTCGTTGTTTTTCGGTTTTTTTCTTTCTGCATCATCATACCCTCAGTTATCATAATATCTCATTTTCTTGGTTATTATTATAAAACATTTTCCAGGATTTACAATTCAATGATAGCCAAGTAAAAAAATACAAGGGGGATAGTCCCAGTTGTCCGAACCTTTGTCCGAAGAGAAGTCCCTTATGTCCGAAAACGCGCCTGGACACCTCAATTCCCCATCTGCACTCCCCATCGCCGTCAAAAACAAGTGAATCAAAAGAACCCTTGGTACATATACGAGATAACTTAACGAGATAAACATCATAAACTTTATTTAATATAGCTCTCCACCCCAATATACTCTACAGCTATCTTGTCAAGGAGATATTAATTTCCACCTTATTTCTTTAACGATCCACTTTTGGTTGTGACGGTATTAATTGGGAGATTCCTTCTGATGAGATTTTTAAAAGTACTTTGTAAAATTGACAAACCTTTTTTTGTGTAGTATAACCAAAAATGTATAAATTGCTGAATTTGGGGGTAGGATAATGTACATAAAACGTATATCTTTACTGTTGGTCGCTTTATTCTTATGCCAAATAAGTTCTATCAATTTAGAAAAGATATAAGCATATTCACAAAGTCAGACTGCTGATTCAACACCACCAATTATCATCATTGAAGAACCGGAAAATAATTCTACTACCAACAATGATGTGATTGATATCAAAGGATTAGTCATTGATGAAGAATCAGGAATAAAATCCCTTAAGATCAATGGGGAGAACGTGACTTTCTCTGATAAGGGTATTTTTGAGAAAAAAGGGATTATCCTAAAAGATAATTTGAACAAATTTGAGATAAAAGCAACTAATAATGCCTCCTTAAGTACTACTGAAATCCTTACTATCACGAAAGCGCTCCCTCCTGATGAAACTCCGCCAAAGATTTCTATCATTCAGCCAAACAACAAATCGGTCGTTGAGACTTCGAATATACTCGTTTCTTTCATGGTGGAAGACAAGGAATCAGGGATTTTAAAGGTACTGGTTAATAAAAAAGAACTATCCTCCCCCGGTAAAGGACAGTATGCAAGTACGATTGATTTGGTTAAAGGAGAAAACCAGATCATTATTATTGCGATTGATAAAGCCGGGAATTTAGCAAAAGAAGTCCTAACAGTCACCTATCAAACTGAAAAGCCCACTGTAATTAAGATTATGGTTGGCAATAAGATTGTCATTGTAAATGGAAAAAGTAATATGATTGAAGCACCTCCATTTATTCATCAGGCTACAGGAAGAACGTTAATACCCATCCGTATTATCGTAGAGTCAATTGGTGGAAGCGTAGGATATGAATCCAAGGAAAGAAAGGTTACTCTAATCAAACAACCGATTATCATGGAACTATGGATTGATAATCCGATAGCCTTCATCAATGGTGTGAATATACCTATTGATAAGAACAATTCTTTGGCTCCTCTTGTCGTGAATGGAAGAACTTTTCTTCCTTTGCGCTTTGTAGCAGAGAGTTTTAATGGAAAAGTTGATTGGGATGCTCCAACCCAGACTATAACATTAACTTTTGGTTCGGTGTAGTTTTATCAAGGAGATGCGCTTATTAACCAAGATAAAGAGATGTTTTGAAAAGAGATAAAAAAACATGGTTAAATTCTGTCGTTTATTGTTGTCATTACCAACCTCAAAACTCACTATCTACCTTTTCGAGCATATGTTTCAAGTGTATTTCATATGTGGTTCTTTAAAGCATAAAAAGGAGTAAAAAATGCTCAGCAAAAGATTTGTTGTTGCTATGCTAGTTCTGATGATGTCATTAACTTTTATAAATATTGTTAAAGCAGAGCCTAACAATTGGAGCAACTGGTCTAAAGCAGCAATAAATTGGGGGTTAGCAAGCCAAAAGAAAAATTGGGACCTATGGTGTCTAGCACATGTTTGTGCTTGTTATAGGCTTCCAGATTCATTTGAATTAGCGGACAATAAAGGACAATCTAACTTTTATAATGCTTTGGAATGCCAATCATATTTGGATAGTAATGGAAGATTAAAGGATAAATATCATAACGGATGGAAAAATGCACCCAGCGGTTCTATGATCTTTTGTAAAACAACAAATTCAAATGGTCATGTTGTTTTATACTTAGGAAACGATGAATATTTAGAGACAATTGGATCAGAAGTTTTAAAGAAAAAATTTTCAAGCAAATATGGAAATAACCAATATGATAGTAAAAATAGTTATATAGGGTGGGCATACCCCGTCGAAGAAAAATGGAAAAGGCCAAGTGACGATACAATTAATAAATGGGCAAATAGCGGTGGTTCTGAAACTATCACCATCAATGTATGTTCAATCGATAAAGCTGAATATGGAGGATATGAAGTTTATAAGGGAGTATCGATTGCTCAAAAATTGAGAGATGAGCTTAATAAGGGCAGTTTTACTTTAACCAATTATAATGACTTTTTTGGAGTCGATCCGAATCCTGATAACAAGAAAACACTTAAATTATGGTTTAACAATGGTTCATCTTCGGAATACAAAGAATTCCAAGAAAACCAATCAGTACAGTTCAACAAAGTGTCTTGCGGTGGCGGAGGAGGGGGTAGTGATTGCTAACTTCCCGCTCCTACTGATCTATCTCCAGGTGATGGTGCTGAAGTGAAAGTAGATGAATATTTGAGATGGAATAGAGTAGGGGAAGAAAAAGGTAATTATTCTGAACGATACTTTATTTTTAAGACTTCAACACCCCCTCCTCCCTCTCGATGTGAAGCGCCTGAATTAATGGATCCAAAAAATGAAGATACAATTGATAGATTATCTCATACGTTTAAATGGGAGGGAAAGGCTTCGAAATATCGTTTCACAATATATGATGATAAGCGAGAACCAATACCAATAGATGGGGTAACTGGAATCATTAGAGCCGATAAAAGTTATGAAATTACATCATTACCAAAAAAACCATCTTATCATTGGAAAGTTACTAGCATTTGTGGTGAAAAAGAAGCAGAATCTGGCTGGGTGAAGTTCTATTTAAAGGAGATTAAAGAACCAGATCCGGAACCGAAACCTGATCCAAACTGCAAGGCACCTGAATTGTATTCACCCCTTAAGGATGCCTCAATCGATTCTACAGATCCTATTGACTTTGAATGGGAAGCAGTTGGACTATGGGAAGAAGATTTCACTGTTAAATCGTTTCATTTAAACATCTATCAAGATGATAAAAAAAATCTTGCTCATGAACCATTTGATGTTGGGTGGGATAAGCTTGGTTGGGCTAGTATGTCTTATAGAATTCCAGCTGGTACATTGGTATCAGAACAAAAGTACTATTGGTCTGTTAGCAGTATATGTCCTGATGGTTCTCAAGTTGAATCACCCTTGATATTGAGGCAAAACAAACTGAACCCTTAATATTAATCACGGTATGTGAATCATAGAGGGATGGTTCCTTTGATTCATTATTTATCAGCATTACAATGCATAAACTTATAAAATACACGGACTTTATGCAATAGACTTCACAAACTATATTCTTTCTGTATAATAGGATAAGCGAATGCAGACACAGAAGAGGGGTATAAAATGAAAATGATCGACCGGCCGAATTATATCAACCAATTGATTCATTTTCGTGATAAACAGCTGATAAAAGTAGTCACCGGCATACGACGTTGCGGTAAATCAACTCTATTCGACTTGTTTTGCGATTGGCTACTAGACAATGGCGTGGGGAAAGACCAAATCATTCGTGTAAATCTTGAGGATCCACAATATCACGACATGAAAGATTACTTACAGCTTTATGAATGGATTCAGAAAAAACTTCTACCGGACAAAATGAACTATATATTGATCGATGAAGTCCAGCAAGTCATGCAATTCCAGAAAGCAATCGATGGTTTGTTCATCAAGAAAAACTGTGATGTATATATAACCGGCTCCAATGCTTGCCTTCTTTCCGGTGAATTGGCTACCTTGTTATCCGGACGGTATGTGGAAATTAAGATGCTGCCACTCTCATTTCGTGAATATATGTCTGTCATGCCAGATCAGACGGACCTAATCATCAAGTATCAAAACTATATTCAATTCAGTTCCTTCCCTTATACTTTACAACTTACCCAACGAAGAGATATTCGTGCCTATCTGGAAGGGATTTATTCCTCCATTGTGCTGAAGGATATTATGGCCCGTGGTCGTATATCAGACGTGGGAATACTGGATAGCGTGATTCGATTTATGTTCGACAACATTGGCAATAAAGTTTCCTCTACGAATATAGCCAATACCATGACTTCAGCCGGAAGGAAAATCTCTGCCCATACCGTTGAATCTTATTTGTCTGCATTATTGGAGAGTTTTGTTTTGTATAAAGCAAGCAGATATGATGTGAAGGGCAAACAACATCTGGTCACCTTAGCCAAATATTACCTGGTTGATATTGGGCTTCGCTATTACCTTCTAGGGAGTAAAAAAGCCGATTTAGGACATATTTTGGAGAATGTGGTGTACCTGGAACTGCTTCGGCGGGGGTACGAGGTGTACATAGGAAAGGTGAATCAAACTGAAGTCGATTTTATCACTATAGGAGAGAAGGGAGAAGAGTATTACCAGGTGGCGAATACCGTGATTGATTCTGATGGGAAAACATTATCTCGTGAGTTGGCTCCGCTGGATGCCATTAGGGACCATAATCCGAAATACTTATTGACGATGGATTTCACCCCTATAACATCCCACAATGGAATCATGCAGGTCAACGCATTGGACTGGTTACTGCAAACACCCTAAAAACCTGATCTTTCACAACCTATACGTATTTCTTTGTCACCAAACCCGACTTCTGGCGCCAATCTGCCCCTATCTTTCCTATCCCTTTTTCCCGAAAAGCGGGAATGCGTGAATCAAAGGAACCGTCCCTCTGATTCACTATCACAAAAAACAACAGTGGAACGGTAAAAAATGAGACTTAGGAAAAGTTTTGTTTGCTAGGATTTTTATATATAATGAAAATTGATGAGAATGGAACAGTTATAGAATAATGGATTATTACAAAAAAAAGGAACCGATATTTTAGGGGGAGGATTTTATGAAGAAAAGATTTCAAAATATAGCTATTTCTATTTTATTAATTTTAATGTTATTTCCAGTAGCTAATTTTAGCCAGTCTTTTTCTTATGCGATGGATGAAAAAGTTGTAAAAATTTACTACGAAAATCCAAAAGTAATTTCGGAATGTATTCAGGCTGATTTTAATATTATTGCTATCTATCCAACCTATATTTTATCGAACATCACATCAGAACAGGAAAGTTTTTTGAAAGAACGATCGCTTTATTATGTTTTCGAAGAAGACATGAGCAAGATATATATGAATGGTTATCATTTTATTTCTCTTGAAGACAAAAGTATCCATTGGGTTCAATCCAATTCTGTGCCTGATCCGAATAGCTTATCATCCTTTCCTTCAGAATTATACTTTATCCAACTCATTGGTCCGGAAAAAGAAGAATGGCTCTCCACACTTAAGAATCTGACCGTTGATCTTATTATGCCTTTGCATAAGAATGCTTGGTTAGTACGTATGGATGCTTCCATATACAAGGAAA
>JAJFUD010000098.1 GCA_021372585.1 bacterium
GACCGATCGGAGCGTTTCTTCGTATATTTCTTCATTAAATGCACCAATCAATTTGGTTTGAATGTAGTTTTCCTGGTCGATGAAGAATGTCGTGGGGCTGACAGTCACCAGGAAATACTGAAAGGTAGCCCGGTCCTCGTAATGATTGTACACCATCCAGGGAACGGGTATTTCGGGATGCGCTTTGTGAAAAGCTTCCACCGTGTTTTCCACAATTTTGCAATTATCGCATAATCCGGTCCCGATCACAATAACCTTTGGGGTGTCCTTCACTAAAATCTCACGAATTTCCTTCGCAATGTTGGGACTATCGGGATCTAACCAGCGAGAAGCCTCCGTTTGTCCGGATTTACACTGGAACAAACTCAACGAAAACAGAAAAACAAAAAACACGATAAAAAAATGTCGGCAACCTAAACCTTTTTTCATATCACCATCATAATACAAAACCTGAAATCAGGAAACAATCTTACTCTAAATATTGATAAATAAACAACGCTTCTACATAATGGAAAGCCTGCCCCTGAGGCGCGGGAACACCATGCCCCACCCCTTTGACGGGATAGAACTGGTAAGGTACTTTCGCTTCTTTCAATTTTTTTACCAACGACAAGCTCAGTTTAAAGGGGACGGTGGTGTCTTCTGTGCCATGGATGATAATGACCGGAGGTTCTGATGAATCAATTTGGACATCGGATAAAAGAGCCCCCCATAAATCGATGACCCCTTTCATGCCTGTTTTGTTCCAACCATCATCCTGGTAAACGACGTGCAAGGAAGTGATTGCTCCGGCAGAAGATCCGCCGATAAACATCTGGTTCGTATCGATCCGGTACTCGGAAGCATGTGCCCGCAGCCAGTCGACAGTGCTTCTGGCATCTTCCACTGCATCATTGACCGCTCTTTTCATCGTATCTGTCTCTACCCAGCTCGATTTATCGGTGGCGCTGAGTCGATATTGGATGGTTACAGCGACATAACCCATTTTAGCATACGCGATACATCTGCCCAGCATCCTCTCTTTTTTACCGGAGATAAATCCTCCGCCATGAATCCAAATGACCATAGGCCTTTTTTCCAGGCTATCCCCTTTCGGTTCGACCACAATCAGAGAGAGGGAGATGGGGTTCCCATTGATATCCGTTGTTTCTTTATAAACAATTGACTCGGTTTGGGTGACTTCAGAAAAGCATGGCATTAAGTATCGAACACATTCCTCTGCCAGAGCAGGTTTTATGGTCAAGAACGAAAAAACGAAAACAAGTACAAGACTTAGCGAAATGATTATTTTTTTCATTTATTTCTCCTTATCCTTCCTCACTTTTCCAAAACCTTTTTGGTATAAGGGGGTACAAGAGACGGTCCCCTGTGCCTCCTTATACTAACTTAGTGATGAGACACTTTATGGATAATATAGTTTTGCCAGCGTAAAGTTACAGGTTGGTTTAACCAGATACCGGCGATAATCCAGATTAATCCGAGCCAGGAACTGGGATGAATCGGCTCTTTTACCACCAAATGTATCCAGATTAATGAGGTAAAAGGGCTCAGAAAAATCAGATTGGTAACACTGGCAGTATTTTCCGCTGTCTTTAGCGCCATGAACCAGGCGATAAAGGGAAGACTCATCTCAAACAAGCCGGTGTAAATCGAACCGAGTAATCCGGGTATATTGACAGGACCCTGCCACGGTAGAAATAAGCATAGCAGGGAACCGATACACCATTGGAGAGTTAGCATGACCACCGCGTCTTTTTTTTGCCTGACATTCAAAATCCAATAAAACGACCAGACCCAAGCGGTGCCGATGGCAAGTAGGATGCCGTAAAGATTGGTTGGCCGGTACTGAAAAAAGGACCCTTTTGTGGCGATAATCACGATTCCAATGAAGCTGATAAAGACAGCGATAATCTGATAGAAGTAGATTTTTTGTTTCAACAGCAAACCCGAAAGAATGATGATCCCGATCCCCCAGGTATAATTCAGCACCATCGCTTCCTGCGCCAGTAAAATATGGTAAGCCTGGAATAGAATGACATAGTAAAGAAACGGATTCAGGAAACCAAGAACCAACACAAACCAACGTTGTTTTGAATCCTGTAAAGTTCCCCATAATTGGGGAAATTTACCGGTGAACCAGGAGATCATCAACAGTGTTACGGTTGAGAACCAGGTTGAATAACAAACTAGTTGAAAAGGGGTGATATGCGATAAAGTCAGTTTGAAAGCGGTACCGACAGTGGACCAGCAGGCAACAGCCAGCAGGGTATACCCATAAGCAATCCTGGCTGATTTCATCACTAAATACCTCATTTCTTAGTTGAGTTTCACCAATAGTATACTGGAAAACAGGTAATAAAAGATATATGTTCGGTCGTTCTTAGCTACAATTAAATCAGAAATAAATTGGGAGGGTATCATGTTTAAAATGAAAAAGAAACATCTGATTAGTTTTTCAATGAGTTTGCTTTTATTATTCGCCTCTCTTTTCCCCTCTTTTGCTGAAAATTCCGATTCTTTGGAAATTACGCTTTATCCAGGTGAATCAAGGGTGTTGGAGCTAGATGGATCCTGGGGAATTCAACCGGATCGGTTTGTTATAAATGAAAATATTCCCGATTGGCTGCAGGATGAGATGATAAAACAACTCGAAACCTTGCAAATGAGACCGATAGATGTAGTGGCTGAAGCCTCTGTCAGTGTCGGTGATGTAAACCGGGATGATTACCAGGAACTTCTGGTAACCGGAGCCAAAGGATCTTTAGACCTTTTTCTCTACACACCAGGAGTTGAAAGAGCGAAATTTAGGTTATTTCAGACTATTTCATTCCCCGGATTGAATGATCTTCTTCATCCGGTTATCGGCAAAGAGAAAACAGTGAATCAGCTGTTTTTTTCCTCTGGTGCAACAGTATACCAGTGTGTTTATCAATGGGAAAACAATCAGTTAACATGCTCAGACCCTTTTCCTATTTTTGAATCCACCGTTGCAGAAGATATTCTCATTCCAGCATTATTTCGGTTCAACAAAAAAGAATTGATTCTGGGACATAAGGATGGCTCTCTGTCACTTATTCAGGAGGAGAATGAACAATGGAGGGAGGTTCCCTCATTTTTCCCCCATTGGACAGAAGTCTGGGATGAAGAGCATCCGAACCAGGAAGGAGTGGTGGTTTCCGGTAGAGCTTCCCCCTATTGCTATTGGGAAAGCGAGAAGATTGCTTGGTTATTGGTAGGAGACCAGGATGGCTCCCTCGACACTTTCCGTGTCCAGATTGATCAGCAACCAGTTCTTTTCCAGACCTATCCGCTGGTAAAAGATTGGCAGACAGCAGGCAACTGTTCCCCGTTTTTAGTGGATGTACAGAGTGATGGTTGTCTGGATCTTGGCTTTGCTTCTTCTGCCGCACCGCTTTCTTATCTCACCAATTACAGCCATCAACCGGGTTCTTTCCAATTTACTCCGTATCGCTCAGAAGTCGTAAAAAGCCCCCTCGGTATGTTCTTTGGCGGAACAGGATTCATCCGTGATTTCGATACTTTATATGCCAATGGGTATAACATAGCGGAAACGAAATTGCTACAGGACTTTTTGAATACAGTTCCATCCGAATACATTGATGAAGTAGCGTTTTGCGTCACACATTTTCAAGTGGAGGATTTGCTGATCTATATCCGCCAGGCACTATTACCTTTGTTGGTGGAGAATGCAAAATCCATTGCCGATATGTGTAAGCAAGTCAATTATGTCCGGATGAAAACGTATCCGGATTACTCCACTCTGGAATACGCCACTGATCAAGGTTTTGTAGAAATGCCGCGTGAAATCTATTACCAATACTTAGTCATGTTAAACCGGTATATCATGAGTCCCAATGCGTATAAAACAGCCTACCAGGGGAATTTCTACCGTACTTTCCTGCCCACTGATACTAAATATGGAATCACGCTTCTGGAGAGGGTGAAAGACGCCAAAACGCTTTATGAAGCGGCTTATCTCGTTGATTTCTGGTTAAAACAGGATGTGGGCGGAATCTGGCATACCGGGGAGAAACCAAAGGGTTGGTACAATATTTATCAGAATTTATTGAACAAAGACCTGGGCATCTGGTGCGGAGAGTGGTCTATCATATACGAAGCCGCCGCCAGAGCGATGAATATCCCTACCATTATCATCGTGGCTCTGGGGGAGGACCATCAATTCAACAACTTCTGGGCGGATGGGTGGCATCATGTCGATTCCTCTTCCGGAGAAGGCGGGGAGAAAAGCTCCTGGAAACCTTATTTTGATGATTCCCTGATCTACTATAAATCCTGGGGAAAACGAATCTTCTCCTGGCCGATGTGTTGGGAAGCCAACGGAAAATACGATCATGTCTGGCGTTCCGAGCTTCCATACAATCCGGAGGAATTACTCACAGACCTTTATTTTACCGTGAAAGATGAAGAGAATCAGCCTTTGGATGGTTCCAGAGTGGAACTGTGGAGTCACTGGCCAATGGAAGGTAAATACCAACCGGTGCCGTTTATTTCTGTGATTGGCTATGCGGATACCAATGGAGTGGCAATGCTCGAAAAAGTGGGTCACCAACGTTTCACCGTCTACGTGATTACCCGTATCGGCACTGTCAGTTTCCCTTTTTCCATTCCGGATGGGGTGAAGGAGAAGGAAATCCACGTAAAGATACCCGGCAGAAAACCATCTTTGACGAAGCTATCCACACCGGCAGAAACCTACGATACTTTTAAGGAAACAGAGAGTTTTTCGATCAAGGTTGACCCAAAACATCCTGAATTGGCATATGTCGATAAAAAATCGAATGCTGCTTACGCTGAAACCAATTACCTGTTGGAAAAGTTTAAGACTATTTCCTGGAATGTTGACTACGCCACTATGGTACTTGAATTCAGACAGACAAGAGTCACGTTTACTGTCAACGAGAATTATTATGATCTCAATGGCAAACGAGTTACCACTCCTACTCCCGTGTGGGTGACAAAAGGACAGAAGTACTATCTGCAAATCAGACCAATAGCGGAGTTGTTTAGCGCCAAACTGGTGTGGGATGGAAAGGCTCAAACGATCACGATATCCTGGATCCCGGTTCAGAAACTTCCCATTACCATTGAGTGCAAGCCAACTGATTTAGAGGTGTTTCCTTGGATGGATGCCTATTATACACAATTTCGGTATATGGAGTACTGGTTTTCGGAATTCTCTCCGTTAGAGATTTGTTGTACGAACAAAGCCGGTTTGGAGAGTTTTAAAAAGGGACAACCTATTAGAGCTGGCTTTTACCGAAAGGTGAAGCAGACAGAGACCATCAATCTGATCTATCCGAATGCAGAAAAGCAGTACCTGATTTTACATAATCCCAGTTTATCTGCCATTTGTCGGTTCACTATCAAAAAATAGTGTATCAATGATCTATTCATATTATAATGGTGTTGTGAGCAAACAACCGGATCAAGAGGATGTGCACCGATGTTGGAAATAGTGTCGCTACTGGATCAGCCAAGTCCTGCCGACGGTCATTTTCGACTCTCTTTTCATAAACTGCAGGAGTTTGTTCATGTTTTATGGCAGATTCCGGCCTGGAAATGAAAAACCCATTGATGAAATTTGGTCAAATCACCTTAACTTGGAGAGTGTACCGTTTCTTATGAAAAAGATTAGAATCGGTATCCTGGCTGATGGAGGGGATGCTGGCGGAGGCAGAACTCATATCCTGACTCTTTGCAATGATTTGCCTATAGAGCAGTTTGAAATCTATTTTTTTTCTTTAGGAGAGGGCAAGCTTTCTCATTCTGTCGAACAAATACAACACGTTCAAAGCACGATTTATCCGATGAGATCGAAGATGGATCGGCATATTTTCCACTCCATCAAAGAGTGGACGCAATCCAATCGGATCGATATTTTACATACACATGGCTTGAAAGCGAATATGTATGGCAGACTGTCACTTTGGAGAAAACCACTGCCTATCCTTACTACTTATCACAGTAACCCCTTCTTCGACTATTCACATTCTATATTAGGTTTTTTCTTTACTTTAATCGATCAGTGGACTATTCGAAGAACCAATTTTTACATTGCGGTTTCCTATGAAATTGCGACACAATTGCTGAGAAGAGGGATCTCCAAAGAGAAGATTACCATCATTCGAAACGGCGTCCCGCTTCTGGAAGCCGCTTTACCGGATGTCAAAAAGCAAAATAGAAATACCATACGTGCGCAAATGGGTATCCCTCAAAATGCAAAAGTAATCGGTACTTTAAGCCGCTTGGTAAAAGTAAAAGGATATGGAGAGATGTTCCGAATTTTTCAATCGATCCTGGCTGCCTCGCAAGAAAAACCATATCTGTTAATTATTGGAGGCGGGGAGTACAGAAACTATCTGGAAGCTTTAGCTGAGAAACTCGGGATCGATCTGTATGTCAAATTTTCCGGTTTTCAGGCAAAACCCCTTCCCTATCTGCATGCTTCGGACCTGATGCTCTTTACTCCTCGCGCTGAAGCGCTTGGTATTGCCATTATTGAGAGCATGAATTCAGGCACCCCTGTTGTTGCCAAGAAAATTGGAGGTATTCAGGAATTGATTATTGACCAATACAATGGCTTTATTAAATCTTCACTGCAGGAAATTGTAGAGTCTTGTTTATTGCTTCTCGAAGACACTTCCCTCCAGGAAGCTTTCGCGCGAAACGGACGACAAATGGTCGGTAAATATTTTACGAATACCCACATGATTCAAAAGACAGCCAACCTATATCATCTTGTCAAGAAACCGGTGATCCCACTCCTGGAAATCCCGGTTCATAATGTTAGACTGGATGAAGCGCTAGAGATGGCGAAACAGTGGTTAACCCAAAAAGAATGCCATGCTGTCTCCACACTGAATATCGAGATGTTGAACCTTGCCCGGCAGGATAGTAGCTTAAAAAGAGCTTTGCAGGAATCCGATCTTGTTCTTCCCGATGGTATCAGTATTGTGAAAGCAGGCTTACTCTTAGGTGAATATTTTTCAGAACGAATACCGGGTATTGAGTTTTCCGAAGGACTATTACAGATCCTAAGCGGCCAAAACGGAAAGCTCTTTTTATTGGGCGGAAAACCCGGAGTAGCGGATAAAGCAGCGGTATACCTTAAGGAAAAGTACCCCGGAGTACAGATAGTCGGTACTCATGACGGTTATTTCAACCGTTTGGAGAAGGAAGACATCGTCAAGAGCATAACCGAGACCAAACCGGATGTATTACTCGTTGGATTAGGCATGGGCAAGCAAGAGACGTTTATTCATTCCTACAAAGCAAGGTCTTTGGCGAAAATAGCAATCGGCGTAGGGGGTAGCTTCGATGTTTGGTCACAAACGGTTTCCCGCGCTCCGGCATGGTATATTGAGCATAACCTGGAATGGCTGTACCGGCTCTTGAAAGAGCCCAACACACGTTTTGCCCGGTTGATGAAGACACTTCCCTGTTTTAGGGAGATTTGGCAAACCCGTAAGAGACAATACAAAAAGATTCTTATCTCCGGTTATTACGGGTATGGGAATATCGGGGACGAAGCGATTTTAGAATCCCTTCATCGGGATATCCGGGAAGAGAATGATCCCCGTCTGATTGTCACCATTCTTTCTGCTAATCCTCATGCGACTTCCACTACTACAGGCTTGTTTGCAGTCCACCGATTTGATCCGATGGCGGTGTTAAGGGAAGTTCGTTACAGTGACGGCATTATTAGCGGGGGAGGTGGATTAATCCAGGATATTACAAGCTGGAAGAGCCCTTTATATTATCTTGCCATCATCTTTTTTGGTTGGTTTTTCGGGAAAAAAGTCTTTGTTTATGCCAATGGAGTAGGACCGCTTCGGTATTCGTTTAACCGTCTCCTTACGGGTATTGTGTTCAGACTTACGTATAAAATTACTTTGCGTGATGAGGAATCCAAAACCTTACTGGCAGGTCTAGGTGTCAAAAAAAATGTTACCACTACGATTGATCCCATCTTTTCACTTTATCAACCTATTTTCCCGGTAGTATTTTCTTCTCAAAAAAAGTTATTCGCGGTATCGATCGGTCCTAATTCAAAAACCACCTCCCGGTTGAATGAGTTGGCTGCTTTTCTGGATAATATCGGTGAAAAAACAGGTTTTACCTGCTTGTTTACCCCATTTTACCCGATGTATGACAGACCATTTTCAGCAGTCATACGGAAAAAGATGAAACAACCGTCAGATTTGATTGAGACAAGACTGCCACCTGATGAAATGTTTAGTATATTGGCGGATTGCCAATTTGGTATAGGAATGCGCCTGCATTTTATGATCTTTATGTCCCTCTTAAATAAACCGATTTGTCCGATTCTGTATGATAAAAAGGTAGTTACTTTTGCTGACATGCTGAAGCTTCCGCATAAACTTGATCTCAAGGACTCTCTTCAAGACTGGAACCGCATCGGGGAGAGTTTTATCTCCAGCAGAGAGCACAATCCAGATTATACACCCATCACCTCTATGTTGTCAGAAATACACGCACACAATAAAGCGGATCTTCATGAATTTTTTTCCAGTCTAGCCGTTTCATGATTCCTCTTTTTCCAAATACTTGCATTGGATGCGGAAAAATAACCTCTACACCTCTTTGCTGCGACTGTGAACAGGAGTGGGCGACCAAGCACCGACAAGCCAGTAAACATTTTTCCCAAAAAGGGGATGAGATTTTCACCTGTTGTCAATATAACGGCTTGGGTGGTAAGATTATTCGTAGTTTCAAGTACGGACGACGGTTTGATGCGCTTCCCATTATTTCAACAGCTCTGTCCGGCGTGGTTATAGAGTTAGGGGAAGACAATTTCTCCTATATTATTCCTGTCCCGCAATCCTTACGGAAAATATTTTCCCGTGGATTTCATCCCATCGAGATGATAGGGCATCAAGTCAGCCAACACACCTCCATTCCGGTTAACGTGAAGATTTTAAAGAGAAAATGGAGTTGGCATGAAAAGGATCAGGCAAGCCTAAACAAGCAAAATCGGCTGCACAATCTGTCCCGTTCGTTTTACGCTATTAGAAATGAAACCTGGGGAAAGAACCTACAAGTGCTGTTAATAGATGATGTTGCAACTACCGGAACAACGTTATTCCGGTGTAAGGAAGCTGTCCAAAAACAATACCCGGATTGGAAGATAAAAATACTAGTTTTTGCTCATGGTTAGAGGAGATGAAATGATAAAATTAGTGTTGATTGATATTGATGGTACTTTGATGAATGATGAAAAAACCATCCCGCCGGAAAACCTTCGGGCAATAGAATGGTGCATCACTCATGATATCCCGGTTACCTTAGTCACGGGCAGAAGCTATTATACCTGTCTGGATGTGTTGAGTCTGTTGAAAGAGGATGTCCCGGTCGTGTTTCAAAATGGGGCTTTGATATACCAGCATTTATCGGGTAAAGTACTCAAGCAAGTTTTTTTGCCAACGGATATCGTTTCCCTGATTTTGCTTCATACCCAGCAAATATGCAACAGGATTTTATACCTGAATTCTCTTGAACGGCAAGACATGCGGATGATAAAACCTTATCAGGGTCCTTATGAAATCTATTTTCATCGAAATAACGAAAGGATTCGTTTCGTCCATGATTTCCATGCATTACCTCTGCATGAAGTCACCGAAATTGTGCTTCTGGATACAGAACAAAACATTCAAAATACACTACAGCCTTTATTGGAGAGATATGCCGGACAAATTAGCCCTATTAAAAGTTTTGAGATACAGAATGAAATCTTCTTTGAGTTGTTTGGTCCGGAAGTCTCAAAAGGCAAAGCTGCTCTGTTTTTGTCTGAGCACTTTCACGCGCCACTTCAGGATATCCTCTTTATCGGTGACTCTTACAACGATATTGAAATCATGGGGTTAGTCGGGTACCCGGTGGCGATGGGTAACGCGGTTGAAGAAGTCAAAGCAAGGGCAAGATTTATCACCAAAAGCAACAACGAAGCCGGTGTGAGTTGGGCCATTCATCAATTGATCCAAAAATGAATTTCCTGGAAAAAAATAGGTATAATAATTGTATGATGGTACAGAATAGAAAGCGAAAAGGTTTGCAACCAGGTTTTTATGTCGGTGCGTTACTACTATTGATTGTGATTTTAGGTTTTTACATTTATTATCGAAATCCACAGTCAACAATGACGCAAGAAAAATCATCCGATAAAATCACTATCACGGATAACGGAAAAGTGAATATTCCGAAGAATCCGGCGGATAATTCTCCCCCAGCTGGTTCTGTTACGAACCAACCGGAAGAGGATATCGTATCCAATCCTTTGGCGGCGCCTAATGTGGATAGTTTAATAAAGGAACCGTTAGCCGGAGATAGATTAAAACAATACCGTCAACTCCAAACCTCACTATATGTTCAGCAAGAGATTTATAATTTTATGATCAAAGACAGAGATAAGGAAACTGATCCGGATATCAAGGCAAAACTGGAAAAAGATATAGAGATCATAGAACAGAAAATCATTTCTATCCAAAAAGAGATTGATAGCTTTCATTAATCAATATTAAGATGTCACTATTCGATATAATTGGTCCGGTCATGATAGGACCTTCCAGTTCACACACGGCGGGTGCTGCAAAAATTGGTTTCCTTGCGCAGTCTGTACTGGGAAAACCATTTAAAAAAGTACATATCACCTTGTTTAATTCCTTTGCAGAAACCGGATTGGGACATGGCACCGACAAAGCAATTATCGGGGGAATTTTGGGTTTTCGAATGGATGATGAACGGATTCCCAGGTCTTTCGAGTTAGCCCGGGAACAGGGGATTCAAATCGAATTTTCTTGTGAAAAAGACAGTAAAAAACACCCAAACGAGGTCTGTATCGAATTTTATTCAGAAGCTGAAGCATTACTACTGACCATTTCCGGTCAATCAATTGGCGGAGGCGCCGCCAAGATTGTTGAAATCAACGGTACGCCAGTATGGTTTGGTGGAATGCATGATATCCTGATCATACAATATAAAGATGTTCCCGGTATGGTTGGATTTTTTGGAGAGGTTTTGGGTGATCATCATATCAATATCGCCTATCTCGATATATCCCGGGATGCTGTCACGGAAAAAGCGTTGGCAGTATTGAAACTGGACCAGTACTGTCCAGAGAATGTGACGGATATCATCAGGAAGAACATCCATATCTTGGATGTGATCAGCATTAGGAGGTTAAGTGACCAATATTCCAATACCTAACAGGATTCGAATACAGAATTTGCACGATGTTCGGATGCAGATGAAAAAGTTTGATATCCAAGATTTAGCGGAGTTTTTTCTATTATACGAATCCAAAAACCAGGAAATTGAACCGGCTGTATTGTTATCGAAAATGGATTATCACTTGCAGGTGATGCAAGAATCAATCATAAAAGGACTTCAAAAACCAAATGTCACCTCCAGCGGTCTCATTAATGGCGGAGCGGATCATATGAAGCAACTGCTTCAGCATAATCAATCTTTGGTTGGTCCCTTATTTAGCAAAGTTATAATGAATACGCTTGCCGTTTCAGAACTGAATGCATGCATGGGTAGGATTGTAGCTTCCCCTACTGCAGGCTCAGCTGGTGTTTTACCAGGCGCTCTACTGACTATCACTCAACATAAACAGATTCCGAGAGAAAAAGTGGTCAGATCTTTATTTGTTGCCGGCGGGATGGGAGAAATGATCTCTTTAAATGCTTCATTATCGGGAGCTTCTCATGGATGTCAAGCGGAAAACGGTTCTGCTAGCGCGATTACAGCTGCTGCTCTTCTCTATTGTATGGATCAGGATTTCGATTGTATTGAGAGCGGATCTGCCTTTGCATTGAAAAATCTTCTCGGGTTGGTGTGTGATCCTGTTGCAGGATTAGTCGAAGTGCCGTGCGTGAAGAGGAATGTCATAGCCAGCGTAAACGCAATTGCCTGCGCGGAGATGGCTCTATCCGGAATTCGTACTGTGATACCGTTTGACGAAGTTGTGAAGGCGATGGATCTGATCGGGAAAGATATGCCATCCTCCTTGCGGGAGACTTCTTTAGGTGGATTAGCTGTATGTCCCGCTGCCAAAATGGTTTCTAACCAAAAACGCTCTTGATCTGACGAGTGAAATCTTGATGCTTATCGGCTTTTAATCATCTTCTAAAATAAAATGAACAATCTTATCACAGTGGCATTGCATCGAGTCAATTATCGGTAGGGGGCATTTTATTCCTTTTAGCAGGAGAGGTATTTCAGTACATCCCAGGATCACTGCCTCTGCTCCCTCTTTTGCAAATTTCCCTATCTTATCCAGGAAATATTGTTTCGCTTCGGTACTAAATGTACCGAGGGAAAATTCCTGCACGATATAGCACTGTATCTCAAGCTGGGTAGGATCATCCGGTACCAATATCTCTATCTGGAACTCTCTGTTCAGTTTACCTTTGATAAAATCTTCATTCATCGTAAAACGGGTTCCCAGCAAGCCAACCTTTTTCCAACCCTGACGATGGATCATCTCACCAACAGCGTTGGCAATATGGATAAAAGGGATACGCAGTTTAGGTTGGATATTCTCAATCACCTTATGAGGGGTGTTGGCGCATAGAGCCAAAGCATGAATTCCGATTTCCTGTAGTTGAATAGCTTTTTGGAGAATGATATCCGATATGACACCCCATTGACCAGCCTGTTGTAGCTGGTGTATTTCCTGCTGGTTTAAATTTACAATCCAAAGCGGAGGGTTGATATTATTATGAAAATGATCATTGACTTGTTGATTGATGGCACGATAGTATTCTAAAGTGGAATGCCAGGACGTACCACCGATTAATCCCACTTTTTTCATTATGTCTCTCTCTGATTAAGGCTCCTGAATGCTTTTCAGGTATTGTTTTACGAATTCCCTGACTTGTTCGGTCTCATATTCTTTGGTTTCTTTCAAAGTTTTAAAGGGAATCGTTTCTTCTTCAACAGAAAAAGAAAAAGCGACTTTAAATGCTTCCATGGGGATATTAAATGCTTCGGAAACTTCCTGAAAAGTCATCTGACCGGTGATATTATCGGGAGATAAGGTTACGTTTTTTTCTTGAGATTCCTGCGATTGTTGAACTAATGTGCCTTGTATCCATTTAAATTGCCCAGTTAAAGTAAAAATCCCTGTAATGACAATAAACAATACGAGAACAATCGTTAATACCCCATTGGTAGTGAGCCTGGATTTGTTTTTTGTCTGAATCACAAGGCATTCTTTTACCGGGCAGATATGAATACACTCATTACACCCAATGCATTCGATATCTGTTACTTCTTGGGTCACTGAGACGTCAATATTCATCGGACAAACTTTATCGCAAGCTTTACAATTGATACAGGTTTTGTCGTCCCGGCTGATTCGATAAAAACCGAATGGTGACAGCAAAGACAGGAAACCTCCCAGAGGGCATAAGTACTTACAAAAAACCCGGCTGTAGAAAGCTGATAGCAATAGTGTGATGATGAGGATAATGAAACCTATGATAAATTCAGAAAAAAGATCTGCAGAAGTCAGATGATGAAATGTTGCCCACGGGTCATAAGGGCGTATGACCAGTTGACCGGTGACCCAGGACATGATGACGAAAACAAGCAATACAATTATTTTTCCCCAACGCAAGGGTCTGTCCAAAGTGTCCTTCACATGATAACGTTTTTTGAAAATCAGTTTGCCGATCTTTTCAAAGATTTCTTGCAATGTGCCCATTGGGCAAAACAATCCGCAAAAAGCTCTTTTAAAAAGAAGGGTAACGAGGAGTACAAATAGCATCAGAATAAAGCTGGAAAGAGCAATTTTAGGCAAGAAAGATCCGTTTCTAAACCAGGCATATGCTGATTCTACTGCACCAAAAGGACATAGCTGGTCAACATTGGCTGTCCGGATTTTTTGGTGTAAGATTCCAATAGTGGTAGAGATGGCTAAGATAACTAATAAGACGGCAAATCGAATCGTTCGACTGCTGTTTTGCTGTTTTTTGTCCGCATATTCATGAACAATATGTTTTGTTTTCTTGCTCATTACCATCCTCCTGAGTGAAATTGTTTTTCCAATATAGGGATTGTAGAAAAAAATGAGAAAGATGAAAGCTTTTAAACGCTTTTTATATGGATGCTTGTTGGGATTTCTTTTTTTTCCGATAGAACAAATAGAGGATTACCCAAAAAAGGATACAACAACCAATGACCAGGTTCATGTTCAATTCATCCGGGTCTCTTGCAGAGCCTATCTGAAGGATCTCAAGTTTGAGTACATGTATATCTGTATCACCGCCATGTTCTTCGCACTTGGTATGGTATACTCCTTCAATCAGAACTTGATCGCCACGGGTTTTATGGGTACCATAATACTGTATGAGATCAGACATTTCTCTCGACATATAGGCACCAATCGCATTATACTCAGCATCCTGAATATTAACCCAAACATAGTCGGTTTTGGATAAGCGTTGTCCAATCACCTCTCCCTGGAATTGAACAACCAGGTTGTTATACAGTTGTTTTCCATTAATCAATTCGCTCACTGTAAATGTAATGGGTGTAACGCCATAAACAAAGCTAATAGGCAATAAAAGATAGAGTAACAGGGACTTAAATAATAACTTCATGGGTAAATTGACTTTTAATATCTCTATAAAAGCTGGCAATCAAAACAAAAGTGGCGAAAAATTCTAAACGACCCATCCACATCGTGATGATATAAACGATCTTGAGATAAGAGGGCATAGCCGGGTTGGTAATACCGGTACTTAAGCCAACATTGGCTGTGGCAGAAGTCGCTTCGAATAAGGAAGCAATCGCAGAATTACCAGCTAACATTCCTGCTAGTGCCCCAATTAAATGAGTTAAAATATACAGCATGATGATAATAATAGAGTTTTTCACGATTTTATCTGTCAGAACGATGTCCTGAATATGATGGATCTTATCAACGATAACGCTGTTTTTTGGTTGCAGAAGTCTTTTAATGTCAGCAAAAACAGATTTAAAAAAAACTCCGATTCGGAACAGTTTAAATCCACCGGCAGTGGAGGAAGCGGAGCCGCCAAACATCATGGCTAAAATAATCACTACCAATCCAAATTCTCCCCATTGGGTGAGAAACTGCTGGCTGTAGATATTACATTGTCCTGCGCCAAAATGTGCGGATAATAATTGAAACAGACCTTTCCTGGTGAGAGGTAACAAGGTGGAATAGATGGAATCTTTAATCAAGCCGACGGTTAAGAAGACCGTTAAAACTGAAATAGTTGCAATCATCGTTTTGATCTCGATGTCTTTGATAAGTTCTTTTCTGTCTTTGTACCAAACCACAAAATGGAGCCCGAAGTTGATAGAACCTAAAATGAAAAATGATACAGCGATGACTTCATACCAAATATTGTGATAATAGAGCATACTTTGTGACTGAGGCAGGAATCCCCCGGTACTCCAGGCAGAACAATAAATATTAAAACTATGAAATATTGACCATGGAGCTGTTAAGCCTTGAACCAAGCCAATAATGGATAATAGAACAAATCCGATTCCGAAATAAATCATACTGATTTTCCAAATCGATTTGCTGGTTCCTTGAATACTAGGCAGTAAGCGTTCATCCTTACCTTCTCCCACCATGGCTTGGAAACCAACTCCTGCTGGGGTTAAAAAAACCAACGAAAGTACTACAATGCCTTGACCACATATGAATTGTAACAAATGACGCCAAATATTCAGGCTAATTGGCAAATGATCCAAATCTTTTGTTAAACTTAAGCCAGTTGTTGTGATACCACTCATGGTTTCAAAACAACTATCAAGGAAG
Source organism: bacterium (assembly GCA_021372585.1). Classification (GTDB taxonomy): domain Bacteria; phylum Caldisericota; class Caldisericia; order UBA6126; family UBA6126; genus UBA6126. The sequence goes on from JAJFUD010000098.1 coordinate 15,866, forward strand.
CTACCATAATGAGAAGAAAAATACAGAGGAATGGCAGAGACAACCATCACAACTAACCAAACCAATGCGGTGGCAGCCATACCATGCAACCATTTGATCTCTCTTTGATTGGGTGAGAAAGAAGTTAACAGGAGGCTTAATGTAATAAAAAGAAAAAAAGTAAAAGAGAAAGTGATCAATTCTGCCCATTCACAAGTAATAAAAGCAATCAGGATAGGGATAAGGGTAATAAAAGAAAAAAAGAATATAAAATTCCCTGTCAGATAGAGGATCAATGGGATGTCGTGAAACTTGAAAAGCTTCATAAACAGGTAACCAAAAGATAAATGATCCCGGTTAGAAAAAAAACCAAACCAAAAGCAAACCCGATTTCCACTAAAATACTCCAAAGAGAATCTATCCATTTCATAGGGATCATTTTACATCTTTTTTTGTTTTTCTATAGAGAAGATATTTATTTCAAAGTAAGTCATATTCTATTCCGGAGCAAATAGAGTAAAATAGCAACCATGACAAGAAAAGCTATAGGGTGTTGGTTCTTGATGATAATTTGCTTGACCGGAAGTCCGAAAAAAATTATATTCGCTGATCCAATGAAGGAGAATCATATTATTATCAAGATCCAAACCGGGAAAAGAGAACTTTTGAAGGATGGGGAGTTGGTTCTTACCATGCAAACGCCGCCATTCCTGTTTCGCGGGAAAACCTTTCTATCCTGCTCTGCTTTGGCAGGTAGATTGATCCAAAAGATCGAATTATCAGAGCCAATTACACAGACTTGTGCTATCTCGAAAGGAATTTTATATACTGCTTCCGGACCGGCTCTCTATGCCTTTGGAAGTGCTCATTAACTCTTATTAATAAAGGAAATCATGATGAAACGCTCCACACCAATACTGGGAAATCTTGCCATTTTTTTTGCCGTGCTTTTTTGGGGATTGTCCTTTGTCAGTATGAAACAATTGATCAACTCAGGCATCCCTCCTTTTACGATGATCGCCATTCGGTACGCGATAGTGTGTTTGGTTTTCATCGTCTTTTTTGCCCTGATCCAACACCCAACAAAAAAAACAAAACAAGACCGTTGGCTCTTATTTTGGAGTGGATTCGTCGGCATCACAACGTATTTTATCTTTGAATCAAAAGGCATTGAGCTGACCACAGCATCAAGCGCCTCCATGATTATTGCTACCGTGCCGATTTATTCGATGTTAGTCGATATTTTTTACTTTAAAAATCCAGTAAAACCCATCCAGTGGGTCGGCATTCTGTTATCCATCGCCGGCGTTTTCATGATCATTCGTCCGGATACTGCTTTTTCTGTCTCAAAGAATTTTTTTATCGGTAATATGCTGATGTTGGGAGCTTGTTTTAGCTGGGTGCTTTACTCGATCCTATCCAAGAAACTGCATTATCGTTTCAGCAGTATGGAAATATCCGCTTTTCAGAGTTTTTATGCCGCCTGGCCATTCTTTTTTTTGAGCTTAACGGAAAAAACCAAATGGGTTCCGATCGTTGGCATACATTGGCTGCATTTATTATTTCTGGCTTTGTTGTGTTCAGTGCTCTCCTATTTCCTCTATCAGGTATCCTTAAAAAACCTTGGTATGACTATTGTATCTGCCTATATCAACTTAATTCCAGTCGTGGGCGTTGTCGGATCCGTTTGGTTGTTGGATGAAACTGTGACCACCAGCCAAATGATCGGAGGTTTTATCGTCATCTTGTCGTTATTCCTGGTGAATCAAAAAACTGAACAGCCTGTCTCTTCCTGATTATTCAACAATCAAAACCACCTCTTTTACGCTGAATGAATAAATTGTCTGTGTAGTAGCCAGAATCGTCATATTGGAAGGTCCGGTCAACGCTGAGGTTAGGTAAACCGGTTCCTGTAAAGCATCTTGTACCGGAAACAAAATTTCATCCAGTTTGTATTGATCACTGGAAGAATAATACAAGCGATAAAATTTACCGGGATTATCCGCTAAGGGTAACCAAAGACAAGGTTCAATCTCGGGCATAAAAACCGGTAACCGGTAGGCATCCGGTAAACGTAGTGGAGTCATCTGTAATCGATTCTGTTCGTCCAACATGCCGTGAATCAGTTCAACACTGACTGCTTTTTCACTCCCCCAAGATGCTTCTTTTGTATTTTGAGTAAACCAAAATGCCTCTTGCGCATTTTGAGTATAGGGGATAATCAAACCTTCGGGAAGGACTGAGTACGGGATACGTTTCAGCACCTTTCTGGTAGCCAGGGAGAACAGGGTCCATTCTGATTTTTCTTCTGAAGTCCAGTAGATAACATCACTTTTTGGCAATGAGTAGAACCTATCCCCATAAGCTTGTATGGAAGCTATTTTTTGGGTTTTCGTATCGAATACCCACCATTTCTTGGTATCATCCGGTTTCACTTGGGTGGAAATCAATAAGTAACCGGCACAGTATTTCATAGATTGAATATCTGAGGAAATTTTAATATTTAGCTTTTCCTCTGTCTGCCAATTCATGATGGTGGCGGAAGCAGGTCTTTGAGAAGTATTTCGGGGAATTTCTTTCCAAATCACCCATTCCTGATCATACGCTATCTCGCTATAGGTAAATAATTCAGTTTTGGTATTCACAATGGTATTAACTTTATAGCAAGCATTCGCATCTATCATCACCAAGAATTGCTTGCTCAGGCAAAATACCGGCTTTGGAAAATCTGACTCAGAGGAAGAAAACCGATAACTCATTCCCCAGTCCGCTTTTCCCTGAAGGGTAAAGACTTGATTGGTGCCATTCTGACTCAGGAAGCAGGTTATTTGATCTTCTGCCGGAGAGGGTATTTCTGCAAATTGTCCCGAAATCGAGATATTGGGTTTCGTTTCCATTTGGTACCGGGAACTGGGCATAAGGGTAATTTGTCTGGAAGTCGTGCTTGATTTACAGGATTGGCACCCTACGATAAGGATCAGTGTGACAAGAAAAGCAAAATTTCTGGTTTTCATCATGATTCACTCCTTATTCGGAATTAAAAACCCCCTGAAGAGGAACTCCAGGGGGTAAAGAATAACTAAAATCCGTTTAATTACTTCAAACCAAAATCAGGGTAAACATCCGTCATGTACAGAGGGAAATAAGCCATTACTCTCATACCCCATCTTTGTGTCTTTACGATGAAATTAAACCAACCCTGCGGAAACATTCCGGTAAACAGGATGGCCCACCAGGAAAGGAATAACAGGATGCCTGCCCATAAACCGACAAAATACAGACAAAACATGTGCGGGATCATGACATAAACACATCCAAAAAACGTTTTCAGGAGAAGCAAACCTCTGCTTAACGTGGGAGGGTATTCAATATCAAAATTCATGACATCATAACCAGGTACATCCTTCACGCCTGTAAATGGAGGATAGGTATCCGTCATATAGTATGGGAAATACAGGTAAGCCCTAAAAATCCAACGATAAAAACGCAGTACAAAATGGAACATCCTTTCCGGATATTTACCGGTAAACAGGATGGCCCACCAGGCGATAAACATGACAAACATCGCGCCGATCGCAAAGATAGACAGGCAAATCATGTGCGGAATAAGCACATAAAAATACCCAAAAAACGTTTTCAACAATAATAAACCTCTCGATAACTTTTCAGGATACGTTACCGAATAATGTACTGGTGACTCCATTATGCCTCCTTAATAAATTATAAAATATGAATAGGTCAAATTGGACTGTATTATATCAAGGGCACCTTGCTTGGCAAGATTTTGAATAGACTTTTTTTACATCAATTACCATTGTCGATTGGATTTATTAAATGATAAGGCTTTTTCCCTTCTTCTTTAACTACTACGGAACCATCGTCCTGCAGACGATATTGTTTTGAACCTATCTGGAGAATCATCTTTTTTTCATACTCCTCCCGAATCGAATCAAAACCGTCTGTTAAATACTGATCCACTCTATCCAGAAAGGCTTGGACGATTTCCTGAAAAATCGTTTCTTTGTTCAGGTTGGACCGGCTAAAGCTTCTTAGGTCTGAAACCGGTTGGTTGATTCTCTCTTTTTCATCCTGGCTGATCGAAAGATTGATACCAATCCCTAACGCTATCCCGGCAATTCGATTATGGATCCAAATAGCTTCTGCTAAAATACCTCCCATTTTGTATTCGGAAAGAAACAGGTCATTTGGCCATTTTATCTGAACCTTCCATGGCGTCCCTTTTAAGTAGATATCCAGGACATTTGCTGAGACCAGTGCCAGAAAATGCGTTAAAGTAGGAAGGGAAGCGATAGCCTGGTTTGACAACCTCAGATGGAAGGAAAAATACAGATTATCGGGATTGGCGGATACCCAAATATGTTGATTTCTTCCCCTGCCTTTTGTTTGCGTATTGGCAATGACAATGGCTTTATCAGGTAAGGAATCCAAATGCTGTTTAATGTATTCGTTGGTTGACTCAAGCTCATTAAAGCGATAAATCTTTGGTTTATCCATAGTGTTCATTATCTCACAGAAACTGAAAATGAAAAAGCGATTTAATCTAAGACGGTTCGTTGCTTGACATAAAAAAGTGGGGCATTACACTTAGATGCAAATGCGAATCATTCTCAAAAAAAGACGATGTATGGTGGTTATTTTTTGTTGTAGTCTTGTTTTCTACTGTTCCTGCTCCGCACCCAAGTCGATAGACAAAGACCGGTTTACGATCCTGACTTCCTTTTATCCGATCTATATCCATGCTTTGAACGTGGCTAAAAATATCGAAGGTGTTCAGGTTGTTAATCTGGCACCTCCACAAACCGGGTGTCTTCATGATTACACCCTGACTACAAAAGATATGAAAGCATTTGAAAACGCTTCAGTGCTGGTGGTGAATGGCTTCGGACTGGAAACTTTTTTGGATAAGGTTATCAAACTGTATCCGAATCTGCCTGTAATCAACGCCAGTATAGAAGCCGGAAACCATCTCCTTCTTTACCCGGAAGAGGATGTCAATCCGCATGTATGGGTAAGTGTAACATTGGCTATAGCACAAGTTCGTGAGATTGGGGACGAGTTATGCAAACTTGACCCGACACACGCTGAACAGTATTTTGCGAACACCGAAGAATATATTCATAAGCTGGAGAATCTGAAAAAAAATATGCATGAAGCGCTGGATGGAATACAAAAACAGGAATTTATCACTTTTCATGAAGCATTTGAGTATTTTGCCCGGGAGTTTAACCTGACTGTCGCTGCTGTTGTAGAAAGTGAACCCGGATCAGAACCATCAACAAAAGAGCTCAAGAAGTTAATTCAGCTCATTCGGGAAAAACAACTCAAGCTTCTCTTCGTTGAACCTCAATACTCTCAAAAGACAGCTCAAACAATTTCTATTGAGACCGGCATCCGAATTTTTACCCTCGATCCGGCTGTCACAGGACCGGTTTCCCCGGATGCCTATCTCGATATCATGGAACAAAACAAGCAAACGTTGCTGGAAGCTTTTTCATCGCCATGAATTTGCCTGCCCGATCATGCGATTATAAAGGACATGGCGGTTTGTGTTGTACTCAAGTAGTGCAATTTGGTGTCACTATTGGTAGTGAGACTGTGTTGAAAAATGTGAACCTTCATATCCATTGTGGAGAGCTAACCGCTATTATCGGCCCAAACGGAGCCGGGAAAAGCACTCTCCTGAAAGCACTAATCGGCTTAATTCCTCACTCAGGTGAGTTGCATTACCTGGATGCCAAACATAACCGGTCAGAACATCCTTTGTTTGGTTATATCCCACAGGATTTCTCTTTTGACAGAGACTCGCCGGTCAGTGTTTTAGATTTTATGGTTGCCTGTCGATACCGCTTCCCTGTTTGGTTTCATGTGACCAAATCTCATCAAAAACGAATTGAAAAAAGCCTTCATGAAGTCGGCGCTGACCACCTTTTACATAAAAAAATGGGTGTTTTATCCGGTGGAGAGCTGCAAAGGGTATTGCTTGCCTTAGCGTTAGAACCGGTCCCGAATATCTTACTTCTGGATGAGCCGGTTAGCGGAGTAGATCAAAGTGGAACAACCTTGTTTTACCAATTAGTCTCAGACCTGAGAAAACAATATGATCTGTCCATTTTATTGGTTTCCCATGACCTTAATAATATTGAACAAATAGCAGACCGGGTGATATTACTCAATAAAACGGTTCTGCTTAACGACACCCCGGCAAACGTTTTTTCCAGTCAAGAATACAGAACCGCATTTTCTCTCAAGGATAAGGTTTCTGAATGATCATGGAATTTTGGTACAGGTTTATAAGCATTTTACCTTTTGATTGGGCGCAGCCCGGTCAATTCTTTTTTATGAAGAATGCTTTGTTAGCTATCATATTGATCTCGCCTTTGTTTAGTATTTTATCAACCATGGTGGTAGCAAAAAGGATGTCTTTTTTTTCCGATGCACTCGGTCACAGTGCTTTTACCGGCATCGCAATCGGGATATTGCTTGGCTGGGTGAAACCAGTGTTTCTGGCTGTTGTTTTCTCTATTTTGTTTGCTTTTGTGATCACGTTAGTCGGGCAAAAAACGAAACAGTCAAAAGATACCTTGATCGGTGTATTCTCTTCAATCGCGGTGTCTTTGGGCATTCTCCTTTCCACATGGGGAGGGAAGAGTTTTACTAAACTGAATCAATATCTGATAGGTGATATCCTGAGTATTACCTCAGCTGATCTGAACTCACTTTTTATTATACTTTTGTTTGTATTGATTATATGGTGGATTCTTTATAATCCGCTGTTAGTCGTCAGCGTCAATACAGATTTTGCTATCAGCCGCGGGGTCCGTTCTATCTGGATTGAATTTATTTTTTCTGCACTATTAGCCATCACAGTCACACTGACTATTTCCTGGATTGGATTGCTGGTGATTAATTCAATGCTGGTTTTACCGGCGGCAGCCTCACGAAATATCTCTTTGAATTCACGACAGTACCACCGATGGGCTTATATTATTTCCGTTTTTTCCGGCATAGCAGGCTTATTGGTTTCTTATTACCTGGGAAGTTCAACCGGAGCCACGATAGTTCTATTACAAGGCACCTTATTTTTAATCACTTACTTTTTTCGAAGACGGTAATCAGAAGTAGGGCAGGAGGTGGAGAATGAAAAAAAGCCAGATGGATCAAATCATGGAAAAGTTAACATTACTTGGCTTCAAGAACACGCCACATCGAAGAAGAATTATCGAAATTCTGGGTGTTAACCAACCCCTTTCTGCAGAACAGATTTTTTTAGCAATGAAAACAGAGGGTGTTTTGATCAGTTTTTCTACGGTGTACCGGATTCTGGAAACGTTATCAAAATCCGGCGTTGTTGAGAAAATGCATATGCTGAACGAAGAAAAGTGTAGGTTTTCGCTTCATCCAAAAGATCATAAACACCATTTTATCTGCCTTCGATGTCACACCATGATTGAGCTTCAGGAATGCCCGATGGAAGCTTTAGAGAGAACTTTGGAAGACGAGGATGGTTTACAGGTAACCGGTCATCAATTGGAGATATATGGTTATTGCTCTCACTGTCAAAAAGGAAAGGTGAAAAAGTTATCATGAGAAACATGAAACCGGAAATCGCAAAATGAATCAAAATGAAGGCGCATTCTGCTTTAAAAAGTAAAAAGGAGTGTATTATGCAAAAAAGAGTACTTTGTCAGTCGCTTCCGGAAATATCGATTTTAGGTTTTGGTTGTATGCGTTTCTACAGGGAAGACGGCTCAATGGATATGATGAGCACTGAAAAGAAAATAGACGAGAAATTGTCCGGTCGTTTAATGGACAGAGCGATGGAGCTTGGTGTCAACTATTTTGATACCGCGTATACCTATCTTGGCGGGATGAGCGAAGAAGTTCTGGGCAGACATTTCGAAGGCGCAAAACGACAAAAAGTGCTGATCGCTACTAAATCTCCTGTCTGGAAAGCAACAGAAAAAGAAGATTTTTCCAGATTTCTGGATGAACAGTTAACCCGCTTAAAAACCGATCATATTGATTGTTACCTGGCACACAGTTTGACCGGAAAATCATGGAAAAAAGCAATGGAACTCGATATCCTGGAATTTCTCAGAAAAGCAAAGGATTCCGGAAAGATCAGAGCGGTTGGTTTTTCCTTTCATGATTTGTATTGTGAGTTTGAGCCCATCTTGTATGCCTTTGACTGGGATTTTTGTCAGATTCAGTTGAATTATTTGGATACCCAGTACCAAGCCGGGTTGGAAGGGATGAGGAAAGCCAAAGCAAAAGGAATGGGAGTGGTTGTGATGGAACCGCTTTTAGGCGGTAAACTCGCGACACAACTCCCGCTTTCTGCCAAGCAAATCATTGACAGGATTGAACCAAAAAGAACCCCTGTTGAATGGGCATTAAGGTGGGTTTGGAATAAACCTGAAATTTCCCTGTTATTGAGTGGTATGAACAACATGGAGCAAGTGGAAGAAAACTGTCGGATTGCAGACAACGCTCTGCCAAACTCCTTCACACCTCAGGAACAAGCAGTGATTGAACAGGTCACGGCATTGTTTAATGAAAGAATCAAGATACATTGCGCAGCTTGTGCTTATTGTATGCCTTGTCCGTCCGGAGTAGCCATTCCATTGGTGTTTTCAACCTATAATGAGGCGTTTCGGTTTGATGACCCATCCTCATTAATCCGATATTATCAGTCTTTGCCCCCGGAAGTGAAAGCGGATAAATGTACCGCTTGCAGGGAATGCCTGTCAAAATGCCCTCATCAGATTCAAATCCCCGAAAAAATGAGGGAAATAGTCGATTATTTTGATGGTGTTCTGTAAAAGAAATGGTTTCAGTTTAACTAAATCTTGAAAATTTCTCTGAGCGATATACGGATATTGTGTAAATCACGAGTGGTTAGCTGACCAATTAATTTATCAATAATGAATTCTTCCAAGGTAAACAGGACGCCTTTTGTAATGCCAGGTTTACGTAACCCCGTCTCTTTCCAGTCTAACAAGACGGTATCACCCGGATAATCTGTTCTGTCCATTTGACTGGTGATCGGCATCGCGACAAACTCATTTCGAATGTCATTGTAGTCAGCATTGCTGATAATCACTGCAGGGCGTTTCTTGGAAGCTTTAGCTGATGTATAAGGATAATTGATCAAGATGACATCTCCCGGATTATAAATCATTAAAGAAATCGTCTTCCTCGTTATCCCAGATTTTTTGTAAACAGGAAGTTGAAAGCTGAGTGATGGATGCGGTGAGGGGGTTTTTCTTGGTTGGAGAGGCATTGATCGTACTGGGGATTGGTTTTGCAGCCTTATTCTGGCAATAATCATGCATCGCTTCTCTGACAATATCCGCCATGGATTTCTTCCTAAGAAAAGATTCTTCTCTTAGCTTTTCATGAATGTCATCCGGAAAACGGCACACAAATTCTTTCATTGTTATCTCTCCCTCCCCTTATGATATCATAATAGTATACACCCATTAGTAGAAATGGTTCATTTTCTACATGTAAACAAGGTTTCTTGACTATTTCATAAATAGTTTACAATGAAAACAGGTTAATATAAAGATAAAAAACTTCTGAGGAAAGGGAAAAAATGGAACCAATACAGGGGGTGCAGATTATCCAATATCATGACCAATCTGTTGAAATTACAGAAGCCAGCTCTCCGGCTGAAGTCAATTGGAAAAATTTTGACACAAGGATAACTACCTGGATTATATTCTCAAAAGATTATTCTGAAGAGGAATTTGCATCCTTTACTAAGCAATTTACCATTCATCCATTGATTATAGAGGATGTTCTACAAAGAAGAACCAGGCCTGCTCTAGAAGAGTATGAAAATGGATTGTTTGTAGTTTCAAGCTGTCTTCAATTATCGTATGAATTAACTGAATCTCCCGTCTATTATTACTTGACGGGTAATGTGCTGATTAGTTTTATGTCCAATATGTGCGATTATTTTCAACCTATCATCCATAAATTAAAAAATAGTAAACCAAGATCAAAAAAAATGAAAGCTGATTTTTTGCTGAATATTCTATTGGATTATCAAGTAGATAATTATTTAGTTCTCCTGGAAGAGATTGATGAAAAGATGGAAGTCATTCAGGATGATATTCTTGAAGAGGCAGATTTAAAGGATTTAAAAGAGATCCAGCATATGCGTACTGTATTATATCGATTCTTGCGCGTGGTCTGGCCAATGCGCGAGATGCTTAATTTTTTTGTGTTGGACGATTCGGATATGATTTCCGATGGCGTAAAGCATTTCTTTCGGGATATACACAGCCATCTGTACCAGGTAGCAGATACATTGGAAACTTATAGGGAAATGTTGTCAGGTTTAATGGATATATACCTGAGTAGTGTCAATAATCGGTTGAACCAAGTTATGAAAATCCTGACAATCGTCTCTACTATTTTTATGCCGTTAAGCTTTATTACAGGTCTGTACGGGATGAATTTTAAATTCATGCCTGAATTGAATTCTCCATATGGTTATCCGGCTGCTTTGTTGCTTATGTTGATGACCTCCGTCGGTATGCTGATATTTTTCCGTAAAAAAAGATGGATATGATGATTCCGGAAAATTCTATGCTATTGAGTAAAAAAAACCTGAAGGATAACTATCCTTCAGGTTTTTGAATTTAAAACCAGTAATACAGACTACTTTTTTTCAGTGAACGCGATCCAGATACCCACTATTCCTAACAAGATCTTCACAACAGCATGCCATGGCTGGTTTCCAATGGTGATAATTGGCCAGAAAAATAATAAACCCATCACAACAAGAATAATACTAATAATCAATAAATAGTTCTTTGACATATCAACCTCCTGCAAAATGATAGAATCATGACTCTCTTTTTATAACTTTTAAATAAAGTGTCAATCATTTATATCTATTATTAAGGAATAGCTTATAAATTAAGGAAAGGAGGTAAGCATTATGGAAAGGCTCTGGCAATTGTTAATATTAATTTTGCTCGGTTTTAGTCCTTTACTTGCAGAACTGTTCAGAGGAGGGTCTTCCAGATCAGATAAAGTCATTTGGATCGTTTTTTTTGTGGTCATAGGCAGTTTAATAGGCTGCGTTTCCTATTTATTGTTTATTTGAAGTGATGTAAAAAGAGTAAGAGTTGATGACCGATTTATCTTATACATTGCATACCACAGGACCATCGAGTACTTTTCCATCCTTGAGATGAACAATTCGATCACTTTGGTTAGCCAGATCAAGGTTGTGGGTAGCACAGATAATCGTTACACCCAATTCTTTATTTAACTGCCTGAACAAATCAAAGATTAATTGAGAATTAGTGGAGTCCAGGTTACCCGTAGGCTCATCCGCGATGATAATTTTAGGGTCATTGATCATAGCGCGTGCAATTGCAACTCGCTGCATTTCACCACCGGATAATTGACCGGGCAGATGGTGCATTCTTTTTTCTAAGCCGATTTTGGTTAACAAGGCCGTGATTTCCCGGGGGCTTTTTTTCTTCCCCGCAAACATAAGTGGGAGCTGAATATTTTCCGAAACAGTCAACGTTGGAATCAGGAAGAAATATTGAAAAATAAAGCCAAAGTGATCTCTACGGACCTTAATCAACTTTTTTTCAGGAAAATCAGACACATCCAGATCCTCTATCAAGAGCGATCCAGTCGTTGGTTTATCCAAACAGCTGATAATATTCAGGAAAGTTGTTTTTCCGGAACCGGAGGAGCCGACAATCGACAGGAACTCGCCCTGCTTAATATCCAATGAGACACCGTTCAAAGCATGAACCGTTTCTTCCCCTCTTTTAAATGATTTATGCAGATCCCGGGTTTTGATGATCATTGAATTATTCATTTCTGATAACCTCCATGGGAGAAATTTTGGTTGCGGTAATACAAGGAATGATGCTTGCTAGGGTACCGATCACCACGCTGGCAAGAATCGTAATCAGGATCATCACCGGTGAGAAATGCGACAACTGACCCGGTGGAGCGCTGACAATTAATTTTCTGATAAACAACTCTAATGTTTTCGAGAGGGATATTGCCATAATGATGCCAACAATGGAACCGATGAAAACGAGAATGCTGGTCTCAGTCATGATCATTTGGATGATGTCTTGGTTACTAGCGCCAATGGCTTTTAACATGCCCAATTCTTTTTTTCTATCCTCGATACTCATAAAAATCGTATTGATCAAGCCAATAATACCGATGAGCAGGGTAAATATCATGGCTAAGTTAAGAAGCTGGGTAGTGGTATCGAGCAAATCATTCAAAGTGTATTGGACTTGTTTGTAAGTAACTGTCTGGACATCGGGGATCTGGTTTATCTCTTCCGCGATTGTACCGATCGAGAAACCATCTTTTACCCTGATTGCGATGCCTTTTATAGTGTGTCCTGGGGGGACGATGGTTTTGATGAATAGAATAGGTAAAAAAATAAAATTATCATCCGATGTGCCTGTTTGTTGCAATGAGCCGACCAGTTTTACCTGGAATGTTTTTTCTTCTTCACCCAGTTTCACCGTAATATCGATGTTCTCTCCTAATTGAATTCCCATATTATGCCGGGCTTGACTACCTAAATACGCTTCTGGAGCGTCATCTTTAGAGAAATGTTCTCCATCAAGCTTCCATTCCGATTTCAGGTCAAACATAGTCTCTTCAATACCGTACAAAGCGGTTTCAAAACTGCCCGGTTGTAGTTTGGCATGATGAATATGGATGGGCGAGACGATATCGACTCCCGGATTTTTCCTGATTTCCTCTAATTGTTCAAACGACATGGATTTGTCGATTTTTCCTCCATGCATCAACAGAGAAGTAGCTTCATACGGGCAACCTTTTGGTACGGCTAGAATATTGATCCCAAAACTGGAATATTCATTTTGCAGGGCTCGTTTGTATCCGGTTGAAAAAGTATAAACCGTGAAGAATACAGCAAGCACGATAGCTACTCCAATGATGGTAAGAATTGTGCGGATTTTGCGTATAAATAAACTTCTGTAAGCAAACTGCGGGATGTTCATACTTGCACCTCCATATGAATCACTTTGGCAGGAACTTGTGAGGAAGCTGTCCAGGCAGGATAGAGGGAGGCAAGAAAACCAACTAATAATGCAAAAGCGGTGCCAGCTAAAAACATCCACGGTTGAAAGACGATCAGATTCCCTTTAGGGGCTGAGGAAACATAGAGTTTCACCAGATTGTTCAGAAAAGGTCTGAGTATAAAAACGATCCCAATAGCGAAAAGGCATCCCATGATGACAATGATAAAGGTTTGGAATAAGACAATCCATCGAATTTGTTGGTTAGTCGCACCAATGGCTTTGAATACGCCAAATTCCTTGATCTGTTCCAGGATAGAGGTCAGCAGGCTATTCAGAATTTGTAATCCGCTGATCAGAATTGCGATCAGGATAATGCCCAGCAGTAAGACTTTTACGGTATTGATAAATTTCAGAACGATTCCGAGTACTTGATCCATAGTGACTACCTGGACATCTTGCAGCTTTTCAATTTCTGTGACCGATGCAGCCATCTTCGTAGGATCTTTCAAAGTGACTGCAATGCTGGTAACCTTGGATGGCAAGGAAAAGAGAGCCTGTGCTTCCTGTAAAGGGATGTAAATGATACTATCGTCTTCTGTACCTTGTAATGGGAGGATTTCCAATATTTTGTAAGTTATTTTTTTAGTCCCGATTGTAATCGAATCGCCTTTTGACAACTCGAGCATCTCTGCTTTCTTAAAACCTACGATTGCGCCGGTTTCTTTGAATACATCACTGGTTAGGTTCCAACTTTTTTTTAATTCAAAAATCCCTTCCGTGACGCCGTAAATAATATCGGAGGTGCCGGGTTCAGTTTGAGAGGGTTGTAGACCCATCAGAATGCCGTACACTTGGTTAACATTCTGTATCTCCAGCATTTTTTGCAAGGCTTCTTCCGGCAAATAGGCAGGCAGGACACCACCGCTGATAATCAAAGCTGTTGCCTCATAAGGGCACCCTTTTGGCACTGCAAGCAATTGAGCACCTAACTGATTCACATCTTTCAGGATCGCACGCGTGTATCCTTCATTTAATCCAAGAAAGCTGATGAGCAAAGTCACTGCTATCGCGATAGAGAGAATCGTTAGAACCGACCTGGTTACATTTCTTCGAAGATTCTTCAGGGCGAAGCGAAATAAGTTCATAAGCCCTCCTAGTGTTTTTCGATCAGAATCTGTTGCTTCTTGGAGTTCCATTCCACGAAGGCTTGAAGCTGTTCGGCAACAAAGCGCACAGGAACCATCGTTCTTTTGTTCACAATAACGGGAGGCGCATCCAGCATCACTTTTTGTTCGTTCACCAACGCTTCAGGTTTGTTGATGGTGAGGATGATCTTGATATTGTCCAGTTGATAAGAGATATTTTCGACCTGTTTGGTGGAAGAATTGGTTTTGTATGCCACCTGAGCTCCAAAAGACTCCCCTAGGAATCTGAAAGGCGCATAGGTTCGGTTGTTGTCAATATACGGAGGAGCATCCAATGTTTGGTTCTGACCGTTCACAACCGCTTTATTACTGCCAATCGTTAATAAAATGGAGACCGGGTTAGAGGAAAACTCTCTCCATTCGTAGACATAAATCCATTGATAATCAGAACCATTCTGCAACAACTTTACCAAAACCTGGATCCGGTTTGTATTATTGGACTTTAACTCTCCATATAAAGGTACGGTAGCTTTTGTTGTGATGCCTCTCTCTTTGCCTACTTCATCCCCTTGGAGAAGATCCATTTTCAGATAACCAAGGTCAGAACCTTCCAGACTGCAGCAAGAAGCACCGAAAGGTTGTAAACGTACTTGTATCGAACCGCTCAGATAATGACTGGTGTTCCATTCTTTAATCAATCCGGTAATGGTCATCTCGAGGGTCTCTTTTGGTAAGAGTCTTTCCGGAAGTGGTGACCATTTCCAATCAATGACTGCTTTTTCAACCTTACCTTGTTTCTCGTAAGTAGAGATGCAGGTGATATGACTGGCTTCACCGGATAGCTCTGTTCCCTGAGGGGGTCTTGCTACGACGGATTCCAGCAATTGTACATCGGTAAGCACCCACGCCTTTTTTGTTTCTGCA
>JAJFUD010000034.1 GCA_021372585.1 bacterium
CCTTACTCCTGAAGAGGTGAAAAATTATCTAAAGGCGTTCTCCGCTTCCAACAAGCGGGTAAAGTCTCCGCAATTCCATGCTACTATCTCCTGCAAAGGGCGCGAATACGACAAAGAGCAGTTGTCTCATATCGCAGAGAAGTGGCTCACAAAGATGGGTTACGGAGAAAATCCCTATATCATCGTGTTCCATTCGGACACGGAAAATAACCATGTTCATATCGTCTCGACCCGGGTTGGAAAAGATGGCAAAAAAATCGACGATCGGTTTGACCGACCGAGAGCAATCCGGCACCTGGATGAAATTCTAAAACAAGGTAATCAGCAAACACAGGCTGCGGCGATCAGAAATATCGAATCCTATTCCTTTTCGACTCTGGCGCAGTTTAAGATGCTGTTTGAAAAGGCAAATTTCTCGATTAAGGAGAAAGATGGAGTCCTGTACATCTATAAATCAGCCGAACAGATCAAAACCTATTCTCCGGAAGAGCTCGGTAAAATGATGGCATCATATACAAAGGATGCTAAACGATTGGTGCAGTTGAGGCAGATCATCGCCAAATACAAACCTAAAACCGATAGCTCATTGGGTTGCATCTATCAAAAGTTGCCGGGAAACCGCGATGGTAAACTGGCGGGTTATCAGTCTGATTTAACCAACCTGTTACGCCAGAGATTTGGTATTGAATTCATTTTTCATTTCAAAGGAAATAACACTCCGTATGGTTATACAGTTATCGATCATAAAATGAAGTTGGTATTTAAAGGAAGTGAATTGATGAAACTAAATCAACTGATCAATCAGAATGTAAAACCTGTCAAATCATCTAAAAAGGATAAAATGGTGAAGTTGCTCCGGCATTACAATATTGAAACCCCAGAGCATATTCGGCTCCTTTCACGGTTTTATAGCATTCCAGCCTATAGGATACCGAATGATACCCAGAAATTGGACATGGACGTCAAGGACCACTACAAAAAGATGCTGGATTATTATTTAAAACATCGCCCGCTGTCTGATGTCGCTCAGCTAAATATCGTACCGGTAAAAGAATCGGGGAAGTGGTACCTGCTTGACACCGGTTCCCTGCATATACTGAGTGCAGATGAGATCCTCCCGGGAAAATACGTCAGCGAACTGGAACAGGGCAGAATCCAGACGCGTGAATTTGACAGATTTGAACACAATAACGAGCTTAACCTGAATGTTTTCACCAATGATGAAGATGACGAAAGGATCCATGGGAGGAAGCGCCGAAAGAAGAAAAGAGACAACCCTTAAATTGTAACAATTATGAAACGATTTTTGAAATGGCTGATTATAATTCTGGTCGGCTTTGGAATAGTAGAGGTTGCATATCTCCTGATTTTTCCCTCAAAGGGAATAGAGACCTATATATAACAGACGGATCAACGATTAAAATTTCCTGCCCGGAAAAGATTATCCATTATAAAACGGATAAAGCACTCGAAAGCAAGCTGATTCAGGAAAAGACCTTGGAGGTTCGTTTAAAGCAGCCAGGAGATAGCTCATGGCTGGTCACTGTTGCCAGCGAGAATTATTTTGCTTCCTGGAATTTCACCTATCTGCCCGGGAAGAACCCCGGCGAACTCAATACAACGATTGTCATGACCGAGAAAGATAAAACAGACAAGGCATGGTCGTTATACAAAAAAATGGTAAATCAGCTGGACTCCTTTTAGAGTAACGGGCCGTCCAAGATGATGCTCGTCAAAGTGATGCCTTGTCACAACGATAGCATGATGAATTGTTATATTGATCCAATGTAATCATGATTAAAAGTTAGCATGTTATGTTCTAATGATAGCATATTCGCGTTTATTGTTTTAGACCGAGTGTTCTTCATTACTAGTTTTTTTGCATTTATCCATTCCCAAAATGTAACGAGTAATATCTCAGTTTTTCTTTTGGACGGGTTTATGCAAGTTCCATTCAATTGGATTTCTGATAGAACTACATTCTAAATCTGGTTTCTGAAATGGATTATTAAGAAAATCTTCGGCAATTTTGAAAAAACAGGGAGTTAATAGATTATTGTGACCTTCATCTGGGAAAATCAGTTCATACCCGTTTTTTAAATGTTTTAAAGTCTCTGTGGCATTGCTGATTGGAGTAACATGATCTAAGCCACCACTTACGAGCAGTGCTGGAATTTCTGATATTATAGTTTGCTTTTTAAACTCTGAGTCACCATAGGTATGCCAATATTTTAATAGTTCCGCTTCAAGATTAGAAGATATAGCTAACCTACCGAAGATCTCAGATTGTTGTAAATATTCAGCCATCGATTTCTCGTCATAAAAAGAAAGTTTATCATCACTCGTAATGGAATAGTGCACAGGCCAATTAACAAGGGTATAAATGGATTCAATAGCTTTTAAGGCATTTGCAAGAGGTTTGGATTCTCCATTTTCCAAAGCTTCAATAAGTAAGGGTATATTGCCTATGGAATGACGGTCGTAAAGTGATACAGATAGCACTGTTAAAGCATCTTGAACATTGAGTGTGAACGGCTTATCTTCATATTCAAATTTCAAGGGATTAGATTGTAATTTCACTAGTGAATTAATTAAGCGCTCTTTCAAATTTGGATATCGTTTATTACAGTCTTCATCATTCTCACAACGCTCAAGAACGGTTAAAAGAGAATGCTCAGCATTTCGGTAATAATCGTTTATGTTATCAGTTCCTGGAGCAGTGACTCCCGCAAAAATTGCACTTCTTACGCCCTCGTGGAAAATTCCAAATTGAAAATTTATACTTTTTCGTTTGGTTCTCAAAACCTTTCTGATTTTATGACAGAGAATAATTATACATTTCCAGTAAGCGAGATTGACAAACAGACAAATGATTTATTTGAAGTATCAGGATATCCGACAAAAATATTGATATCACCTGATGGTAACTTCATAAAAATTCCTTTTGGCGTAGATTGGAAAACATATATTAAAAATTATACCCTGATGTAGTAATAACTGGTGGTAATCGAGTTGACAGCCCCGCCAGTAAGCACTGACGGGGTCAGCAGGGTCCGTGTTATACATGGACGATACAAATCGGCAGGTTCAAAGGTTATCAATATATTGCTGACATACTTTTCCCCTTCTTATAAGAGTGTCTTTTCTTACTGAAGAAAGTAAAAGGATTTCGCGAGCCTTACTTATTTTAACTTTGCAGTCTGTAATCGATGTCGTAATCTTGCTTTGTTCTTCTTCAAGCAAACTGATAATGTCGCCGTCCAATTCGCTTATGCAGAGACTTTCACCTTGAGATACTTTATTAAGCTGATTTGTCAGTTCCGTTTCTTGAGAAAGGGTATCGGATCTTCTGGACGATAAATCCATCAGAAAAGTCTTTAAGTTATTTTCATTCTGCATATACCAACGAAAAAAAGAAATATCAGGCATATTTGAGGCAATTTGATTCGAATATTGTTCCCAAATCTTTTGTATCTATCACCTTTATCTCTTTTGGGAACTTCTCTACAAGTCCCTCGTATTTTTTTTTGGGAGGAATTATGGAATATTCTATCCCCCCAATGTTTCTGACTGAAAATTCAACTATAAGAGTTTTTCTTGGAAGTATTTCTTTTTCTAATTTAATTTTAATTTCTCTCTTAGTATTGTCAATTGCTTTTATTCGTTCACAAAATTTGTTTTTGATGGAAGAGATATCGCAATATTTATCTAAAGGGTTGGACATATAAGTCCATGGCTGACCACTATATTTTTTTAGATAATTGTACATCTTACCGGTGATGCTGACTGTATCACTTAATCTTTCAGAAATTTCCTGACTTTGGGCTTGGAGCGTTTCAATCTTATATTTCAAATTCTCTTTATCTTTTATCAGTTCTAATTGTTTCTCATTTAACAAATCTAATTCTGATTGTATCGCCTTTATCAGCGTCCTGCATCTCAATATTTTTTGTTGCTTTATCCGCTTTTGTTCTGCTAATCGTTCCTGTTCTTGTCGCCTAATTTTTTGGATCCGTACTTGTTTAATTCTGTCTTCTTCTTGGATTCTTTCTAATTCTTGCTTTGCTTTTTCTTTATCCGCAAAAGAATCGTAAAAGAAAGGCTTGTAATTATCCCCATAATTGAGATTTTCTATAGTTGTAACTTTATTTTTCCATTGACTGCAAATTTTCCCCCTATCAACAGAGAAGGTTTTATAAAAGACTTTAAGATGCAATTTCTTTTGCTTAATGGATAGATCAAGCATGTCATCATCTAAGACAAACGCATTCAGCCTATTGGGGACATAAATATCTTTCTGTGTTAATCTTTGGATTTCTTCTTCCAACGGGAAGTATTTAAAAATCCAAATTATGGATACATCATTTCTTTCATAGAATGCTTCGCGTTCTTCGATGACGCTGAGAAATGTCGTATTCAATTGTATTTCAAAGGCATATTCTCTACCATTAATTAGGGCATATACATCTGGCTTTCGCTTTTCACCGTTACCCGATTTGTCGAAGTAGAATTTATTATCTATGCTTATTTTTTCAGGCGAATGAAAATGCTCAATGATATAACCTAAGTGATTTTTTAAATTTATATGCGGTATGCTTTCTTTGACATTCTCATATTTTCGAGCTAATAGGACACCAATGGGTAAACGAGAGTTTGTTTTTATTGAACACTCGTTAACATCTTTGTAATGCTTGAAAAAATAATAGTCTTTTTCCCTTCGTTTTCGACTCAATTTATTAGATCTCAATTCCAACTTAGTTGCGCATTCTGCACAAACCAATATTGGTTTACCTTCCCTATTAGCAGTACGCAGTCTCCTTCTTAATAAAACAATATCATCACTGTCCATATTTTCAAGCAATGTGGAAGCGGTAATATTCTCACCTGTTTCTAAATTGAGAATATCTTCAATTTTACGTATTTCTTTGTATTTGCTCAGGGAGTTGAAATTTCTACAAATTTATATAGAATTTAATAGCATCATTATTAGATAATTGAGTTATTTTAATTACACCAAATGATGCTAATTACCGTATTGTTATAAGTAGGATAGATGCATTTTTCATTAAGTTTTATACCTCTAATATCTCTATAGGAACTGAACCATTCACATGCATCTACAGGCTCTGTATCTTCACACTTAATTCCATGATTAAAATAGTCTCCTGCCACAGTTAAAGGCGGAAGTTTTTTTGATGAGTGTTCCAAAAAGTATTTATAGGGGAAATCATTTGAACTCCAATAGCGCTCTATCGTATTGTTCTTTGAAAATACAACCATAATAGGATAAGTATTAACCTCTATAAATCTAAGAAGAGTGGCAGAAAGACTCGTCCCAAATTCTTTTGACAAATTTTCAACTAAAGAAAAATCGAACTTTTTGGTTTGCCGGGCATGCTTTCTAAACCGATCTAATGGCATTAGCAGGTTCGAAGCAAAAAAATCAGCTTCAGTCTCAACAACATTTTTTCGTAAAAATCGGTAGTAAGACTTATGTAACGATTTACCCGTTTTTAAGGCATTACGATGATCGTCAATAAAGTAATGTCCCAATTCATGAGCAAACGAAAATCTAAGGCGAGCACTATCTGATGATAGAATAGACTGTGTATTTAAGTAAACATGAAATTCTCCAGAATCATGTTCAAGAAGACCATCAAAGTGATCTCCATACTCCCCATAATTATAGGTAATGCCTGACTGTTCTGCTATCAATTCAGGAAGAACCTGACCTTGGGGACAATAATCAGTAGAGATAAATTCAGCCAAATTGGCTAACTCCTTCTTTCTATAATCACTTATTTCCATCCTGTCTTTTCTTAGCCTCTGCCTTATCTTTCTTCATTTTCGAGAGAATGTCTTCAGGAATATCTTTCCCTTCTCTGGCTGCCAACGCCCAATTCCTTTCTGCTTCTGGATTATCTGGAACAATATATTTTTTCTCTAATTTTCTTTTTCCCTTATTAGCAAATACAAAGCCGGGAGACTCAAATTCTTCGGGCAAAGGAAATTCCTCCAAACTTTCCTCGCAACAAGACATTTGATCATCTGTTGTCGGAAATAAATACCCATAAGATTTTAGTGCGTTTTCAAGATAATCCTCAAAATCTTCATCGTATATTTTAAGTTTATTTTCCATAGTCATCGATATTTAGCTTAATAAATCAGCATTTGTAGTTATATAAGCTTTTACCTTATCCAGTGCTCTTTTTCTTATTTGTCGAATATTAACAGTTGTCGTATTGTACTTATTACTTAATTCTAATAAAATCTCATCTGGTGTGTGCTTGTGTTCTTCTTTGTACATCATGCAGGTTAGAAGAATTTCTCGATCTCTGTCAGTCAGTTGGTCTAATGCCTCACTTAATAATTTTTTTTCTGGAGTCTCAATATCAATAATTTCTTCTGTATCCGGAACTGCCTCTACTATTTTTTCGTTTAAAGGAACATTTTTCTTAATATCATTAATTTTAAAATCAGATATAAGATCAAGGGTTTCATGATATGCTATTCTTGACATCCATGTAGATAACTTACTTTTTTTAGCATCATATGTTGGATGTTCATAGATCGCAATCATGGTATTGTTAAAAACACATTTGGCTAATTCTTCAACATTAGAAATATCTATTTTGCTGCAAACCGAATAACATAGAGACCATAGTAATCTGTCATACTTTTTATAAAATATTCGAAAGGCCTCTTGAGCTTCAGTTTCTTCTTTATCTTTTAAAGACATTAGAAAAAACAAATCTTCGTCAGAATATGACGTAATAGCTTGCCTTTTACTTCCTGCTACATCCATAATTATTGTAACATTTAATTATACCTGAAAGCGTGACAAGTAATTCTGCAACACGCTAGTTTCTTCAAAGTTATAAAAAAATGTCACGCTTTATGGTATAATGACTATGTAAAAAGAAGAGAATTGAGAACAATTGGCTGTTTGGATCACGTAACGTAATTTCAAAATAAAGTAGAGCTCTTGCTAAGCTGTCCTCTAAAATGAAATTGTATAGAAGCTATTTGATTCAAATTTGAAATTAATAAAAAGCAGAGCAAAAAGATAGACTTTGATTAACGACAAGATAATTCTTGAGCAACGATTAAAAAAACACCAAAAATTTTTATATTATGATTTCAAATAATGGGGCGCCTGATACGCACAAACAAAAAAATCCCTTAAAATTTATTATTGAAGGGAAAGAGTATGAAACTTTTGACCAGTACAAAACTGGTGCGGAGCTGAAACAATTAGCTGGTATTTTATTGGATACCGAGTTATTTCTGTCTATCAGCAAACCTTACAAGGATGAACTGATAGAAAACGAAAAATCAGTTAATCTGGCCAGGCCAGAAACTGAGTATTTCTTCGTCAAGAAGAAGTTACACTTTACCATCAACAATGTCGCATATACTTGGTACAAACAGTATATCAGAGGGATTCAAATCCGGGAGTTAGGTAAAATTCCGGAAGAAGATGAAATATATCTTGACCTTCCCGGTGGTTGGAAAGACGATCTCATTACAAAAGATGAAGTGATTGATTTAGCCCGACCTGGAGTAGAACGTTTTGTATCTCGTCACCACGTCAATGATATAGTAATCATTGTAAATGGATCACCGAAGAAATTCGACAAGCCAAAGATTACTTATGAAGAGGTTGTTATATTCGCTTTCGGTAATTATGACCCTAGTCGAGGTTATAAAGTAAAATATACTGATGGACCTTATCAGAATCCCAAAGGTATGCTGTCGCAAGGAGCTGAAGTGTTTGTTAAAAATAATATGAATTTCAATGTCGCAAGCACTCATCAATCGTAGTTCAGATCTGCTCAGATTGCAGAATGAAAATTACGAGATAGAGGTATGCGGTGGATACTTAGCTATCCACCACATACCCTATCTTAATAGTTCAAAAGAAATAAAGTCTGGTCTTTTAGTGATGAGTTTAACGACATCCGGGAACATTGTTGGTAAGCCTAAGGATCACACCGCTTATTTTGTGGGAGAGCGACCATGCAATATTAATGGTAGCTTTGTGCCATCGCTCGTGAATTCTCCTCAGAAGCAGCCTTTATTTGCTGATATTGTAAGCGATTTTTATCTTTCGTGTCATCCAGACGGCCGCAATTATATTGACTATTACGATAAGGTATCGACATACGTAAGTATTATATCTTCTCCTGCTTTAAACCTTGATAAGGGAGCGTGTGACAAATTAAAAAGGCCAATTTTAGTGTATGAGGACAACAGTCCGATGGTCTATATGGATACTAATGCCAGCAGAGCTAATGTTACATATCTCAATGAATTATTTCAGTCTCTGAAAATTGCGTTAGTTGGAGTTGGTGGAACTGGTTCATATATCCTTGATTTTGTAGCGAAAACACCTGTTCGTGAGATACACCTGTATGACTTGGACGTTTTTAATACTCATAATGCCTTTCGTACTCCGGGAGCAGCATCCGTTGAAGAGTTGGAAAACCAACTTCCGAAGGTGGAATACTTAGCTCAAAAATATAGTAATATGCATAAATGTATTATTCCTCATAAAGAGCAGATTACACCAGATAATATTGAGGTACTAAAGGAAATGGATTATATCTTTTTAAGTGTCGATAGCGTTTGTGTAAGAAAAGAAATTGCAGGTTATTTGATAAATAAAGGATTGATTTTTATTGATTCCGGGCTGGGAGTCAATTTGTCTGAAAACAAACTTTCAGGTTTGGTTCGAATAACATCTGGATTTCCGGAACATTATGGGCATATTAAGGAGGCATTTGGTGGTGACGATGCCAAAGATGATGTGTATGCCAGCAATATCCAAATTGCGGAGCTCAATGCCTTAGCTGCTATACATGCTATAATAAAATGGAAAAAGATGTTAGGCTTTTACCACGATATAATCTGCGAGGTTAACTCTGTGTATTCAATAAATGATAACGATGTACTCAATGAATATGCCGCAGGTTAAAGAACTTTCAGTTCAATTTGTTGAATACATGCCTGATGTAATTAGTGAAGGAGTGTTGTACGTTTCCATGAAATATTCAGTAGTCATTCATTTATGTGTCTGTGGTTGTAGCGAAAAAGTCGTTACTCCGTTATCTCCTGATGGCTGGCAATTGAAATATGACGGAGAAGCGATTTCTCTCTATCCATCCATTGGTAATTGGGATTTTCCATGCCAGTCTCATTACTGGATTAGACGAAATAAAATAATTAATGCTGAAAAATGGGATAAAAAACAAGAGGATTTTTATAATGGGAAATCTGAACATAATAACTCTACAAAAACAAGGGGGAAAAGATGGAAACATTTTTGGAAATCAATTATCTCTATTTAAATACTGGTTTATGAGGTCAACCATATAGTAAAATGACTTTAAGCAGGAATCAATCCACCTGTATTGTTTGGATTGAATACAATTCTTGAAAGTATGACAAAAAAGGTCACTAGCAAAGCCGCTGCTTCTGCTGCTTCGAAAGTTCTTCGAGATGGAAGAAATAGTAAAGCGAGTAAAACTGCTGCCGGAAGTTCACTTTCTCAAAGAGAAAAAGGTGGAGAAAGAAGTAAGCAGCAAACAGGAGCGTAGCCGAATACTAAGCTAAAAAGCTACGCTCTGTCTTTAACTATCATGTCTATATATATTCCATAAGTTTAGTTTTTATCCCCCTTTATAAAACTTTCTCCTAGTTTGAAGAAAGCATGTTCAGCAAGTAATCTCGCATTTTCTTCCTGGCTGATTTTAATGTATTTCATGAATGATTTTTCAGTTCGATGGCCGGTTATTTTCATAATGCTGATAGCCGGGATCCCGGCCAGATACATATTGGTTGCGCCTGATCTTCGTGCCGTGTGCGTCGAAACAAGCTTGTATTTTGGAAAGACGTGTTCAGCCAGACTACCTCCTTCGGTCCTGGAAACAGAAACAAGTTCATTGATTTTCACCAACTGGCAAACCTCTTTGATCCGCTCATTGATGTTCTGATCACTTATTTTTGTGGAAATATCAAACCCGGAGTCGATGATCTCCCGAATAACCGGGTGTATGGGTATTACGACGTCCTCATTTTTACGGGTACCCTTTCGGGGTTTGATGCGGATCGTGTTTTCCTTAATATTGACCTCCCGGAGTCGGTTAAAATCGGAAACCCGCAATGCGGTGAAGGCTCCAATCAAAAATTTATTTTTCACGATCAACATGGACTCTATTTTTCGCCGAAGATTTTCCTCTCGCTTATCCACCGATACCTTTTCCATATCATCCAAAGTGGGGGTATAATGATGGATTTTCAATAATTCATCAACGGAAAGATATATCGTATCGGCCGGTTCCGCATCAATCTTGAATTCAGACATCGCATAATCCATGTTATCATGCATTTTCAATCTGGACATCGGACCGGTTGCTTTCATTACCCGTTTGACACACTTAATCAGGCTGCCAAAGTAATTGGCAGTGTAGTATCTTTCT
>JAJFUD010000046.1 GCA_021372585.1 bacterium
GTCGGGCACGGCGAAATGGGAGGCAACCAACCGGGAGCTGACCGTTGGCGCTACACTGCAAGCGACCGATCAGGAGAGATGGGACGACCTCAGACTGTTTTGTGTGCTGGCGGAGCATGGCGTTCTGTTCGATGCGGAAAACGGAATGAAAGAGCACCATTACGTGGTTCGGGACCTACTGGCATTACCGAATCCTGAGCGAAGTGATGCCTATGGGAGCCCGATAACCGGTGAGGAAGGAAGTACGCAACTCCAAAAAAACGAGTCTTGGTGCTGTCATCTCCAAACAACCGTAGACCCTCTGGTAAAGATGGAAAATACGTTTTGCATCCTGTTTGTGCAGGATATCATGACCAAACAAGTGTACCAATCCCGATTTGTCCCGTTAACGGAGACCATAAAGCCTGTGATGATCTGGATTACCGAACGAGAAACGGTGGCACTCAGCCAAGATAAGGCTGTTTCCGCAAAAGCCTGGCTGGTGAACCGGGGAAACCTGGTGGACCAGTTTCGTTTGGAAATCTTCAACCAGAAACCTTTTATGGGGAACGATACCTGGAAAATAAACGGAAAAGAATACCCTGTCTCCCAAACGGTTTCGGTCCTTCTTAATCCAATGGAGACGGCATTGGTGGAGCTTTCTCTGGCTCCCGGCTGGGGTGAATCGGAACCCTCCTCCATTGAGCTAAAAGCAACCAACTCTTCCAGGAATGAACAGTATGGCCGAATACAGACTACCTCTCTTGAGAACAAAAGTCGCTACCAGGTGCTGTTTCCGGATACAACTATCCTGGAGGAAACAACTGGATGGACCACCGACCTGTATACTTTTAATTGTGTGCTGAAGACGGAACCGGGAACCGTTCTGGAAGGGAAAGTACCCATCAAAGCAGGTCCGGATGGGATTATGATCCTGCCCAGTGACACGTTAGGAAATTGTATCGGCAAAAACAGCTGGAGCGTCACCCTGCGCTACCCGGATACCACGTCTGAGCTGATCACCTTTTATTTTACACGATCCCTATATATCGATTTGACGATTGGATCCAAAGAAGTCGTGCTAAATCATGCGAAAGTGTTGTTTGCAGGCGCCCCCTTTATACGGAAAAACCGGACGATAGTCCCCTTCATGGATATCATCGATTGTTTTGCCTGTGGTTTCAGAGCCGATTGGGATAGCAGGACTCGTGAAATCACCATTTTTATTGGCGATGATGTGATCTCCTTTCAGGTAGGGGTGCCGTTTGGTAAAGTCAATGACAGGGAAGTACCGCTCGATGCGTCTCCGGAAATAGTGAAGAACGTGATATATACCCCACTTCGGTTCTTTGCAGAAGCCTTAGGTGCCAAAGTCGAGTGGGAAGCCAAAACCCAAACCGTGCGAATCAGAGAGCCGTCAGGGTAACAAAGGGATTTTTTTGTGTGGTTTAAACCATCCTGAAAAAAACTGCATAATCCCATTTAGCAAGGATTCCCAACAACTCCGTCCCCTTGGGGACGTCGGGCATGTCAACCCGCGATAACCGGGTATTTTGCTACTTTAAATTTTCCAAGTCTGCAATATCTTGCGAACGTTCCCCAATAACAGCAAGCAGTTGCTGAATATTGCAGGGGGAGATGTCGATCCAAATATCAAGATCTTTAGTGTAACGAGGATATCCATGAACGGCTACCGCATACCCCCCGACTACAAGGTATTTAACCTTGTTTTTGTTTAACAATGCGACAAACTCGATGAAATCTTTGCTCAGCATCGCCGTATCTCCATGCATGATATTCGGATCTGATAGTTTCCAACGCATCAATACGTTCCTGAAAGGATTTGTTTTTCCAATAAGAAAAATCATTAGGTTCCTGGTCAATTTTAAACTTTCTTACCACATGCTCGATACTCATCCATACTCCTTTGTTATTTCTTAGTATTATTATACCTGCTTGATGAGCAATGGAAATACTATCACAACGGCGTTCCCTGGTATCCGAATAGCTCAAGGAACTGCAAATCGCTCTGGGTCACTTATAAAGGGGAGATAATTTTCCTGATGAATGACTGAGAAATGAGCATCAGGATATGCTTTTAGCCAGGAATCCCCAGAGCGGGAAGACTTGGACTTCCATTTGAATTCATAGGCATGAAGATTACCCTCTCCTTCTTCTATGTAATCAATTTCAGCTCCGGTATAGACTCGCCAAAAATAGGTATTCCGATAAAGCTGGTGATAGTGATTATACTTCATTCGTTCGATGATCAGGAAGTTTTCCCATAAACTACCCGCATCATTGCGCAGATGAAGAGGAGTAAAATTACCGATCAGACTGTTTCGGATGCCAAGATCATAAAAGTAGATCTTATCCATTTTACTGACTTCTTTTCGTAAATTTCGGCTAAATCCGCTCAATCTGAATATAACAAAAGATTTTTCGAGCAAATCGATATAACGGTTTACTGTTTCTTTACTGAGTTCCAGGGAATTGCCAAGTTCGCTCAGGGAAACTTCATTGCCTGCCTGATAAGCAAGAAGTTGGAGCAGTTTGGTGATTTTATTGGCATGCTTAATATCCGCAAACTCCAGAATATCTTTATACAAGGATGCCTGCGATATCTGCTGAAGATAGGCAATTTTGTCTTTCTCGAGAGGATAAGAAAGAATCTCAGGATAGGTGCCATACAAAAGATAGGTTTCCAGGTTTCGGTGGTATTCGAAGGGTGTAGTTTGTAAGAGGAGCTCTTCACAGCTGATGGGAAAAAGGTGAAAAGACCAGATACGGCCTGTGAGAGGTTCGGATATTTTGTTGGCCAAATCAAAGGAGGAGGAGCCTGTGGCAAGAACTTTCATCTCGGGGTGATGGTCAATGATGATCTTCAGGTTTATGCCAATGTTTTCAACACGTTGAGCTTCATCAATGAATAACACCTCGTAGCCTTGGATGAGTTGGTTCATTTTATTCAAATCCCTACTAGCCAAAACATCAGAGTAAATCTTTTCATCTGCATTGATTCGGAGCGTTTTGAGTGTAAGTTGATCGAGGATATGATGAGCCAGGGTCGTCTTACCCACTTGTCTGGGTCCATAAAGGACCACGGATTTTGTAGTATGAAGAAGTCTTTCTGTGATCAATTTTTCTATTATTCTTGGTATCATAGCGTAAGTATAAACCGAAATTATATTCGCGCAAGTAGCGTGAATTACGAGAATGAACTCGCGGTATTAGCGTTAATTTTGATAGGACCACACTATTGCATCAAGAACCTAAACGATAAGGATCAGGGATGTCAACAGAGTAACACAGGACGGTTTCTTATATGTGATCCGTTCAATCCCGAAAAAAACCGCATAACCCCATTAAGAGAGTGTGCCCAAGAACCCCGTCCCCGTGGGGAAGATGAGGGAGGTGTAGATGGCACGGACTTTTTCCAGGGAGGGGAGGGTGAAATGCCCGCCAGGGGCGTAGTGTAAGCGAACGATCCAGTCAGTTAAGGTTTTCAGGGCATCGGAGGGATAGCGGGATAGGTATTCGTACGGGGTAAGATGGTCTGCCTGAGGCTGGGTTGCCCGGAGTCCGGTGTAGATATAGTCGATCATTTCAGCGATGGGAAGTGACTTCAACTCCTCCCAATCCAGTTTCCGCAGTGTCTCCGCTTTTTTCAGCACGACTTCAGAATCGATCTCCCTGTCGGGTACAAGGGAAGTTTGGAATAATTCCACCAGCAGTCTGGTCAGGAGGATGATTCCGATCAGCATGCAAACGGTGATCACAGCCAGCACAGTGTACTGCACTGCAGGAGGGAAATTGCGAATCACGGTGATGATGGGGGCCACATTCCCCGGTGTTGCCGGAGAGAGCGTCTCCGGTTGCTTAAACTGCTGAAGAATGGCAGTGATGGGGGAATCCGGCGGTAAGTCCTTGAATTTCATCAACACAAACCGGTAGAAAAACGCCAATGATCCGATAAAGACGGTAGAGATAGCGGTAATCAGGATAGAACGCATGATGATGGGACTGGCTTTTTGCTTGATACGCCGAAGCATAAAGAGCATTCTGACCAGGATCAGGACCATCAAAATCATCAGGATGAATACGGTCCAGTCTACGATACTGTCCATCCATGTCATTGGTCGGGAAAAAGAGACCTGTTCCGATTGGGTTCCCGCTCCCGGGTCACTCTCAGAGGCAGTTTGATGATATTTCCCTTCGTAATTGTGAAATCCAAACCGTTGTTCCGCTTCTCGGGTGACATTGTATTTCGGAAGCCACCAGACAGAGGTTTTCAGGGGAAGGGGGAAGAACAGGAGTATCAGCAGGACGACGGTGATACCGATTTTTTTGTACCATTCCCACTCCATCCAGACCACCAGTAATACACAAAAGACCGCTAAAGGACCGGAAAACCACCCAAGCAACGCCAGCCAGATCATCAGGATCACCCAGAAGGGCACTTTGTCAGCTTCACGAAGGATCAGAGCGATGACAGAAGCACTGATAATCGCGATTAATTCGTGCGTCGTCGTCATCTGGAAAAAGAAAAAGGCAATTAACAGGGAAGTAGTTCCCATAATGAAATACAGCCAGGAGTACCGTTTCAGGGTACGGTTAAAAAGAAAAAAGAGAATCGGGATAATGGAGAATAGAGAGATTGGATCAATCAAAGACAGGTAAATTAACAAAGGATAAAAAAGAGAGACGGTTTTACGGGACAAGGCTAATTGCCTCCGTCAGGGAAAGATGATCTGAGATCAACTGCATCATGATCTGGTTCTCATACAGGAGTGTTCTGTATTCCAGAAGGGCTTTCGCATCCGGTAAGACCGAGTACCAGGTCTGCCTAGGCTGGGCTTCATTCTCCCGATAGCCATACGGCATCAGCAGAAGAATGATCTTCGAGCATTGACTGCGAAGACGCAGTAAAGGAGCCAGGATCGCTTCATTTACGTGCATGGTCAGGATGATGACCGTATCCGGGAATTGCATATAATTTTCGAGTCGGCTAAGGGTTTCCTGCAAAGGAAGTGGGCTTGGCGGTTCACCCTTTTGGCGAAGCAGTGCCTCGAAAAAGGCGATCTCTTCCTTCACCGGTGGAAGGTGTACAGCGGATCTTCCGAGAATCCAGAGGTGGATGGCTGCCTGGTTCAGGAACAGCTGGTGAATCATGGCACAAGCGGCATCCACTGCCTGGTTTTCGTAAAGGTTACGCAGTTCTGACCAGACTTCACGGGCAAAGATCGATTCCGGGAGTTGCAGGTCGATGACCAAATGGCAACGCCCCCTTGCGGTATGTTCAAACTCTTTGACCATCCATTGGTCGAGTTTTCCGGAGATCTTCCAGTGGATTCGCTGGATCGGCTCTGATTCGTAAGGTCGAATCGACCGTAGCGAGGTGTAGTCTTCCAACAGGCGGTATTCCGTGCGCCGGCCGGGGAGCATATCACGCAAGGCTTCTTTGCGGAAAACCAGGGATTCAATCTGGGGAAAGACGATCCACTCTTCTTCCAGGGGGACACTTTTGCTGAAGGAGAACAGGGAGAGAGGATGACGGGTAAGGACCAAGGCGTTGCCTAAACTGAAAACGCCGCTTTCGTAGAAAGTGCCCGGCAGAGAAATCTTACTCGTTTGGTTTTTCGCCAGAGAGAGGGTCTGGAGCTTCCGAATCTCACCGTAAGAGTTGGTTGCCGGTAACAGTTGAACCTGGAAATCGAACCGGGAGGGGTTGTTGAGCGTGTATTCGACCTGAAATCCTTCATTGACAAAGAGACGGTGAGCATCTGAATAGACGGAAAGGGTGACCATCTGAAACGCACGAAAGCTTTGAAAATACTCGATCCAGCTGACGATTACGAAAAGATCCGCCACCAGCCAATACGGATTGGTGAACAGCAGGTGGCTGACCAGCACGGTACCTGTCAGTACCAGCAAAGGTGTCAGCCGGCGTGTGATCACACAGGAACCTCTATCGTGGAGAGGATTTCTAACAGTATGTTGTGGATACTCTCTTTTTTGATGCGGGATTCCATCGTTTGGCTCATGCGGTGCTCGGAGGTGAACGGGAGGAGGTATTTGATATCGTCGGGAAGGATAAAATCTCTATCGTCCCAGGCAGCACGGGCTTTGGCCATCTGAATGGTTGCCAAACTACCGCGGGGGCTGATCCCCAGGGTCATGGAAGGGTGTTTTCGCGTGGCTTCTGCGATACGAGCCATATAGAGTAAGTTGGAATCGCTGACATGCACTTTCTCTACTTGTTCCAGAGCAGATTCGATCGCTTTTTTGTCTGTGACTGCCTGGAGGTGGTAGATAGGGTGTACCTGATGGGAGAGCTTCAGGAAATTCATCTCGTCTTCAGGTCCGGGATATCCCAGGGAAAGTCTGGTCATAAAACGGTCCATCTGGGCTTCCGGCAGAGGAAAAGTGCCTTCGAATTCGATCGGGTTTTGGGTGGCTACCACAAAGAAAAACGGGGAGAGAAGGTGAGTGTGCCCGTCAATGGTGACCTGTTTTTCCCCCATGGCTTCCAGAAGTGCCGATTGGGTCCTCGGGGTAGCGCGGTTGATCTCGTCGGCTAAGAGTACGTCCGTAAAGATGGGTCCCGGTTTGAAAACAAAATCGTTTTCTTTGCGGTTGAAAATGGAGAGACCGGTAATATCGCTTGGGAGCAGGTCTGGGGTAAATTGAATACGCTGGAACTGAATCGCCGTGCTTTGTGCAAACGATCTTGCGAGCATAGTCTTTCCGACGCCGGGCACGTCTTCCAACAGGACATGACCTTTGGCGAGGAAGGTGTACACCAGCAGTTGAATCACTTCCTGTTTGCCTTGGATGACGTGTTGAATATGCTCAACTAAAGATGAACCCCACTCTTGGACCATGGTTATCTCCTTACCAGATTAAGGCTTTACAACACCTAATTCTGTGAAAAGCTCTGTGAGCTGAGAGGAGTCCAAATTTCCATCGTAACGGAAAACCAATCTGTTTTTGGAATCAAAAATCATCAGGGTGGGCAGTACTTTTATATCAAAGTATTCTCCCAGCTCCGCATCGTCTAAAACGTTCTTGATTTCAAAACTGATGTCGCCTGTTAAATTAGGCTTGACCTCTTCCAACGCTTTCTTCTGAGCCACACAACTGACACATTCCTGTCCTTCTACCTGCCAGAAAACATATGGCGGTTCAGGCTTAACCTGGGCTTCCTCTTCCTGAGGGGCTTGAGCAGCCTGATCCGTTGCGTTAAAATTGGCGGAGGGGACGATGGCGCCGGTTTGGAGAAAATACCGAACTGAAAAAAAAGCCAGGAGAAAGACAACCGCAAGGATCACATAAGGGATGTAGGTCTTTTGTTTAGATTCCATTGGCTAAAAATGTCTCCTTCTCACCGTTCCAATAGGGATAAGGGTACTGGAATCGGTACACAAAATGAAATAGCATTCGATATAAAGCCTCGGAGGCAATCCGGGTCTCTTCATAATTATTCCCGACTACGACAATGGGAAGCCATCGGTTCATCGGGAAGACGGTCTCTACAATTTCAGTCATCGGGACATAGACCGCACCCGGAATATGGGATTCGAGATAAGCCTGTTCTCCCCTTACATCAAGGATGATCAGGTCCGGATATTTGGTTTTGGGAGTCTCTATCTGGAGTTTTCTCAGTTCAGATTGGTTGATGGGGATCGGGTAAGCATACCCTTCGTTGACACCTCCGCACGAATCTTCACAGGATTGCGTAGATAGACCAATTCGGTCTATCCGGTTCTTGGCAAGAATAGTAGAGAAGAATTTAGACCGGGAGAGCCATTCTGCAGGTAATTCACGAGTTTTTCTCATTAATAACTGCAGAGATCCTGTGCCGATATTGGGAGAAATACTGGAATCCTGATACTCTTTCAAGAGTATTGCCTGGACTTCCTGACGGGATAGCTGACCGGTAAAAGTCGTATCTGTCTTGGTGTACTTAAAATACCCGAACACCAAGAAACCGATCACAACCACAACCACGGAAACATCTATCGTTCTTCGTAACCATTTATTGCTTGTCAGTTTCATCTTCTCTTCTATTCCTTTTAATTAGTTTAGTGTACGCGTCTTTTAATGTAAAAGTTAAACCTGTATTAGATTCAATAAGTTCATTTAACCTGTTCGCCAAGTGTTGAATCTCTCTCGACTCCAAGCTATAGATGATGCGTTGTCCGTCTCTGTAGGAGGTAATCAAGCCGGCTTTTTTCAGAACGAATAGGTTACGGGAAGCATTCGGTTGGCTAATTTGGAGCAGTTCGGGAAATTCACAGGCGCAGTGCTCTCTTTCAGTTAATAACTGTAATATCTGCAGACGAATCGGGGAGGAAAGCGCAAAAAACTGTCTTGCAATCACCTTGTTCTTTTCTTTTATGTCTTTCATGTCGGATATAGTATACTATTTCATTCCCTGAACGTCCAACTCTCTACAGTTCTGACAGAATCGCTTTTTGATGGATGACATTCCAACCGGCTTCCCACCCAAAAAAATCAGCCAAATGACGCAAGGGTATATAGGATCGATCCTTTCTTATTTGAACAGCGTATTGATTAGGTTGTAGAATAATCAGTTTTGTCGTATTTTTGTACCGGATCATAATGTGCCGGGTATCAGGCTCCCATGTGACTTTGGCACCGACCTTTTCCATAAAGGATCTTACGGGAAGATAAAAAATGCCTTTATCCATAAACGAAAAGATTACTTCTGAATCATGAAAAAAGTGTTTCTTTTCATTCCACTGGAATTCGGACTGATTTGCCATAAATTGCCATCTTTGGTAAAGTGTAAAGGAAAAAGTTGCAAGGTTTTCACGCTATTGGTGGCTTCTGTCATGTTCATGAACCAGTGGAATCCATTTGAGCTGGTGGTTCAAAATGGGAAGATCAGGGCTTATGGGAGATCGAGGTGAATTCTTTTCAGAACTGTAGAGAGTTGGACGTTCAGGGAATGAAATAGTATACTATATCCGACATGAAAGACATAAAAGAAAAGAACAAGGTGATTGCAAGA